>NZ_JBXAOA010000104.1:0-738 GCF_058802325.1 Pseudomonas sp. GW822-FHT02E03 | reverse complement strand
CCCCCCCCCCCCCCCCCCCCCCCCCCCCCCCCCCCCCCCCCCCCCCCCCCCCCCCCCCCCCGCTCCCACAGGATTTTTTTGACTTACCGGCGACGCAGGCGCGCCATGCTCAGGGTATCGACCAGTCGACCGTCACGCACGGCGTAATCGCGAAACAGGCCTTCGGTCTCGAAACCGAATTTGCGGTACAGGCCGATGGCCGCTTCGTTGTCGGCGTACACCGAAAGTTCTACCCGTTGCAGGTTCATCCAGTTGTCGGCGACGTCCAGCGCTGCTGCCAGCAATTTCGAGCCGACACCCTTACCCTGCCACGCCACGGCGACACCCATGCCAAAGCTGCCGGCGTGGCTGCGGCGGATCCGCGAAAACTGCTCCAGGCCAATGTTGCCGATGACCGATCCCTGGTGCAGCGCCACCAGTTTCACCGCCCGCTCGTTGTCCGCCATCAGGCGTTGGCGCCAGACCTCGCTGGACTGAAACGGCATTTGTAGCACCTGCCGGGCCACGGCGGGGTCGTTGTAGAGCGCGGTGATGCCCTCGATGTGGGATTCGCTGAAGCGTTCGAGGTGAATGGCGGGGTCGTGGTCGGGCATGGTGGTGTTCGTCCTTGATCGGTGTGTGACCGGTCACTCTAAACCGCGATCCCCATGTGTGACGAGATCAAAATGTGGGAGCGGGGGGGGGGGGGGGGGGGGGGGGGGGGGGGGGGGGGGGGGGGGGGGGGGGGGGGGGGGGGGG
>NZ_JBXAOA010000103.1:0-764 GCF_058802325.1 Pseudomonas sp. GW822-FHT02E03 | reverse complement strand
CTGACGCGTAGTACCTGAAAAACCGCGGTGCATTCTTCGCGGGCAAGCCACGCTCCCACAGGATTTTCGTCGCTCAAATTTCTTAACTTACCGGCATCAGGGGCGGGCTTTTACAAAGAAAAATCGCTGAATGACGCTTTTTGCGCGGTATCTGCCGCTTTCTGCCTTGCTCTGCGAGCGCGTCTCTACGATTCTTCAAGAACAACGACAACACCCGAGAAACCGCCATGAAAACCGTCGCCCAACTGCTCAAGTTAAAGGCCCAACAGAATCAGCAAGTCCACTCTATTGCACCGCATCAAATGGTGCTGGAAGCGCTGATGGTGATGGCCGCAAAAAACGTCGGCGCGTTACCGGTGCTGAAAGAGGGAAAGGTCGTCGGCATCATCAGCGAGCGTGACTATGCGCGCAAACTGGTGCTCAAGGGGCGCTCCTCTGTCGGCACACCGGTCAGCGACATCATGGTGTCGCCAGTGATCACCGTGGACACCCATCAAACCGTCGAAACCTGCATGGGCATCATGTCCGAAAAACGCCTGCGGCACTTGCCAGTGGTGGAAAACGGCGAGTTGATCGGCTTGCTGTCCATCGGCGACCTGGTCAAGGAAGCCATTGCCGAACAGGCTGAACTGATTCGCCAGTTGGAGCAGTACATTCGCGGCGAGTGATTGCGGCACACCGCAAATCCCCTTGTGGGAGCGGGGGGGGGGGGGGGGGGGGGGGGGGGGGGGGGGGGGGGGGGGGGGGGGGGGGGGGGGGGGGGG
>NZ_JBXAOA010000102.1:0-815 GCF_058802325.1 Pseudomonas sp. GW822-FHT02E03 | reverse complement strand
TTGCTCGCGAAAGCGGTGTGTCAGTCAACGATGATGTTGAAGCTGATGACCCCTTCGCGAGCAAGCCCGCTCCCACACGAACAGGGCTCAGCCTTAAGGCCGATACATCAAATAAGCCTCACCCGTAACCCGAATCATTGGGTGGGGCGTGATCTGGCAGGTATCGACGATCCGGAAGCCGTGACGCTCATAAAACCGCCGGGCGCCGGTGTTCGCCGCGTAGTCGATCAAACTCAAGCCGTTGAGCCCCAACCGGTTGGCACGGTCGTAGGCGTAGGCGAGGAACTGTTTGCCCAAGCCCTGATTGCGCCAGCCCTCATGCAGAGCCAGGCTCGAAATATAGAGGGTGTCGGGGATTTCCATGGTGGCATACGGTGCCAGGACCGGGTCGGTCACGGGAGCGGCCAGGGGATCGTGGCGCATCACGTAGCTGTGCAGCATGCCGATGACCTCTCCCTCGGCCTGCGCGATCAGGCAGTTCTGATAGGAAAAATCGACATCTTCACGGGCGTAACGAGCGGCACCCACCTCCAGCAGATCCTGCCCGGGCTCCGCCAGCTGGCTCCAGATGTAATCCGAAGCACCCTCTGATGAAATCTGGAACAAACGGGCGATCTCGCGCGCATCCGTGCGCAATGCCGGACGAAATTCAACAGCCATTATTTCCCCATAAACTTCGATGAGATGATTTTCAGGTTCTGCGTTTCCGGTATTTCATCTGTTCGGGCACGAGCACTCTGTGGGAGCGGGCTTGCTCGCGAAAGCGGTGTGTCAGTCAACGATGATGTTGAAGCTGATGACCCCTTCGCGAGCAA
>NZ_JBXAOA010000101.1:0-1071 GCF_058802325.1 Pseudomonas sp. GW822-FHT02E03 | reverse complement strand
TTGTATTGCCCTTTTGTATTATTTTTTGTGTGCTAAATTATTCTGAGTTCATGAGTTTTTTATATTTTGCAAATGTAACGATAGCTTGCTCGTCGCCATCAATTAGACGTTCGTAAAAACTTGGGTCCTTCGACCATTCTTCGAATACTAGTGAAGTTGAGTTTCCTCTCTCCCCTGACGGGGTCGAGCCCAATCTCCAGTATTGTGAAATGTGTTCGTCTATTACCTCAAAAAATTCAGCAGCAAAGGGTTTTGGATACTCGTCGTCCACTTCAGTACAAAGATAGAACCATGGGCAGTTGTCCCAGAACTCAATTCCGTAGACCGTGTATTCTCTGGCGATGTCAAGATCTATTTCGCCGTCGGATCTAGAGATATAGTGCTTTAATCTAGTTAGAGTGTATGGGTTTAAGATGTCGTGTAGATTGTTTATTTTACAGACGACTTTCATTATGGATAATCATCCAGATGAGACTATCGGGTCGTTTTTCCACGGTTTTATGCCTTCTGTACTTAGACCTGGCAAAAATGGGATGGATTGATTTTCGATTTATTTTCATGAGCGCTTGGAGAAAGGTGACTAGAAAATAAATCTGTCACCTTTTCTTTGTCACCTTTTCTTTTTGTTTTTTAGATGCTACTACCATAGATCTATTCTTGCGCACTCGAATTCAATGATGTTCCCAATCTCTAATCCTCCTGGTAAACAATCATCAATCAGCATATGTATGTCGCCAACGGCAACCACTTGGTTAGTGATGTCGATAACTTTGGCAACGACTTTTCGCTCAAGTTTTGTGTCGCTTAAGTTCCATATTCCTACCACCGGCTGATCACTGATCATTGCGTTTTTTACAGAAAAAACGTGGAGTGGTTGAGTTAAATGCTCGCCCACTATTACATTGCAAGGTTGAGAGAAGGCGATGCATGTGAAGTCACCATCACTAATTTCAACTTCCGCTTCTTCAGCTGACTTCGATATCCATTTAATTCTTTTTATTATCATGCTATATCACTTCGATTGTGGTGGCTGATATGGATACTTCCATCCTGTTTGTGGATTCGGTAGCG
>NZ_JBXAOA010000100.1:0-1106 GCF_058802325.1 Pseudomonas sp. GW822-FHT02E03 | reverse complement strand
GAAACCGGAGACATCCTTTACGTTTTAAACCGGAGACATCGTTTACAGGTATGAAATACGGTCAGGAGGTGCCTGACCATGCCCTGGAATCGAGAGTCCCCAATGGATCAGAGAGTGAAACTCGTAGGCGACTGGATGTCCGGCGCCTATTCCAAATGTGAGCTAGCACGGCATTACGGTGTCAGCCGGCCCACTTTGGACAAGTGGCTAGCGCGCTATGCTGAACGTGGCATCGACGGGCTCAAAGAGCTGTCCAGACGTCCACACCACAGCCCCCATCAAATCAGTGAGCATGTCCTTGAGTTGCTGATCGCTTATAAGCGCGAGCATCCGAGTTGGGGGCCTGAGAAGTTGGTTCACAACCTTAAAAATACGCACGCGGAGCTGTCTTGGCCCGCGTTGAGCACCGCTGGCGAATGGCTCAAGCGTGCAGGTCTGGTGCAAAAACGACGTTTCCTTAATCGCCCACCGACGGGGCCTATTCCGTTACGCGAAGCCACAGAGCCCAATCAAACATGGGCGGCGGATTTCAAAGGCGACTTCGCCCTGCAATCAGGTCAGCGCTGCTTTCCTTTGACGATCTCCGATCATGTCAGTCGATTCCTCTTACTTTGTCGGGCGCAAAGCAGTGTGGCTGGGGCGCGCGAAGGATTTGACTGGGCTTTTCGAGAGTATGGGTTGCCCAATGTCATTCGCACGGATAACGGTTCACCTTTTGCCTCGACCGGCGTGTCGCGCATCTCCAGCCTGGCGGCCTGGTTCATACGCTTGGGTATCTATCCCGAGCGTATCCAGCCCGGACGCCCTGACCAGAATGGCCGCCATGAACGAATGCACCGAACCCTCAAGGCTGCGCTGCTTCAGACACCTGAGCATAATTTGGTACAGCAGCAGCTGGCGTTTGAACGGTTTCGCCACGAATACAACTACGAACGCCCTCACAAGGCCCTGGCAATGAAGGTTCCGGCGGATGTTTATGTGCCATCCAGCCGCCTCTACGACGGACGTGTGCCGGAGGTGAATTACCCTTCACAAATGCTGGTCAGAAAAGTCCGGCAAAACGGTTCAATGAAGTGGAAAGGCGGAATGGTATTTGTCAGCGAATC
>NZ_JBXAOA010000099.1:0-1198 GCF_058802325.1 Pseudomonas sp. GW822-FHT02E03 | reverse complement strand
TCGCGAGCAGGCTCGCTTGTATGGTAGGACTTGAAGGGAGGAGGAGGGACAAGGCTCGATTCTGACTGTTGACGCAGTACAGACCGTGGGAGATTTCGCCCCTCCTCCTTTCACCCAAGCGCCGATAAAGAATGCATCTGGCTAGACCGACGATAGGAACAAGCCTGCGCCTCTGGGTGAGCCCTTCAAGTGCTCAAACCTTATCCCGGAGGAAATCCTGTGGCAATGCCGGTCTCTCTATCAAAACCGATCGTAGGTGTGGATGTCGCCAAGAATGAACTGGTGATTTATCAGTCTGGTGGTGATTTGCTTGAAGAGATTCCCAACACCAGAACATCCATCAAGCAGTGGCTGAAGGCGTTGTCGGGGACGGTGGCTATTGCCATTGAGGCGACCAACATTTACCACCTGGACTTCGCTGATCTGGCCTATGAGGCCGGTTGCACGATTTACATGGTGGGAGGCTATGAACTCAAACATTATCGCGAAGGCGTGAAGATCCGCGCCAAAACCGACGCACTGGATGCCAAGCTGCTGGCTCGTTACCTGAAGAACGAAGCCGAGGAGTTGCGTCCTTGGACCCCGCCCTCACCACTGTACCGCCAGCTCCTGAGCCTTTTCCGCCGTCGCGCAGCCTTGGTCCAGGCCAGGGTCGGCCTGGTGCAGAGCTGGTCGAATGAGCCGCTGCTCAAGGCGGCTTTTGCCGAGCAAGTGAAGTCCATGCAGCAGCTTGAGACGCTGATCGAAAAGACGATCAACGATCAGCTCAAAGAAGCCGGTTTGCTCGGTCAATTGAAGCGCTGCCTGAAAGTTGAGGGTATTGGATTTTTGACTGGGGCCCGCTTGATAACTGCATTTCAGCGAGGAGATTTTAGAAACGCGGATGCATTTATCGCCTTCCTGGGCATGGATTTACGGGTGGCGAAATCAGGACAGAAGGACGCTCGCCGCAGTTTGACCAAGCGCGGCGACCCCGAGGCCCGCCGACTTCTGCACAATGCAGCGATGTCGGCTAGCCGTACGAAAGCCTGGAAAGGGTATTACGAAGAACAAAGAACGCGGGGTTTCAGCACCACTCAGGCGCTGGTGATGCTGGCTCGCAAGCTTGCTCGGGTGGTATTCGCCTTGCTGAAAGGGCAAAGCGAATACCAGCCAAAAGCCAGTTGAGGGCTTTCCCTCAACCATAGAATCTCCCACA
>NZ_JBXAOA010000098.1:0-1277 GCF_058802325.1 Pseudomonas sp. GW822-FHT02E03 | reverse complement strand
GGTGGGTGATGACGGGATCGAACCGCCGACATTCTGCTTGTAAGGCAGACGCTCTCCCAGCTGAGCTAATCACCCTTCACTTTCGGTGTGGCGCGCATTCTACGTAGCGACCCAACCTCTGGCAAGCACTTTTTTAATTAATTTTCTCAGGCCTTCCAAAGGCTTAGAGAAGGGTTGGCCTATGGCACACGGAGGACAATAATGCCCCCCTTTGTATAAAGGAGAGACTCACCCCATGTGGTTCAAGAACCTGCTTATCTATCGCCTGACCCAAGATCTGCCTTTTGATGCCGAGGCGTTGGAAACTGCACTGGCCACCAAACTGGCGCGTCCATGTGCAAGCCAGGAGTTGACCACCTACGGTTTCGTCGCGCCATTCGGCAAGGGCGAAGACGCGCCACTGGTGCACATCAGCGGCGACTTCCTGCTGATCGCCGCCCGTAAGGAAGAACGCATTCTGCCGGGCAGCGTCGTGCGTGACGCAGTGAAGGAAAAGGTCGAAGAGATCGAAGCCGAACAAATGCGCAAGGTCTACAAAAAGGAACGCGATCAGATCAAGGATGAAATCATCCAGGCCTTCCTGCCCCGCGCCTTTATCCGTCGCTCGTCGACCTTCGCCGCCATCGCGCCGAAACAGGGCCTGATCCTGGTTAACTCGGCCAGCCCGAAACGCGCCGAAGACCTGCTCTCCACCCTGCGCGAAGTGATCGGCTCGCTGCCAGTGCGTCCGCTGACAGTGAAGATGTCGCCGACCGCCACCATGACCGAGTGGGTCACCACCCAGAAAGCCGCGGACGATTTCTTCGTGCTGGACGAGTGCGAACTGCGTGACACCCACGAAGACGGCGGCATCGTGCGCTGCAAGCGTCAGGACCTGACCAGCGAAGAAATCCAGCTGCACCTGAGCACCGGCAAAGTGGTCACTCAACTGTCGCTGGCCTGGCAGGACAAACTGTCGTTCGTGCTTGACGACAAAATGGTGGTCAAGCGCCTGAAGTTCGAAGACCTGCTGCAGGATCAGGCGGAACAGGACGGTGGCGACGAAGCCCTGGGTCAACTGGACGCCAGCTTTACCCTGATGATGCTGACCTTCGGCGACTTCCTGCCGGCGATGGTTGAAGCGTTGGGTGGTGAAGAGACACCGCAAGGGATCTAAAAACAACCGGTTCCCCTTGAAGGAACCGGATCAAATGTGGGAGCTGGGGGGGGGGGGGGGGGGGGGGGGGGGGGGGGGGGGGGGGGGGGGGGGGGGGGGGGGGGGGGGGGGGGGGGGGGGG
>NZ_JBXAOA010000097.1:0-1366 GCF_058802325.1 Pseudomonas sp. GW822-FHT02E03 | reverse complement strand
GCTCCTACATCTATGGTTACCCCCTTTTCTGCAATACTGTTCTTGATGCGTGTTTGGCTTGCTTTCATCTATCCGGCGTCTAAGTGGGGTTTGTGGCCCCGCGCCTCGATGAGAATCGATGCCCAACGACCCTAATTAGGGTAACGGCCTTTCAGCCGTGTAGGAGCCCAGGGTTGTCGTCAGGCCGGTTGGCCGTTCACGTCATCAGTTATCCAGCATCGCAAAACCAGGTGGGTGGTGCTCGGGTGACAGCGGGGTCAGGCGTTCATCGCGGCTGGCCCCGCATCGAATTCAGTGTGGTGTGCCGCAATCGCCCAGGCGATTCGTGCCAGCTTGTTGGCCAACGCGCAAACCACAAGATTGGAGTGATGGCGGGACGCCAAGAGCTGGCGGACCCAGTCCGCCAAAGCGCCTTTCTGTCGATCCAGTTGCATCAAGTACACACGGGCGCACTGGATGAGCAGGCGTCGCTGGTTTCGATCGCCGCGTTTGCTGATGCCCAACAGTACGGTCTTGTCGCCCGTGGAATGTTGTTTGGGCACCAACCCGATCGAGGCCGCATAGCCTCGGCCGCATTTGAACTGTTTGCCATCGCCCAACTCGGCAGCCAGGGCGCTGGAGGTGATCGGGCCGACACACGGCATGGTCATCAAGCGCGCCGCCAGATCATCTTCGGCGGCCTGGCACTCCACCTCCTTGTCCAGCGACTTGACCTGTCCATCCAGATAGTTGAAGTGCCCATGCAGCAGCATCAGATTTTTCTTGATGCGTTCAGAAAATGAACTCACCTCAAGCAACGCTGGAAGCTCTTTGATGGTTTTGAAGCCCGGGGCCAGGCTGACGCCAACCTCCAGAAGGGCTGCGTGAATCCGATTGACGGTCGCCGTGCGGTCTTTAATGAACGACTCACGTAGCGAGTTGGACATGGCCAGCGCCTGCTGGGCTTGGGTTTTGGGCGGCACAAAACGCATCGTGGGTCGGGTCGCCGCCTCGCAGATCGCCTCGGCATCAGCGAAGTCGTTTTTGTTGCTTTTCACATACGGACGCACGAGATGAGGGGCAATGAGCTTGGGTGTATGTCCTAGCTTGGCGACCTCTTGCGCCATGAAGTGGGCGCCGCCGCAGGCTTCCATCACGACGGTGCAGGGGGCGAGATTTGCGAGGTGCCGGGTGAGCGCCGTCCGCGTAAATTTTTTGCGGTAAACCTCGTGGCCGCGATCATCTTGCGCATGCAGGTGAAAGGTATGTTTTCCGAGGTCGATGGCGGCGATAGCTACGTTGTTCATGGCAATGATCTCCGATGAGCCCCCGGTGAAAGCTTAGTGGGCGATCACAGGGGGCAGCGGGGGTAGCCATTTCATTAGGG
>NZ_JBXAOA010000096.1:0-1380 GCF_058802325.1 Pseudomonas sp. GW822-FHT02E03 | reverse complement strand
GCATCGGTATCTACACATCTCCCGATCCTGGTCTATAAAAGGACGGCATGGATATCAAATGACCGGGCTAGATGCCCGACTGACAAAACGATACGACGAGTTAGTCATGGGACACAGTAATGGACTACCGGCGCTGGCCGCCGGGATGAAAGCCTTGCCGCGAAGCGACAAGGCTTTTGCGCAGACGCAAGCGCTCTGGAGATTTTTGAGCAATGACCGGGTCAGGCCCGTTGATCTGGTTAAACCGCTACTGGCGCTGGCCCACGAGGGTTGCCGGGATGACTGCGATGATTACGCGCTGGTCATGCACGATTGGTCTCGTCTCAATTACATGCATCACCACAGCAAGGCTGATCGCCTGCAAATGAGCCATCGGGGTGACATCGGTTACGAACTGCAAAGCAGCCTGCTGGTCACGGATCGTGACGGCGCACCGATCTGTACTCCCACTCAAAACCTGGCGACCAGGGACGGCGTTCTCAGCACGCGAGCCGAAGAAGTGCTGGCCCCTGAAAAACACCTCAATGAACTGACACAACGCATCACTTGGCTGGAGCAGCAGAGTTTTGCCAAGCCTCTTGTCCATGTCGTGGATCGAGAGGCTGATTCGGTCGCTCATTTGAGACAGTGGCAGGCCGAGGGTCGGCAATGGCTGGTGCGGGTCAAGGCGGGTTCCACGGCCAGTCATGAAGGCCAGTCCAGGCCTCTGAGCCAAATCGCCAGCCAAATGAGCTACAGCGAAACCCGCAAGGTCGACTACAAAGGAAAATCCGCCATTCAATGGGTGGGAGAAACGGCCGTTGTGCTGACTCGTCAAGCCCAGCCCTTCACCAAAGACCGGGCCGACCGCAAGACGTTACGCAAGTCTGGCGAGCCTTTACCTGCCCGACTGGTCGTTAGCCGAATAATTGGGGACAACGGCCATCTGTTGGCCGAATGGTATTTGTTGAGCAACCTTGGGCCCGAGGTTGCGGCTGAACGATTGGCACTCTGGTATTACTGGCGTTGGCGTATCGAGTCCTACTTCAAACTGCTCAAAGGCGGCGGACATCAGCTGGAAAACTGGCAGCAGGAAAGCGGCGAAGCCGTGTTCAAACGGCTGCTGATCGCTAGTCAGGCGTGTGCAGTCAGCTGGCGCCTAATGCGGGCCGAAGGTGAGTTTGCCGAGCAAACCCGAGAGTTTTTGGTCCGTTTGTCTGGTCGTCAAATGAAACGCTCTCAACCGGTAACGGCTTCTGCGGTGCTCGCCGGTCTGTACATGCTTTTGGCGATGTGCGAGACGCTGGAGCAATACACGCCTCAGGAGCTGGCGGGTTTCGCTAAAGAAGCCATCGGCTGGGTGGCCAGCCGAAGACTTTAGAGATGTGTAGATACCTATGC
>NZ_JBXAOA010000095.1:0-1522 GCF_058802325.1 Pseudomonas sp. GW822-FHT02E03 | reverse complement strand
AAATCTGAGAATCATCTAGCCGGCCTCCCCACCTCACGGAGGTGGCGCAAAATTCAAGGTGCGAACTTAGACTTTTGCTGTGGGAGGCCGTGATGAAATTCTGTGGCATAGACCTGCATTCAAACAACAGCGTTGTAGTGGTTACCGACGAAACGGACCGGGTCCTGCTCAGTCGGCGCTGTCCTAATGAGCTGACAAAAATCCTCCCGCTGCTCGAACCGCATCGTGCCGAATTGCTCGGTGTCGTGGTCGAGTCGACCTACAACTGGTATTGGCTGGTCGATGGTCTCAAGGCGGCAGGCTTCGAGGTAAAGCTGGCCAACCCCGTGGCGATGCAACGCTACGACGGTTTAAAGCATTCTGACGATAAGGATGATGCGGCGTTCCTGGCGCATTTATTGCGACTCGGGATATTGCCCACCGGCTATATCCATCCGCCGCAAGAACGGGCACTGCGCGATTTGGCACGTAAACGTATTCAGTTGGTCCGCAGTAGGACGCAGCACATTCTTGCGGTGGAGAACATCATGGCGCGCCAGTTTGGCCACGGGTTGAGCTGCAATGAAGTCAAAGGCCTGTCAGCGACATCCGTGGACAGACTTGGCCTGACCACGGATGTCGCTCTGGCGATGAAAGCCAATGTCGCGATCATCCAGGCGGTGCAGGCTCAGATTGATATCCTTGAGGACCGCTTACTGCATGAAGCTCGCCTGCGGCCGGAGTTCTGCTTGTTAAAAACGATGCCTGGAATCGGCGAAGTGCTGGCCACGGTCATCATGCTGGAAACCGGTGATATCGAGCGCTTTGCCGACGTGGGCAACTTCGCCTCCTATGCCCGGTGCGTAAAGAGTGCGCATTACTCCAATGGTAAGAAAAAGAGCGAAGGCAACACCAAGAACGGCAACGCTTACTTGATTTGGGCCTTTATCGAAGCGGCGAATTTTGCTCGGCGTTTCAGTGAAGAGGCCAAACGTTTTTTCGAGAAAAAGAAAGCCAAGACCAATGCCGTGGTCGCCACCAAAGCGCTGGCGCACAAACTGGCGCGGGCGAGTTATCACATCCTGAAGGAGAAACAGCCATTTGATGCCAAGCGCTGTTTCGCCTGAAGGGGCGGGTTAAGGTGATGGCCGATCAACCAAAAAGGGACTGGGCGTGAACCATGAAATCTGAGTGGCGACCGGCTGTCACCGCCTGAGTGTGTTGTAACCGGGTCGTCCGCCATGTGAGCTCGCTGAGACTGGACGTGTTTTTGCACGAGCCACAGTTCTGTGACACGTTTTGGCCACATTGGCGGCACCAACGTTTCTCTGGGGCAGTTGACTGCCAGGGCGGTGCTCGCTGTATCGCTACCGCTTGATCCACATGGGTGTCAGGCACGACTCGGTCGTAGCCAATGAAGAGGAAACGGGGTCGACGGGTTCAACCGATCAGGTTGAGTTAAAGAGCAATCCCTGCAGTTAAAAACCGCAGGGTGCGGAGGCTTTTAACCTTGACTTGAGACCGGCTAATGGGTGTCCCCTTT
>NZ_JBXAOA010000094.1:0-3085 GCF_058802325.1 Pseudomonas sp. GW822-FHT02E03 | reverse complement strand
CAGCTGACGACCGTATGGCTGCGGCCAAGTCGCAAGGCTTCGCAGGTCAACTGCTGAGCGCTCTGAGTGCCGCGCGGGTTTTGTTATGGAGACATCCCTTTGCGTATCGTTTTTCTATTCTCGGCCTGGCTCTTGAGTTTTGGCGCCATCGCCGCGCCGGGCGATGTGGCGACGCTGGATCGCGGCACCTGGCCTGAGCAGCTCAGCAGCCCGACGCTGTTTGACGTCGCCTCGCGGGCCGAAATCCTCATGTTTGCCCGGGTTCTGCTGGCCAGTGAATCGCTGGATGAAGCGAGCCTGGCTCAACGCCTGGGCCTGCGCACCCTCAATCTGGAGTCGGTCAACCAACTGCGCCAACGCCTGTGGCAGCGTTTGCTGACCAATTACAACTTCGCCCAGCAGAGTTGCGATCAGGATGCCTCCTTCTGTTTCCTGGTCGAGGACATGGCCACCCTGCGCGAGCAAGCGGCCAAGTTTCAGGTGAGCGATGACAGCTATTACATCAAATGGGCCGAGCCAAGCCGGTTGTTCCACGCCCAGTACCTGGACGAGCAGCTGCGCAAGGCCGCGCTGTTCCCGCAGACCAGCAGCGAAGTCGATCGTTTTGGCGACTATGAGCGCAATGGCGAGGCCATGAATGATCGTCTGTTCCTGCTGACCTTCGACAGCGCCGCCAATGCCACGCCAGATAACACCGCCTGGGTCACCGAGTACCTGCGCAAATCCAACATGAGCGCTACGTTCTTCGTCCTCGGCAAGGACATCCAGGCCCGCCTGGCCGATCGTTCGGTGGCCAGCCTGCAAGGGACTTATTCGCAGCAATGCGTTGGCGTGCAAGGCTGGGAGTTTCGCTCCCACAGCCACTGGCAAGACTGGCAGGACTCGGTGCGACGCAGCGTCGAGTTGGTCAAAGGCAAGCTGCCGGAGAATTACGTGCCGCTGTTTCGCCCGCCCGAGGGGCAGCGTCGATCCGATGCCGAGGGCTTCTTCAAATCTCAGGGCTTGCAGGTGGCATTGTGGGACATCGATGCCCAGGACGGCGCCGGCAAGCTCAAGGGCAGCCAGAGCGCACAACGGGTATTGACCCTGATGTTGCTGTGGCGGCACGGGGTGATCAATTTCAATGTGAAGCAGGATGCGCTGAAAACGGCGATGCCCTGGCTCATTACGCAAACGGCGCCAAGCGGGATCGGTTGGGCAGACTGTCAGGATGCGTTTCGCTGAAACGGCAAAAGGCCGAAAACATTGGGTGAAGGGCGATTTTTGCAGAGAAATCGGTGCAGGCGGACTTCCGACTTTAACGGCACATTGCCTGCACGCCAAGGGCTATTCGTCACTCTGAAAAATAAACTTCAAAAAAACGTCAAAGTGCTTTTTTCTGTCACATGTTTTGGAGTATTACGAAGACAGACCGCCGAAACCTGCAACACAGGTGGCGTCTCCCAAGACCCCAGTTTGTGTGCAGTTCACTTGACTCCTCGCAGGTGAATTCGGCGGCCACTTCGAGGCGCAGCACCGTTATGGTATTGCGTCGACTGGCTCCCACAAAGGTGACCGAGTATGGATGATCACGGACGTAGCCCTTCTTCCAACCAGCCAATCCTTTATGTACTCGATACCAACGTATTGATTCACGATCCAAACGCCCTGCTTAATTTCGAAGAACACCACGTCGCCATCCCGATGACCGTGCTTGAAGAGCTGGACAAGCTCAAGAGCGGGCATCACAGCGTTGCCGCGGAATGCCGCCAGGCGATTCGCCTGATCGACAAGACGTTGGGCGATGCCAGCCCCGAAGACGTCGAACTCGGCGTACCGATCCAGCGCGGCAAGAGTGGGCCCAAGGGGTTGCTGTCAATTCTGATGAGCAAGCGCACTGAGCCGAACATCATTCTGCCCGAGCATCTGAACGACAACATCATCATCAACCAGTTGATCGACCTGCGCGCACGCGATGCAAAACTGCCCGTGGTGCTGGTCACAAAAGACATCAACATGCGCCTCAAGGCCCGGGCTTGCGGGATTGCGGCCGAGGACTACAGCACCGACCAACTGGTCGACGACGTTTCGTTGCTGCCCAACGGTTATCACAACATGACCGGTTCCTTCTGGGATCGGGTGAGCAAAGTCGAAACCCGGCAGGATCATGGTCGCACCTGGCACCAGGTGCAGCTGATCGACAACCTGCCTGCGGTACACGTCAACGAGTTCATCATCGACGAACAGGGCTTTGTTGGCTGGATCAAGGAAATCCAGGTCGACAAGTTGCTGATCCTCGACCTGCATCAGGAGCCTCTGTTGCACCAGGAAGCCTGGGGCCTGAAACCGCGTGACATCTATCAGAGCCTGGCGCTGTATGCCTTGCTTGATCCGGACATTCACCTGGTCAACCTGTCCGGCGCGGCCGGTTCCGGTAAAACCATCCTGGCCCTGGCGGCGGCCATCGAGCAGACCATGGTCAGCAAACGCTACCGGCGCATCATCGCCACCCGCAGCGTGCAGGGGCTCGACCAGGAAATCGGTTTCCTGCCCGGCACCGAAGCGGAAAAAATGGAGCCTTGGCTCGGCGCCATCACCGACAACCTCGAAGCGCTGCACATGGACGACGAAAACACCCATGGCAGCGTCGACTACATCCTCAGCAAAGTGCCGTTGCAGTTCAAATCCCTCAACTACATCCGAGGCCGCAGCTTCCAGCAGAGTCTGATCCTGATCGATGAATGCCAGAACCTTACGCCGCACCAAATGAAAACCATCATCACTCGTGCCGGCGCCGGTTCCAAAGTGGTGTGCCTGGGCAACCTGGCACAGATCGATACCCCTTACCTGTCCGCGACAAGCTCCGGGCTGACGTACTTG
The DNA here is from genome assembly GCF_058802325.1 of Pseudomonas sp. GW822-FHT02E03. NCBI lineage: Bacteria > Pseudomonadati > Pseudomonadota > Gammaproteobacteria > Pseudomonadales > Pseudomonadaceae > Pseudomonas > Pseudomonas sp. GW822-FHT02E03. Next base: position 226 of record NZ_JBXAOA010000094.1, on the reverse strand, counting down.
ACCGAGCGCTTCAAGGACTTCCCCAACGGTGTACACATCACCCTGCAAGGGGTGCCACGCTCGATTCTGGCCGAATACGCCGAATCGCATCTGTAACCTGTCCCACAAGAACCGGGCGACCTCACGGTCGCCCGGTTTTTTATGCCCAATACATAACCTGTGGGAGCGTGGCTTGCCCGCGATGCAGGCACTGCGGTGTAACAGGTACACCGCGCTGATGCCATCG
>NZ_JBXAOA010000093.1:0-3798 GCF_058802325.1 Pseudomonas sp. GW822-FHT02E03 | reverse complement strand
CCCCCCCCCCCCCCCCCCCCCCCCCCCCCCCCCCCCCCCCCCCCCCCCCCCCCCCCCCCCCCCCCCCCCCCCCCCTGGCTCCTACAGGGAATTGTGGTCAGGATTGAAAGCGCACCCACACCGTCACCAGCACCGTCGCCGCCATCAACCACGCCACCGCCGCCACCGCCAACGAAGCCTCCAGCCGCATCCGGTCGACCATCACATACAAGGTCGCCAGGTAGACGAAGTACGGAATGATCGACCACATGCCAAACACGATGGTGGTTTTCAGATCATCCAGCGAGCGCCCCTTGCCGACGATGTAATGAGCGATCAGTGCAAAGGTCGGAAACAGCGGCACCAGGCCTGCGATGTAATAGTTTTTGGTCTTGGCCAACATGGCGAGGATCACTACCACCGCCGCGCCCAGGGTCGCTTTGAACATCAGGTCCATCAGTGGCTCAACCCGTATTTCTTCACTTTGTCGAACAGCGTGGTCTTGGCCATCCCCAGTTCCTGGCTGGCCTGGGTCAGGTTGCCGCCGCTGCGCTGCAAGGCGTCGCTGAGCAGGTTGCGTTCGAAGGCTTCCACCGCTTCGGCGAAGGCCAGGCCCTGGTTGCTGCCGCTGGCGCCGGTTTTTTTGAAGGCCGGCAGGCCGAGGGCGAAGCGTTCGGCAACGTTGCGCAATTCGCGCACGTTGCCTGGCCAGTCGTGGCTCATCAGGTTCGACAGGGTCTGGTTGTCCAGCTCCGGCACCGCGCGGTCGAAGCGCAGGGATGACTGCTGCAGGAAGTGTTCGAACAGTTGCAGGATGTCTTCGCGGCGTTCGCGCAGCGGCGGCAGTTCCAGGGTTACCACGTTCAGGCGGTAATACAGGTCGCTGCGAAACTCGCCGGCCTTGCTCGATTGATCCAGATCGGACTTGGTCGCGGCGATCACCCGGCAATCCACCTCGACGCTCTGGTTCGAACCGAGGCGTTCGAGGGTACGCTCCTGCAACACCCGCAGCAATTTGATCTGCAACGGCAGCGGCATGCTTTCCACTTCGTCGAGGAACAGCGTGCCGCCGTGGGCATGTTCGATCTTGCCGATCCGCCGCTTGCCGGCACCGGTGAAGGCGTTGGCCTCGTGGCCGAAGATTTCACTTTCGAACAGGTTCTCCGGCAGGCCACCGCAGTTCAGCGCGACGAACTGTTTGGTGTGCCGACGGCTGAAGTCGTGCAGGCAGCGCGCAACCAATTCTTTACCGGTACCGGTCTCGCCTTCGATCAGCACGTTGGCCGAGGTATCGGCGACGTTGGCGATCAGTTCTCGCAGGTTCTGCATGGCCGGCGAGCGCCCGATGATCCGGCCTTCGAGGGAGTCGCGCTCGAACAGCTGTCGACGTAACGACGACACTTCTCGCGCCAGGCTGCGTTGCTCCAGCGCCCGGCGGGCGACGTCCACCAGGCGTTCTGGGGAGAAGGGTTTCTCCATGAAGTCGTAGGCGCCTTTTTGCATGGCGCCGACGGCCATGGAGATGTCGCCATGGCCGGTAATCAGCACCACCGGCAGGCTGCGATCGCGGGCCTTGAGCCGGGTCAGCAGTTCCAGGCCGTCGATGCCCGGCAGGCGGATGTCGCTGATGACGATGCCGGCGAAGTTATCGCCGACACGTTCCAGCGCTTCTTCGGCGCTGCCGACGCCCACGCAGGGAATGTCTTCCAGGGTCAGCGCCTGTTGGCAACCGAGCAGGACATGGGGGTCGTCTTCGACGATCAGCACACTAAGGTCGTTGTTCATATTGGCTCGGCGGGAGTGGGGCTTACCAACGGTAAACTGAGGACGAAGGTGGTACCACCGCTGGCCGGGTGTTCGACCCCCAGATGCCCGCCAGTGGCGGCGGCCAGGCTGGCGGAAAGCGTCAGGCCGAGGCCCAGGCCTTGTTCGCCGGGTTTGGTGGTGAAGAACGGTTCGAACAGATGCTTGCGCGCTTCGGCATCGATGCCGTGGCCATTGTCACGTACCCGCAGGCGATACTTGCCGTCGAATTCTTCGGCTTCAAGCCACAACTCCGGCTGGGGCTGCGACTGCATGGCGTCGAGCGCGTTGCCGATCAGGTTGACCAGGATCTGCTCCAGACGGGTCTGGTCGATCTGCACCTGTACGTCTTCAAGGTCGCGGTGCAATTGCAGGTGCGCGCTTTCCATCCGGCTGCCCAGCAATTGCAGGGCGGCGTCCACGGCTTTGCCAAAACTGGCCTGGCCCTTGTCATCACCGCGCCGGGCGAAGGAACGCAGGCTGGCGGTGATCCGGCCCATGCGGTCGATCAGTTCATTGATGGTCTTGAGGTTGGTGCTGGCCACATCCAGCTGACCGCGTTCCAGAAAGCGCACGGTATTGCCGGACAAGGTCCGCAAGGCGGCCAGCGGCTGGTTCAATTCGTGGGCGATGCTGGTGGACATCTGGCCGATGGCCGCCAGTTTGCCGGCCTGGACCAGTTCATCCTGGGCGCGGCGCAACGTCTCTTCCGCCTGCCGGCGTTCACGGATCTGGCCCTTGAGCCGTTCGTTGCTGGCGCGCAGGTCGGTGGTGCGTTCGGTAATCCGACGCTCCAGTTGATTGTTGGCTTCCTGCAAGGCTTCCCGCGCCGCGAGGCGGGTGGCGATCACCTTGCGCCGCTCGTTCCAGGCGATCAGCAGAAACGCCACCAGGGCAAACGCCACCGCCACCAGGATCCCCTGATTGATCGCTTCACGCCGCAAATCCTGCAGGGGGGTGAGCAGGGTGAAATTCCATGGGGTGTCGCTCAGCGGCCGGGTTTGCGAGAGGTAGCTGATGTTCTCTTCATCGGACATCAATTCGCTGTTGGCGGGGAAGGTCAGTTTTTCCTCGCCTTCGGCCAGCTTCTCCCGCGCCAGCGGTTGCAGTTCATTCAGCGGAAACCAGTAGTACTGCAGGCTACGGGCCAGTTTTTCCTTGGTTTCCTCGCTCAATGGCACAACCGATTTAAGCCGCCGCGCCGGATCGCTGGAGAGAATGATGATCCCGTTCTCGTCGCTGACGAAGGCTTCCAGACGCGCACGCTGCCAGCGTTCTTCCATGGCTTCGAGGCGGACCTTGACCACGGCGACACCGATGATCTTGCCGTGCTCTTCAAGCCCGTGCGCCAGGTAATAGCCGGGTTCGCCACTGGTGCTGCCAATGCCGTAGAAACGCCCCGGCTGACCGCGCACGGCATTCTGGAAATAGGCGCGGAAGGACAGGTCTTCACCCAGATAACTGTCGACATCGCGCCAGTTGCTGGTGGCCAGTACGCGACCGGTGGTGTCCATCACATAAATGGCCCGACTGCGGCTGCGCCGGTTCAGGCCTTCAAGGTATTCATTGACCGTCTGCCGGAGTTCCGGAGACGGGTCGGCCAACAGCTTGGAAACACTGGATTCGAGTTCCAGCAGGCTGGGCAGGTAGGTGTACTTGCTGATTTCGCTCTCGACGGCGCGGGCGTGCAGTTCCAACTGACGCTGGCCGTTCTCGCTGAGGCTGCGAATTCCGTAGTGTTCACTGACCCAGAAGCCGATGTAACCCAATCCGATCATCAGGGCGATGACCAGTGGCGGCAGGAACAGATGGCGAATCAAACGGGGTTTCACGGCGAGTGATGGCGGCGCGGCGCGATAGAGAGTGGAGTCGCATTTCATCACAGATGCCTTGGGTCAACCACAACACAAATATCCATATACCCACGAGCCCCTGTGGGAGCGGTGTGTGGTGAGGGGACAAACCCGATCGGATCCCGTAGGAGCCAGGGGTGGCGGGGGAAGAGGGCGTGAGGCG
>NZ_JBXAOA010000092.1:0-3981 GCF_058802325.1 Pseudomonas sp. GW822-FHT02E03 | reverse complement strand
CGCCTTGCTGAAAGGGCAAAGCGAATACCAGCCAAAAGCCAGTTGAGGGCTTTCCCTCAACCATAGAATCTCCCACATTCGATCGAGTTGTAGGATCGGTACACGGTCAACTGTGGGAGCGAGCCTGCTCGCGATGGGGCCAGAGCCAACAAAAAGCCCGCCCGATCTGCTGAGGATCGGGCGGGCTTTTTTACAACCGGACTCAGTCAGACACTTAAGGGTACTGCTGAACCTGGCCCTGCTGCTGATACTGCTGCCCCGGAATCGGCTTCAGGTTGACCTCGACGCGACGGTTCTGTGCCCGGCCATTGGCATCACCATTGCTGGCAATCGGGTTGTCCGGCCCGGCACCACGCGCCGACAGGTTGGCGCCGCTGACACCCTGGGAGGTCAGGTAAGTCGCCACACTCTGGGCGCGACGCTGGGACAGGTCCATGTTGTGCTGACGGCTGCCGGTGCTGTCGGTGTAGCCGACGATCTCGATCTGGTTCTGGTTGAACTCCTTGAGCGAGCCCGCCAGGTTGTTCAGCGGCTGGTAGAAGCCCGACGCGATGTTCGCCGAATCAGTGGCGAATGTGATGTTGCCCGGCATGATCAGCTTGATCTGATCGCCCTGGCGCTGCACTTCAACCCCAGTGTTGGCCATGCTGGCCCGCAATTTTTTCTCCTGCTGGTCGGCGTAGTAACCGTAACCGGCGGCAGAAGCCCCCACCACGGCGGCACCAATCAGCGCGCCCTTGCCACGGTTATCGTGACTGATGGCAGCACCGGCCAGTGCACCGGCCAAGGCGCCGAGGCCACCGTATTTGGCGGTTTTGCTCATGCCCGTAGAGCCGCCATCAGCCTGACCCTGGCTGTCATAAGGGTTCTGCGATGCGCAACCGGACAACAAAGCCACGGCAGTAGCGACAATAATCAAACGACGCGAGGTGAACATGGAGAGCTCCTACTTTTTTTGCATTCTGTGGTGCAGCGGACTTAAGCAATGAACCTTTGCGGGCGTTGGATCATGGCCAACGCCAAAAATTCCGTCGTGCCTTTCACAACTGCATCTTCAGGCCCGTACAAAGGGGTTACCGCGCATTTCATCGCCCAGACACGTGTCCGGACCATGACCGGTCACCACCGTCGCCTCTTCGTCGAGGGTATACAACCGTTGCTTGATCGAACGCACGAGAGTCGCCTGATCGCCTCCCCATAAATCCGTGCGCCCTACCCCTCGCTTGAAAAGCGTATCACCGGCTATCAGCAGCTTAGCCTCTGAAAACCAAAAGCTCATGGAACCTGGCGTATGACCCGGCGTGTGCAACGCCACGCCACACCCGCAAGCCAACTCTTCGTCGTCGGCCAACCAGCGATCTGGCGATGGCACGGGGGTATAAGGCACACCGAACATCTGGCACTGCATCTCCAGGTTGTCCCAGAGGAATTGATCTTCTTTATGCAGATGCAGCGTCGCGCCGGTTTTCTCCTTGAGCTGCCCGGAAGCCAGGAAATGATCCAGGTGCGCGTGGGTGTGGATGATGCTGACCACCTTCAGGCCCAAGGCGTCGAGGCGCGCGAGGATCAGTTCGTGATTGCCGCCCGGGTCGACGACGATGGCCTTTTTGGTGATCGGGTCGCCGATGATTGTGCAGTTGCACTGGAGGGGGCCGACGGGGAAGGTTTCGCGGATGAGCGCTGGGGTCGAAGTGGACATGGGAAGTCGATGGCCTGTGTTGAACGAAAATGCATAGAGCTTTGCTTCAGGATTCTACGACACTCGCCGATACAGTTCGCCGGGCCAGTTATTTGACGTCACAAATCAGAAAAATAGTGGCCAAATGATGTCAAGCGTAACGTTTATGATGCAAAATCATATTTTTGTAGCGGTCACATTCGGGAAAGGCCGCAGCGCACTCAGGAATTTCGCATGCCTACGCCGTTGTCTTACTCATTTAGCATTCCTTCGTCACTGACCGGCGACAAAGCTGTCGACAGTCTGATTTCCGGAACTTATTGGCTAGGTTCCAACTGGAGTGTCTTCGGGCCTACCAATCTCAGCTATAGCTTTATTACAGAAACCACCTCGTACTTCGCCACCAACTATAGCCCCGACAATGAGTACACCAATGCGTATGCTCTGACATCTGCGCAGCAAAATGCAGTCATCAGTGCGCTAAGCACATGGAGCGCCGTTGCCAATATCAATTTCACGCAGACCAGCGACACTCTCACAAATGTCGGCGATTTGCGATTTGGCGGTTACTTGTCGATGGATAGCCAGACGGCTGCCTGGGCCTATTTCCCCGCCGATACTCCCTATGCGGGGGATGTATGGATCGGTCCAGCGACGAACAATGCTAATCCTGTCAAAGGCACTTATGACTATTTGACCTTCGTACACGAAATCGGCCATGCGCTGGGTTTGAAGCATCCGTTCTCCGCGAGTTCGACAAACGCCACCTTGCTTGACGCCTCACTGGACGATGTCCGTTACACAGTCATGAGTTACAACGACTCATATTCTTATCAACCCACTACGCCGATGCTGCTGGACATCCTCGCCATCCAGAGCCTGTACGGCGCCAACACCCTGTGGCAGAGCGGTAACAATACCTACAGTTGGGCGTCTGACCAGTCGATTTTCGAGACCATCTGGGATGCTGGCGGTAACGACACTATTGACGGCAGCAATCAGCTTCAGTCTGTGCGCATCAACCTGAACGAAGGCGCTTTCAGTACGATTGGTAAAGCGTTTGTCGATCTCACAACACAAGCGGCTGTCACTGACGGGTTGGCGATTGCCTTCGGGGCGAAGATAGAGAACGCGATCGGGTCAGCTTTTGATGACATTCTGATCGGTAATGCTCTGGATAACGCACTGAATGGTGGTACAGGCGCGGACATCATGCAGGGAGGTAATGGCAACGACGTCTATTATGTGGACAACGTCGGTGACAGCATTACCGAGCTTGCAACTTCTTCCTCGGGAAAAGACACTGTCATCTCATCGATGAGTTATGTCCTTGGCACCAACCTCGAGAATCTGACGCTAACAGGTGCCTCCAGCCTCAATGGCACCGGCAATGCCCTGAACAATAGCCTTGTCGGTAATACCGGCAACAACATTCTGGACGGTGGTCTAGGTGCCGACATACTGATCGGTGGGACCGGCAACGACACCTATATCGTCGATAACACTCAGGATGTCGTCAGCGAATCCAGCACCCAGCCTAACGAGATCGACAACGTCCTCGCGTCTGTCAGCTTCACTCTGAGCGCCAACGTTGAAAACCTCACCCTGAGCGGTACCGACAACATCAATGCCATCGGTAACGCCCAGAACAACATACTGATCGGTAACACTGGCAACAATGCGCTGGTCGGCGGAGCAGGCCTGGACACCTTGATCGGTGGTGCAGGCAATGACATCTACAGTCTTGATCAGGTCGGCGAGCTAGCGTTGTTGCAGGAAATCGCCAACGAAGGTCTGGATGGCCTGAACATCACATACGCCGCCACGGCGCAGACCAACGTCATCGACATGGGCCAGAGCAGCCTGCAAAACGTCGAAAATGTCCTGCTGACCGGCGCGGGGGCCTTCACCGTGATTGGCAACGACCTGGACAACATTCTGCTCGGCAACAATGCCAACAACACCCTTCAGGGTGGCACCGGTAACGACCAGTTGGACGGCGGTGCAGGTGCCGATACGTTGAGCGGTGGTATCGGCAATGATACGTTCACTGTCGATAACGCCGGCGACACGATCATCGAATTGGCAGACGAAGGCCGTGACCTGATTCGCACCTCGATCAGCTATACCCTCTCGGCCAACGCTGAAGACGGTCAGTTGCTGGGTACTGCCGCGATTGATCTGTACGGCAACAGTCTCGACAACGTCTTGAGCGGCAACAGTAGCGACAACACCCTCAACGGCGGCCTGGGTGCTGACACCCTGATCGGTGGCGGCGGTGTCGACACCTACCACGTCGATAA
>NZ_JBXAOA010000091.1:0-4133 GCF_058802325.1 Pseudomonas sp. GW822-FHT02E03 | reverse complement strand
CTTTCAAACCCACAAAAACGTAAAGGATGTCCCCGGTCTCGATTGTAAAGGATGTATCCGTTTCTACACCGCGAAGGCGGCCTAATAGACGCCGCATGCCAAAAGCCATATCGTTATTCACTAACGGTATTTAAATTTCAATTCTTATACCTATAAAGTCACATCCCTGCGTACCTGCCGACCAATCGGCGCGCCGCACGACACGAACCAACACGGGACCTCCGTGAGTTTCTGATCGATGCGCGCCCTTGAGCGCGCTGTGCGTGGGAGTGATTTTTATGTCAGCCGTCTCTTTTTCTCCAAAGCCTGTGTCAACCAGCGTCGCCGCCATCGCGTCGCAATCCTTCGAAATCCGCCCGTTCAGCGGCGCCGTCGGTGCTGAAATCATCGGCCTGGACCTGTCCCGCCCGATCAACGACCGGGACTTCGCCCGTGTCCATCGTGCGCACCTGGATCATCACGTGGTGGTGTTCCGCGACCAGCGCATTACTCCCGATCAGCAGATCGCCTTCAGCCGCCGTTTCGGTGTGTTGCAGATCCATGTGCTCAAGCAATTTCTGCTGGCCGGGCATCCGGAAATTCTCATCGTTTCGAACATCATCGAGAACGGCCAATCCATCGGCCTCGGGGATGCCGGCAAGTTCTGGCACTCGGACCTTTCCTATAAAGAGCTACCAAGCCTGGGCTCGATGCTGCATGCCCAAGAGCTGCCGTCCGAAGGTGGCGACACGCTGTTCGCCGACATGCACAAAGCCTGGGACAACCTGCCCGAGGCGCTGCGCAAAGCCGTCGAAGGGCGCTCGGCCGCGCACTCCTACACGGCGCGCTACAGCGAGAGCAAATTCGAGGGCAACTGGCGCCCGACCCTGACGCCGGAGCAACTCGCTCAGGTCGCCGAAGTGGTTCACCCCATCGTCCGCACCCACCCGGAAAACGGTCGCAAAGCGTTGTTCGTCAGCGAGGGCTTCACCACCCGCATCGTCGGTTTGTCGGAAGACGAGAGCAAACAATTACTCGACGAGCTCTACGCCCACAGCGTGCTGGCGCAAAACATTTACCGCCATCAATGGCAGGCCCACGACCTGGTGTTCTGGGACAACCGTTCGCTGATTCACCTCGCCGCCGGATGCCCCAGTCATCTGCGCCGCAAGTTGTATCGCACCACCATCCAGGGCGACGCGCCTTTCTGATTTCGGAGAATTCCCATGTCCAAACGTCTTCCATTTGCACCCTTGGCTGCGGCCATTGGCCTGGGTTTCAGCCTGCTCGCCGGCAGCCTGGTAGCGCCGACCGTGGCCCACGCCGAAGGTGAAATTCGTATCGCCGAACAGTTCGGCATCGTTTATCTGCTGCTCAACGTGGTGCGCGATCAGAACCTGATCGAGAAGTACGGCAAGCAGGAAGGCATCGACATCAAGGTCGACTGGACCCAGCTCTCCGGCGGCTCAGCGGTCAATGATGCGTTGCTCTCCGGTTCCATCGACATTGCCGGGGCCGGCGTCGGTCCGCTGCTGACCATCTGGGATCGCACCCACGGCAAGCAGAACGTCAAAGCCGTGGCCTCCCTGGGTAACTTCCCTTACTACCTGGTGAGCAATAATCCCAAGGTCAAAACCATTGCTGACTTCACCGAGAAAGACCGCATTGCGGTGCCGGCGGTCGGCGTCTCGGTGCAGTCGCGCTTCCTGCAATACGCGGCGGCCAAGCAATGGGGCGACAAGGAATTCAATCGTCTCGACAAGTACACCATCGCCGTTCCGCACCCGGATGCCACCGCGGCACTGATTGCCGGTGGTACCGAGTTGAGCGGGCACTTCTCCAACCCGCCGTTCCAGGATCAGGCGCTGCAAAACCCCAACGTGCATGTGGTGCTGAACACCTATGACTTGCTGGGTCCGAACTCGCCGACCGTGCTGTTCGCCACCGAGAAATTCCGCAACGAAAACCCGAAAACCTACAAAGCCTTCATCGCCGCACTGACCGAAGCGGCTGAGTTTGCGCAGAACGATAAAGGTGCGGCGGCCGACACTTACATCCGCGTCACCAAGGCCAAAATCGACCGCGCGGCATTGCTGAAAATCATCGACAATCCGCAGTTCGAATTCAGCATCACGCCGAAAAACACCTACCCGCTGGCCGAGTTCCTCTACCGCGTCGGTGCGATCAAAAACAAACCGGATTCGTGGAAGGATTACTTCTTCCAAGACACCAAACCGCTGCAAGGGAGCTGACCGACATGAACGCCCCTTTGCAAGGCCACACGGCCAGCAAACCGATCGCGGCAGCTCAAGCGCTGCTGTCGGTCGACCAGGTCAGCCTGGAATACCGCACGCCTGCGCGGGTGGCTCGAGCGACCCATCAAGTCAGTTTCGAGATCGATCCGGCGGACCGCTTTGTGCTGCTCGGTCCTTCGGGCTGCGGCAAGTCGACGTTGCTCAAAGCCGTTGCCGGGTTCATCCCGCCCTGTGAGGGTGAGATTCGCCTGCAAGGCCAGCGGGTCGATGCGCCAGGGCCAGACCGGATCGTGGTGTTCCAGGAGTTCGATCAACTGCCACCGTGGAAGACCGTCAAACAGAACGTGATGTTTGCGCTGCTCGCTTCCAAAACCCTCAAGCGCAAAGAGGCTGAAGAGCGGGCGCTGCACTATCTGGACAAAGTCGGTCTGGCGGCGTTTGCCGATGCCTATCCGCATACCTTGTCTGGCGGCATGAAAGCTCGCGTGGCCATTGCTCGCGCCTTGGCGATGCAGCCGAAGATCCTGTTGATGGACGAGCCCTTCGCCGCCCTTGATGCACTGACCCGACGCAAGATGCAGGAAGAGTTGTTGCTGCTCTGGGAGGAGGTGCGTTTCACGCTGCTGTTTGTCACTCACTCCATCGAAGAAGCGTTGGTGGTGGGTAACCGGATTTTGCTGCTGTCGCCTCATCCGGGGCGGGTGCGGGCGGAAGTCCACAGCCATCAATACGACTTGCACAGCTTGGGGGGCGTGGCGTTCCAGGAATCGGCGCGGCGGATTCATCGGCTGTTGTTCGACGAAGGCCAGTCGCCGGAAACCGAGCGTGAGCTGGATTTCGCCGACATTCGCATCGCTTATTGAGCCATTGGAGGATTGCCCGATGAGCCATTCATCATCTGCGCGTAAAGAGTACGAAACTGTTTTGCAGCCGCTGACCAGCGTACCGCTGGAGCGTGAATTACCGCTCGGCCAGCGTCTCTGGCAGCAAGGCTGGCTGCGTAAAAGCCTGATCCTGATTTTGCTCGCGGTGCTTTGGGAAGCCGTTGCCCGTTATCAGAACAACGACCTGCTGCTGCCGAGCTTTTTGCAAACCGCCAGCGCGCTGCAGGACGGCCTGCTCAGCGGCGAACTGCTGGGCAAGGTGTGGATTTCGCTGGTTGTTTTGCTCAAGGGTTACCTGATTGGCATCGTTCTGGCGTTTGTCCTGACGACGCTGGCGGTGTCGACCCGATTCGGTCGCGATTTGCTCAGCACGCTGACTTCGATGTTCAACCCGTTGCCCGCGATTGCCCTGTTGCCGCTGGCGCTGCTGTGGTTTGGCCTGGGGCAGAACAGCCTGATTTTTGTACTGGTGCATTCGGTGCTCTGGGCGTTGGCCTTGAACACCTATGCCGGGTTTCTTGGTGTTTCGGAAACCTTGCGCATGGCCGGGCGCAATTACGGCCTCAAGGGCATCCGTTTCGTGTTGTTCATCCTGATCCCGGCCGCGTTGCCGTCGATTCTTGCCGGGCTGAAAATCGGCTGGGCCTTCGCCTGGCGTACGCTGATCGCCGCCGAACTGGTGTTTGGCGCTACCAGCGGCAAGGGTGGTTTGGGGTGGTACATCTTCCAGAATCGTAATGAGCTGTATACCGACAAGGTGTTTGCCGGGTTAGCGGTGGTGATCCTGATTGGGTTGCTGGTGGAAAACCTGGTGTTTGATACGTTGGAGCGGGTGACGGTGAAGCGGTGGGGGATGCAGCGGTAGGTTCTGTGGTGTCTGATCTGGCCCCATCGCGGTCTTCAAGTGGACACAGCATTTGTGTTCGACCGAAACTCCACTGTGGGAGATTCTATGGTTGAGGGAAAGCCCTCAACTGGCTTTTGGCTGGTATTCGCTTTGCCCTTTCAGCAAGGC
>NZ_JBXAOA010000090.1:0-4322 GCF_058802325.1 Pseudomonas sp. GW822-FHT02E03 | reverse complement strand
CCCCCCCCCCCCCCCCCCCCCCCCCCCCCCCCCCCCCCCCCCCCCCCCCCCCCCCCCCCCCGCTCCCACAGGTTCTGTGTTGCAGGCGAAACCGATCAGATCCGCACGTTACCTCGTGGCCCGGCGATGGCCCAGATGATCAGGCCCAGGACCGGCAGCAGGAGGATCAATAGCACCCAGATGATTTTCATCCCGGTCTCGGCGCCACTTTTAAGCACGTTGATGATGGCCCAGATATCCAGGGCAAGAACAATCAGGCCAACCAGGCTGTTGAACGTGGAACCCATGGTGACGCTCCCGAAGAGTGGTATGCCCTCTTAGGATAGTCGGGCCTTACGAGGGTTCCGTTTTATTAGCGTCGTAGACGGCTTCAGACGTGGATCGCGACTTTCAGGGCTTCCAGGGATGGCGCCGCGGCGATGCCGACTTCGGCGCACAACTCCAGCACCCGTGGCACGTCATTACCGTAGACCAGCACCACTTGCAGTTCGTCGTCGAGCAACTGACTGAAGTTCATCAGCGTGTAACCGCCGTTTTCCTTGTTCATGCTGCTCATCTGCACCTGAATGCGATTGAGCGCCGTCAGGGCTTCGGTCTTGGCCAGTTGCTTGGGTTTGATGTTGAAATCGACGCCGGGGCCGAACGAAGCGACGATCTGCGCGAACAGGTCCATGTAGGTGTCGGCCTGGAACAGCACGGTTTCCGGCAAGCTGCCGACGACCACCCACTCACCCAACGGGATCGGGAAGGTGTCGTCGTAGTTGATGTCCGGATTGGCCGTCAGAAAAGCTTCTGGATCGGCGTAGGCCTGAGCCGCTTCGTCAGCGACTTTCAGGATTTCGTCATCGCTCATGCACCCGGAGCTGATTTTGCTGATGAGTTCGACGAGTGCGGCTTTCATGAGGTGGATCCTGTAGCGAGGGAGATTTGAGGGCGCGAAGGATAACGCATTACATGTAGGAGCGAGGCTTGCCCGCGAAGAAGATGATGCGGTTTAACTGGGAAACCGAGTTATCGTTCTTCGCGGGCAAGCCTCGCTCCTACGGATTTGAGATCAGGCCAGGAGTTTCTGCAGCTGAGCCGTGGTATCCACCGCCCCCATGGTTTTGGCCGCGTCCAGCGCGGATACGCCGTTGGCATCCTTGGCTTTCGGGTCGGCGCCTTTGCTGATCAGGTAGTCGACGATTTCGACGCGGTTGAACATTGCCGCCATCATCAACGCAGTGCGACCGTCGAAGGACGAACCTTCCACTTGCGCGCCACCTTCAACCAGCGCCTTGACCACCGCCAGATCACCTTTGAATGCCGCGCCGGCAATCGGGCTCTGGCCGTTGTCATTGCGGATTTCCGGGTCGGCCTTGTGCTCGAGCAGGACTTTTACCGTCTCGACATGGCCGTGGTACGCGGCGAGCATCAGCAAGGTGTCGCCCTTGTGGTTGCGCAGGTTAGGTGGCAAGCCCTTGGTCAGCAGCGCAGCCATCATGGCCGCATCGCCCTCGCGCGCTTTGTTGAACACCTGTTCGGCAAATTCAGCAGCCTCTTCGGGCGTCATCTGGCGGCTTTTGTCTGACATTGGGGACTCCACATTCGGTCAATCGGAAAGCCGATAGTTTCCCGAGCGCTCCGGAACCTGTCACTTCTTTTTTCTCATGGATGGCTATAGCCACATTCAATAGCGATACCTGCCGCCCTGGATATCCGCCAGCACCTGCTCGGTGACTTGCACGTAAGTCTGGGTGCCCGGCAACCAGGCGTAGATCGGGTCCTCGCCGGTTTTGTTCGGGTCGAAGGCTTCGTCCTTGAGTCGCGTCTTCTGGTATTTGAAGGTTCCGGTGGTTTCCATTTTCACTTTCACCCGTAGGAAAAGTGGCACTGCATAGGCAGGCATTTGCTGTCTGGCGAAAGCCAGCAACTCGCTGAAATCCAGGGTCGCCAGGGATTCAGCCGGCGTGATTGCCGCCATCCCGGCACGCCCGTTGGTGTTGTGGATTTCCACGCCATAAGCCACGGCTTCGGCGATCTGCGGATGTTGCAGGAGGATGTTCTCGACCTCGGTGGTCGAGACGTTTTCACCCTTCCAGCGGTAGGTGTCGCCCAAGCGATCGACAAACTGCGCGTGGCCAAAACCGATGTTGCGCAGCAGGTCACCGGTATTGAAGTAGTGGTCGCCCTTCTTGAACACGTCGTGGAGCACGACTTTTGCGGTCTTCTGCGGATCGGTGTAGCCGTCCAGCGGCGCCTTGTCGTCGATCCTCGCCAGCAGCAAACCCTGCTCGCCCTTGGCCACTTTGCGCATGAAACCCTTGGTATCTCGCGTGGGTGCGCCGCTGTCGTGGTCGTACGCCACCAGTTCCCATGACATCAGGGAAAAACCGATGGTGTTGTCGAAGTTGAGGATGTTGGTGAAGCCGATATTGCCGTCGCTGGCGGCGTACAGCTCGCAGATATGGTCAACGGCAAAACGCGTCTTGAACTCGCTCCACGCGCCGGGGCGCAGACCATTGCCGATCATCTTCGTCACGTTGTGGCGACTGTCGTCGACGCTGCGCGGTTGATCCACCAGGTAACGGCACAATTCGCCGACGTAACCGAGGGTGGTCGCCTGGTATTTGCGCACGTCACTCCAGAACTGGCTGGCGCTGAACTTGCGGCGGATGGCAAACCCCGACGCCCCGCTGATTGCCGAGCCCCAGCACACGCAGAGCCCGGTGGCGTGGTACAGCGGCAAGGTGCAATAGACGACGTCTTGCGGCTGCATGTCCAGGGCAATCAGCCCGAAGCTGGCGGAGCTGCGCATCCAGCGGCCGTGTTTGAACACCCCGGCTTTGGGCAACCCGGTGGTGCCCGAGGTATAAATGTAGAAACAAGGATCGTCGAGAAAAACCTGCTGGCTGCTGACGGGGTTATCGCCGCACGCTTGGGCGCTGACCGTCATCAGGTTGATGAAGCCATCGGGCGAATTGCCCGGATCGCGATAAGTGTCTTGATCGGCGACAAACCAGGTGCGCGCCGTATCGATAGACACCCGCTCGCGTACCGCATTAAAGGCTGGAACCAGCTCTTCTCCGACCACGATCGCCACCGGCGCCACCAGGTTCAGGCTATGGGCCAGGGTATCGCGGGTCTGGGAGGTATTGAGCAAGGCGCTGATCGCGCCGACCTTGGCCACCGCCAATATCGTCACCAGCAGCTCCGGACGGTTCTCGATAAAGATCGCCACCACATCGCCCTTGCCGATGCCTTGGGCAATCAGGTGATGGGCAATGCGATTGGCCCACTGATTGACCTGGGCATAAGTGAGTATCACCTCACCCTGCAGCAAGGCCGGGCCATCGGGGTTGCGCAACGTCGCCTGCTCGAAGCTCCAGCCGAGGCCACACGGTTGGGTCGGGTCCTTGACGTTGGCGGCTTTCATGCCCTTCACCACGCGGGGAATGGCTTTGGCAATGGAAGGCAGCTTGCGGAGCATCATGCCCCAGGTAATCGTGTCGTTCAGCGTGCGGCTCATTGATGCTCCCGTTCGATTTTCTTATTGTCGGGTGGCGTTGTTTGAGGCCGAAAATACGTCAGCGGTTCTTGAGCTGTACACGCGGTTTTTGCAATGTTTTGTATCCGCGACCCAAGCGTCTGGACCGGCGATCGAAAAGCGGAACCCTGGCGTCGTGATTGGTTCCATCGAATCGCGACCGACCACGCAAAATGCAGGATGCACGATGGCCATTCATGCAGATTGCACGAAAGCATAAAAACGCCTAATTACTAACCTATTGATTTATATGTATTTTTAAAAAATCAGGGGCTGGCACAATCACTGCAACTACCTCTCCATGTTGCCCTTCAAGCACAAACGGAGCTGATAGACATGAGCCTGATCCAGGAAAAATTTTCGTCGCTATTCTCCAACTTCGAAGTGACCACCCAGCCACGGCCTGACGGTGGCATTCTGCTGACCCTGCGCAGTACGGACGGCAAAGTCTTCAAACGTTCGATTTCCTACCAGCAATTGCATGCCGGCGATCAGCTGTCGTGGGTGATCAGCGCGATACGTCGTGACGTCGCCGAACAGGCCAGCGAACTGCCGCAGATCTCCATGCTGCAAAGTCAGCAACGGTTCGCCTTGCCGACCTATCACTCGGTTTAAATCCTGCAGTTGTATAAATAAACACGCTACAAACAAACAGGCCGTGAACGCTTTCGCTTCACGGCCTGAATTGTTTCTGGCTTTGCACAACCCTTGTAGGAGCAGAGGGGGGGGGGGGGGGGGGGGGGGGGGGGGGGGGGGGGGGGGGGGGGGGGGGGGGGGGGGGGGGGGGGGGGGGGGG
>NZ_JBXAOA010000089.1:0-5000 GCF_058802325.1 Pseudomonas sp. GW822-FHT02E03 | reverse complement strand
CCCCCCCCCCCCCCCCCCCCCCCCCCCCCCCCCCCCCCCCCCCCCCCCCCCCCCCCCCCCCCCCGCTCCCACAAGGTCTGCGTTGCATTGGCTTTCGTGTGTCTTATCAGCGGCGCCCTTTGCAGGGGAGGGCTCGGGTATACTCGCGCGTTTTGTGATGCCCTGCTGGCGTCACGGCTGAGATATGCAGCGTCATGCAATGCGCACTTACGATTTGTCGGTGCAGCTTTCATGATTCTGAACCAGCCTTGCAGGGATGTTTCGGTGATTTTTGGAGTTTTTATGCTCGAACAGGCTCAACGCGTCCTCAAGGACATCTTCGGCTACGACAGTTTCCGTGGCCGTCAGGGTGCAATCATTGAGCGCGTGGCCAGTGGCGGCGACGCCTTGGTGCTGATGCCTACCGGTGGCGGCAAGTCCTTGTGCTTCCAGGTGCCGGCACTGCTGCGCGAGGGCCTGGCCGTGGTGGTGTCACCGCTGATCGCACTGATGGACGATCAGGTCGCCACCCTCGAAGAGCTGGGCGTCGCCGCGGCGTCGTTGAACTCCACGCTGAGCGCTGAGCAGCAGCGTGATCTGGCGGCGCGGATCAAGCGCGGCGAGGTGAAAATGCTCTACCTGGCGCCCGAACGCCTGGTTCAGCCGCGCATGCTGGCTTTCCTGCAAAGCCTTGAAATCGCTCTGTTCGCCATCGACGAAGCGCACTGTGTGTCCCAATGGGGCCACGATTTCCGTCGGGAATACCTGCAACTGGGCCAGTTGGCGGAATTGTTTCCCAACGTCCCGCGCATTGCCCTGACCGCGACGGCCGACAAGCGCACCCGGGAAGAAATCGTCGATCGTCTGCATTTGCAGGATGCCGAGCGTTTCCTCTCGAGTTTCGACCGGCCCAATATTTTCTATCGCATCGTGCCCAAGGAACAGCCGCGCAAACAGTTGCTGGCGTTCCTCGCCGAGCGGCGCAGCGATGCCGGTATCGTTTACTGCCTGTCGCGCAAAAAGGTCGACGAAGTGGCGGTGTTCCTCAGTGAGCAAGGTTTCCCGGCGCTGCCGTACCACGCCGGTCTACCCAACGACACGCGGGCCCATCACCAAAAGCGCTTCCTCAACGAGGAAGGTTTGATCATGGTCGCCACCGTGGCGTTCGGCATGGGCATCGACAAGCCCAACGTACGTTTTGTCGCGCACCTGGATTTGCCGAAGTCCCTTGAGGCCTATTACCAGGAAACCGGTCGCGGCGGTCGTGATGGCCTGCCGGCGGATGCCTGGATGGCGTACGGCCTGCAAGACGTAGTGATGCTCAAGCAAATGCTGCAAAACTCCGAAGGCGACGAGCGCCACAAGCGTCTGGAGCAGCATAAGCTCGACGCCATGCTCTCGCTCTGCGAAGAAACCCGCTGCCGCCGCCAGACCCTGCTCGCGTACTTCGACGAAGACATGCCCGAGCCCTGCGGCCACTGCGACAACTGCGTCGACGGCGTGCAAACCTGGGACGCCACCGAGCCGGCCCGTCAGGCGCTGTCGGCGATCTACCGCACCGGTCAGCGTTATGGCGTCGGTCATCTGGTCGATGTGCTACTGGGCAAGGACAACGAAAAGGTTCGCAGCTTCGGCCATCAGCATTTGTCGGTATACGGCGTAGGCAAAGCGATGGGGGAGAGCGAATGGCGCTCCTTGTTCCGACAACTTGTTGCCCGTGGCCTGGCGGACATCGACCTCGAAGGCTACGGCGGCCTGCGCCTGAGCGATACCTGCCGGCCATTGCTCAAGGGCGAAGTGACCCTGGAACTGCGCCGCGACCTCAAGCCGCAAACCACCGCCAAAAGCAGCAAGAGCCAGGCCAGCCAACTGGTTCGCGGCGAAGAACGCGAACAGTGGGAAGCCTTGCGTGCCCTGCGTCGCAAACTGGCCGAAGAGCATGGCGTGCCGCCGTACGTCATCTTCCCCGACTCGACGCTGCTGGAAATGCTCCGCAGCCAGCCAACTTCTCTGGCGCAAATGGCCACGGTCAGCGGTGTCGGCGCGCGCAAACTGGAACGTTACGGCGAGGCCTTCCTCGAAGTGCTCGGCGGCCAGGTCGAGGCGCCGAAAGTGGTGGCCGATGTGCGTCACGAATTGATCACGCTGGCCCGGGCCGGCATGACACCGCTGCAGATCGCCGGTCAGCTGCAATGCTCGGAAAAGAACGTTTACACAATGCTTGCCGAAGCCATCGGCAAACAGCAGCTGTCACTGGAACAGGCGCTGGACCTGCCTGAAGAGTTGATGGGCGAAGTTCAGGACGCTTTCCTCGACGGCGAGGGCGAGTTGCCATCGGTATCAGAGATTGCCGCGCTGTTCGCGGGAAGAGTCCCGGAAGGCGTTTTGTATTGCGTTCGTGCCGCCCTGCAGTCGGAATTCGAAGTCTGAATGACCTGCGGCATAGATGTAACGATTCAGTACAGGAGCAAGCCTTGCCTATAGCCAAAGGTCATGCTTAGCTGACTAATAATTAGCTTTTCTCTATTTTCAGTCTAACCATGAGTGTTTTATGCCGTTAACCGATCAACACCGCTTTGGCATGCAACTGGCCCAGATGTCTCGGGGCTGGCGTGCCGAACTGGACCGCCGATTGGCTGGCCTGGGTCTGTCCCAGGCGCGCTGGCTGGTGCTGCTGCATTTGGCACGTTTCGAGACTGCCCCCACCCAACGCGAACTGGCGCAAAGTGTTGGCGTCGAAGGGCCCACTCTGGCCCGACTGCTCGACAGCCTGGAAAGTCAGGGCCTGGTGCAACGCCAATCCGTGCTGGAAGACCGTCGGGCAAAAAAAATCGTCCTCTGTGCCCCGGCCCGGCCCTTGATCGAACAAATTGAAACCATTGCCACTCAATTGCGCCACGAACTGTTCGAAGGCGTTGATGAGGCGGATTTGAAAGTCTGCATGCGAGTCCACGGGCACATCCTGGGTAACCTGGAAAAATCTTGAGGCATAACCACGCGCCGGACTTTTGAGATACCCCGTTGGGCAGACTATAAAGAACTACTAGGCAATATCGTGTTCGTACCGGATGTGCGAATACGTACAGGTTGGTTCAGGTTATTTAAGGGATGCTCATGCTCGAGAGTTGGCACGTTGTATTGCGGTGTTGCACCAGGCTGCTGCTGCTCGGTGGTGCTGTCACTTACTCGGCATTGGCCCCTGCGCTCGGGTTGGGTGAGATCACCCAGCATTCGGCGTTGAATCAGCCGTTCAATGCCGACATTGCTTTGGTGGACGCTGGCGGCCTGGCGGAGGGCGAGCTATCGGTCAGCCTGGCGACGGCGGACGAGTTCAGCCGCGCCGGTGTTGAGCGGGTGTTCTTCCTCAACGACCTGAAGTTCACACCGATCCTGCGGGGCAACCGCAGCCTGATCCGGGTAACCTCCAGCAAACCGGTCAATGAACCCTTCCTGAATTTTCTGGTGCAGCTCAATCAGCCCAATGGGCGTTTGCTGCGCGAGTACACAGTGCTGATCGATCCGCCAGGGTCACCGGGCATTGTTCCCGTCAACGATGACCCCGCGCCGCGCCCTCAGTCTTCCGCGTTCCCGTCGGTTGAGCCGGCGGTAGCACCGCCATCTGCTGCGAAGGCGGCGGTGCCCAAGCCTGATGTCGATAAACCAGCTGCCGCGCCCGCGAATGATGCTGTTGCCGAACAGCTGGCCGCCAGCGTGCTGCAGAACCAGCAACTGCAAACGACCATCAATGAGTTGAATGCGAAGCTTCAGGGACAGGATGAGCATATTGCCGGCCAGAAAAAACAGCTGATCGAGCTGCAAACCCAACTGGCGGAAGTCAAACAGGCATCGGCAGAGCCGGTCGTGCCCGCAGTGTCGGCGCCGGTGCCCGTGCCCGTTGCAGTAGAGGAGTCTGAACCGACTCCGTGGCTGCTGATCATCGGGTTGCTAGCAGTGGTGGCGTTGGTATTGCTCGGCGTATTCCTTCGCCGTCAACGACAGCAGGTTCAGGCTCAGGTCCAGCCCGAGCCGTTACCCGTACCGCCGTCGCGTCATGAACCGGTGCTCAGTCGCGCAACAGAACCGGCCAGTCCTGCGCCCCGGCCGCAACCGCTAGCCGGATCGGCCGAAGAGACTCCCGCAGGCGACGTGCTGGAAGGGGTGGGGATCTATCTGGCGTATGGCCGTTTGTCCGAGGCGGCCGGTTTGTTGCGAGACGCGTTGGTCAGGGAACCCCAGCGCACCGATCTGGCCGTGCAGCTGTTGGAAGTCCTCGGTAAACAGGGCGACGTGCAAGCGTATGACGCGCAGGAAAGCAGCCTGCGAGACGCCGGGTTCGATGCACAGCAACTTCAGGACATCCGCGCCCGCTATCCGAAACTGATCAGCGCCGCACCGGTGGTCGCCGCCGTGGCTGTGGCGCCGCCCATGCCTGCTGTCCCTGAAGCCGCACCGAGCGATGAGTTCCAGTTGAACCTCGATGACCTGTCGATGGATTCGAATTGGGACCTGATCAGCCCCTTCGAAAACTCATCATCCAGCGCTAAACCGTCGAATGAGTCAGCGCAGGTAAACGACCCCGGGTTCACCTCGAATCTGCATGTATTGCCCGATGTTTTCGAAATGCCCGAGGAGCCGACGCTGGACGAGCCCGAGCTTGAATGGATCGCCGAACCGGACGCTCAATCTCTGGACGAGACCTTTCTCAACGAATTCAGCGACCCTGGCCAGCTGCTGGAGCTTGAGCCGCTGAATGCTGAGTTGATGGATCTTGAACCGGCCGGGCCGAGCAGCGCGGGCAAACTCGAACAGGCCCAGACCTGCATCGACGACGGCGATCTGGACAGCGCCATCGAGCTGCTTAACGAGTTGCTCAAGGAAGGTGACGAACCGCTCAAGGAAACGGCCCGGACGCTGTTGGCCGGTATCCGATAACACCCTTACCCATGTAGGAGCGGGGGGGGGGGGGGGGGGGGGGGGGGGGGGGGGGGGGGGGGGGGGGGGGGGGGGGGGGGGGGGGGGGG
>NZ_JBXAOA010000088.1:0-3839 GCF_058802325.1 Pseudomonas sp. GW822-FHT02E03 | reverse complement strand
CGCACGTAATGGTGGGCACTCTAAGGAGACTGCCGGTGACAAACCGGAGGAAGGTGGGGATGACGTCAAGTCATCATGGCCCTTACGGCCTGGGCTACACACGTGCTACAATGGTCGGTACAGAGGGTTGCCAAGCCGCGAGGTGGAGCTAATCCCAGAAAACCGATCGTAGTCCGGATCGCAGTCTGCAACTCGACTGCGTGAAGTCGGAATCGCTAGTAATCGCGAATCAGAATGTCGCGGTGAATACGTTCCCGGGCCTTGTACACACCGCCCGTCACACCATGGGAGTGGGTTGCACCAGAAGTAGCTAGTCTAACCTTCGGGAGGACGGTTACCACGGTGTGATTCATGACTGGGGTGAAGTCGTAACAAGGTAGCCGTAGGGGAACCTGCGGCTGGATCACCTCCTTAATCGACGACATCAGCTGCTCCATAAGTTCCCACACGAATTGCTTGATTCATTGAAGAAGACGATAAGAAGCAGCCCGAAATTGGGTCTGTAGCTCAGTTGGTTAGAGCGCACCCCTGATAAGGGTGAGGTCGGCAGTTCGAATCTGCCCAGACCCACCAATTTTGTGTGGGAAACGCCTGTAGAAATACGGGGCCATAGCTCAGCTGGGAGAGCGCCTGCCTTGCACGCAGGAGGTCAACGGTTCGATCCCGTTTGGCTCCACCACTACTGCTTCTGTTTGTTGAAAGCTTAGAAATGAGCATTCCATCCTGGTGATGGTGAATGTTGATTTCTAGTCTTTGGCTAGATCGTTCTTTAAAAATTTGGGTATGTGATAGAAAGATAGACTGAACGTTACTTTCACTGGTAACGGATCAGGCTAAGGTAAAATTTGTGAGTTGCTCTTTATGAGCAAGAATCGAATTTTCGGCGAATGTCGTCTTCACAGTATAACCAGATTGCTTGGGGTTATATGGTCAAGTGAAGAAGCGCATACGGTGGATGCCTTGGCAGTCAGAGGCGATGAAAGACGTGGTAGCCTGCGAAAAGCTTCGGGGAGTCGGCAAACAGACTTTGATCCGGAGATGTCTGAATGGGGGAACCCACCTAACATAAGTTAGGTATCTTAAGCTGAATACATAGGCTTAAGAAGCGAACCAGGGGAACTGAAACATCTAAGTACCCTGAGGAAAAGAAATCAACCGAGATTCCCTTAGTAGTGGCGAGCGAACGGGGACTAGCCCTTAAGTGGCTTTGAGATTAGCGGAACGCTCTGGAAAGTGCGGCCATAGTGGGTGATAGCCCTGTACGCGAAAATCTCTTGGCCATGAAATCGAGTAGGACGGAGCACGAGAAACTTTGTCTGAATATGGGGGGACCATCCTCCAAGGCTAAATACTACTGACTGACCGATAGTGAACTAGTACCGTGAGGGAAAGGCGAAAAGAACCCCGGAGAGGGGAGTGAAATAGATCCTGAAACCGTATGCGTACAAGCAGTGGGAGCCCACTTTGTTGGGTGACTGCGTACCTTTTGTATAATGGGTCAGCGACTTATTTTCAGTGGCGAGCTTAACCGAATAGGGGAGGCGTAGCGAAAGCGAGTCTTAATAGGGCGTCTAGTCGCTGGGAATAGACCCGAAACCGGGCGATCTATCCATGGGCAGGTTGAAGGTTGGGTAACACTAACTGGAGGACCGAACCGACTACCGTTGAAAAGTTAGCGGATGACCTGTGGATCGGAGTGAAAGGCTAATCAAGCTCGGAGATAGCTGGTTCTCCTCGAAAGCTATTTAGGTAGCGCCTCATGTATCACTGTAGGGGGTAGAGCACTGTTTCGGCTAGGGGGTCATCCCGACTTACCAAACCGATGCAAACTCCGAATACCTACAAGTGCCGAGCATGGGAGACACACGGCGGGTGCTAACGTCCGTCGTGAAAAGGGAAACAACCCAGACCGTCAGCTAAGGTCCCAAAGTTATGGTTAAGTGGGAAACGATGTGGGAAGGCTTAGACAGCTAGGAGGTTGGCTTAGAAGCAGCCACCCTTTAAAGAAAGCGTAATAGCTCACTAGTCGAGTCGGCCTGCGCGGAAGATGTAACGGGGCTCAAACCATACACCGAAGCTACGGGTATCACTTAGGTGATGCGGTAGAGGAGCGTTCTGTAAGCCTGTGAAGGTGAGTTGAGAAGCTTGCTGGAGGTATCAGAAGTGCGAATGCTGACATGAGTAACGACAATGGGTGTGAAAAACACCCACGCCGAAAGACCAAGGTTTCCTGCGCAACGTTAATCGACGCAGGGTTAGTCGGTCCCTAAGGCGAGGCTGAAAAGCGTAGTCGATGGAAAACAGGTTAATATTCCTGTACTTCTGGTTATTGCGATGGAGGGACGGAGAAGGCTAGGCCAGCTTGGCGTTGGTTGTCCAAGTTTAAGGTGGTAGGCTGGAATCTTAGGTAAATCCGGGATTCTAAGGCCGAGAGCTGATGACGAGTGTTCTTTTAGAACACGAAGTGGTTGATGCCATGCTTCCAAGAAAAGCTTCTAAGCTTCAGGTAACCAGGAACCGTACCCCAAACCGACACAGGTGGTTGGGTAGAGAATACCAAGGCGCTTGAGAGAACTCGGGTGAAGGAACTAGGCAAAATGGCACCGTAACTTCGGGAGAAGGTGCGCCGGTGAGGGTGAAGCATTTACTGCGTAAGCCCACGCCGGTCGAAGATACCAGGCCGCTGCGACTGTTTATTAAAAACACAGCACTCTGCAAACACGAAAGTGGACGTATAGGGTGTGACGCCTGCCCGGTGCCGGAAGGTTAATTGATGGGGTTAGCTAACGCGAAGCTCTTGATCGAAGCCCCGGTAAACGGCGGCCGTAACTATAACGGTCCTAAGGTAGCGAAATTCCTTGTCGGGTAAGTTCCGACCTGCACGAATGGCGTAACGATGGCGGCGCTGTCTCCACCCGAGACTCAGTGAAATTGAAATCGCTGTGAAGATGCAGTGTATCCGCGGCTAGACGGAAAGACCCCGTGAACCTTTACTATAGCTTTGCACTGGACTTTGAATTTGCTTGTGTAGGATAGGTGGGAGGCTTTGAAGCGTGGACGCCAGTTCGCGTGGAGCCATCCTTGAAATACCACCCTGGCAACTTTGAGGTTCTAACTCAGGTCCGTTATCCGGATCGAGGACAGTGTATGGTGGGTAGTTTGACTGGGGCGGTCTCCTCCTAAAGAGTAACGGAGGAGTACGAAGGTGCGCTCAGACCGGTCGGAAATCGGTCGTAGAGTATAAAGGCAAAAGCGCGCTTGACTGCGAGACAGACACGTCGAGCAGGTACGAAAGTAGGTCTTAGTGATCCGGTGGTTCTGTATGGAAGGGCCATCGCTCAACGGATAAAAGGTACTCCGGGGATAACAGGCTGATACCGCCCAAGAGTTCATATCGACGGCGGTGTTTGGCACCTCGATGTCGGCTCATCACATCCTGGGGCTGAAGCCGGTCCCAAGGGTATGGCTGTTCGCCATTTAAAGTGGTACGCGAGCTGGGTTTAGAACGTCGTGAGACAGTTCGGTCCCTATCTGCCGTGGACGTTTGAGATTTGAGAGGGGCTGCTCCTAGTACGAGAGGACCGGAGTGGACGAACCTCTGGTGTTCCGGTTGTCACGCCAGTGGCATTGCCGGGTAGCTATGTTCGGAATAGATAACCGCTGAAAGCATCTAAGCGGGAAACTAGCCTCAAGATGAGATCTCACTGGGACCTTGAGTCCCCTGAAGGGCCGTCGAAGACTACGACGTTGATAGGTTGGGTGTGTAAGCGCTGTGAGGCGTTGAGCTAACCAATACTAATTGCCCGTGAGGCTTGACCATATAACACCCAAGCAATTTG
>NZ_JBXAOA010000087.1:0-6151 GCF_058802325.1 Pseudomonas sp. GW822-FHT02E03 | reverse complement strand
CCCCCC
Organism: Pseudomonas sp. GW822-FHT02E03; assembly: GCF_058802325.1. Lineage (NCBI taxonomy): Bacteria > Pseudomonadati > Pseudomonadota > Gammaproteobacteria > Pseudomonadales > Pseudomonadaceae > Pseudomonas > Pseudomonas sp. GW822-FHT02E03. The sequence continues at coordinate 6,145 of NZ_JBXAOA010000087.1, read as the reverse complement.
CCCCCCCCCCCCCCCCCCCCCCCCCCCCCCCCCCCCCCCCCCCCCCGCTCCCACAGGTTCTGCGTCTTGACCGGCGATCACGCGTAGAATCACCACTTGAATAAAATCGTTGAGGTTGCAGTGGTGGATTTACAGCAGGGCTTCGTCCTGACCCGGCATTGGCGCGATACCCCGGCCGGCACGGAAGTCGAGTTCTGGCTGGCGACCGATGCCGGTCCCCGGCGTGTCCGCCTGCCGCATCAACCGTCGGTAGCGTTCATTCCGGCAGCCCAGCGTGAGCAAGCCGAAGGGATGCTGCACGGCGAAAAAAATGTCGAGCTGAAGCCCTTGGCCCTTCTGGACTTCGAACACCGCCCGGTGCTCGGCCTGTATTGCCAGCAGCACGGTCAGTTGATGCGCCTGGAAACCGCGCTGCGCAGATCAAGCGTCGATGTATTCGAAGCCGACGTCCGCCCGCCGGAACGCTACATGATGGAGCGTTTCATCACCGCTCCCGTTTTGTTCGGCGGCACGCCCAGCGCCGAAGGTCTGCTGCTCGACGCGCAAATGAAACCCGACCCCGGCTACCGACCGAACCTCAGGCTGGTCTCCCTGGACATCGAAACCACCGCTCAGGGCGAGCTGTATTCCATTGCCCTGGAAGGCTGCGGCGAGCGGCAGGTGTACATGCTCGGGCCGCCCAATGGCGATGACCGTGGGGTGGATTTCCAGCTCGAATACTGCGATTCGCGAACCCTGCTGCTGAAAAAACTCAATGAATGGTTCGCCCGGCACGACCCCGACGCGATCATCGGCTGGAACGTCGTGCAGTTCGATCTGCGCGTTCTGCACGAACATGCTCGGCGCTTGGCGGTGCCGCTGAAGCTGGGGCGTGGCGGCGAAGAAATGCACTGGCGCGAACACGGCAGTGGCAACCATTACTTCGCTTCGGCTGCCGGCCGGTTGATCATCGATGGCATCGAATCGCTGCGTTCGGCGACCTGGAGCTTTCCCTCGTTCAGCCTGGAAAACGTCGCACAAACCCTGCTGGGCGAGGGCAAGTCGATCGACAACCCGTACCAGCGCATGGACGAAATCAATCGCATGTTCGCCGAGGACAAACCAGCCCTGGCGAAGTACAACCTCAAGGACTGCGAACTGGTGACGCGGATCTTCGCCAAAACCGAATTGCTGACCTTCCTGCTCGAGCGCGCCAGCGTCACCGGTTTGCCGGCGGACCGCAGCGGTGGCTCGGTGGCGGCTTTCACTCACCTGTATATGCCGTTGATGCACCGACAGGGCTTCGTCGCGCCGAACCTTGGCGGCAAACCACCGCAGGCCAGCCCCGGCGGTTTTGTCATGGACTCGCAACCAGGGCTGTACGAATCGGTACTGGTGCTCGACTACAAAAGCCTCTATCCGTCGATCATCCGCACCTTCCTGATCGACCCGGTGGGCTTGATCGAAGGGCTCAAGCATCCCGACGACAGCGAGTCGGTGCCGGGCTTTCGCGGTGCACGTTTTTCAAGAACCCGGCATTGCCTGCCGGCCATTGTCGCCCGGGTCGCCGAAGGTCGCGAAACCGCCAAGCGCGAACACAACGTGCCGTTGTCCCAGGCGCTGAAGATCATCATGAATGCGTTCTATGGTGTGCTGGGCTCCAGCGGTTGCCGCTTCTTCGATACACGGCTGGCCTCGTCCATCACCTTGCGCGGGCACGAGATCATGTTGCGCACCCGCCAGTTGATCGAAGCCCAAGGCCACGCGGTGATCTACGGCGACACCGACTCCACCTTCGTCTGGCTGCGCCGCGCCCACGGTCAGGCAGAAGCCGCGCAGATCGGCCATGCGCTGGTGGATCACGTCAACCAGTGGTGGCGCGAGCATGTGAAACAGGAATACGGGCTGGAAAGTGCCCTGGAGCTGCAGTTCGAAACCCACTACAAGCGCTTTCTGATGCCGACCATTCGCGGCGCCGAGGAGGGCAGCAAGAAGCGCTATGCCGGATTGGTCACCCGCGCCGACGGCACCGATGAAATGGTCTACAAGGGCCTGGAAACCGTGCGCACCGACTGGTCGCCGTTGGCCCGGCAATTCCAGCAGGAGTTGTACCTGCGCATCTTCAATCGCAAACCCTATCAGGACTATGTTCGTGACTATGTGCGCAAGACCTTGGCCGGCGAATTCGACGAACGCCTGATCTATCGCAAACGCCTGCGCCGTACCCTCGACGACTATCAACGTAACGTGCCGCCCCATGTGCGGGCCGCGCGGATCGCCGATGACTACAACGACCAGCAGGGACGACCGCGGCAATATCAGAATGGCGGCTGGATCAGTTATGTAATCACCGTCGCCGGCCCCGAGCCGCTGGAAATCCGCAGCGCGCCCATCGATTACGACCATTACGTCACCCGGCAGCTGCAACCGGTGGCGGATGCGATCCTGCCGTTCGTGGATGACGATTTCTCAACGCTGATTGGGGGGCAACTGGGCCTGTTTTGAGTCCAGCAGCGACAACGTCCAGTCATCCGGTATGCCGTGAAAATACTGATCCAGCGCCTGATGGAACAGGCTGCCTTTTGGCGAAACCTGGGCGAACAGTGTCATCGATGAGTGAAATTTGAGGTTGTCGGGATGGCCGAAAATCTTGGCGATCGAGCTTTGAGGAATGTCCAGAACCAGTTGCGTGCACATGCGCAAGCGTGGCCCCAGTAACGGATGCTTCAGGTACGCCGTGGCTTCTTCACTGGAGCGAATGGCGAAGTAACGGGACATCTCGCTGTCGCCCAACCCGGAAAACTGCGGAAAGATAAACCACATCCAGTGCCGGCGCTTCTGGCCGGCGCGCAGCTCTTCCTGCACCCATTCGAACACAGGGTCTTGCGCCTGAACGAAGCGTGGCAAATTGAAAGCGTCGAGCTGATCGGTACTTCTCATGCCGATGCCCTCTGACAAACCGCGATGGCTCAGACCATGGCCAACCGCTGCTTACGTTGTGGCGCGCGAAACGCTTGGTCCAGCGCCTCCAGATCCCCGACTTCAAGCCGCAACTGCGCCGCTTGTGCATTGAGCTGCACATGCTCGGGTCGGACCGCTTTGGGGATGGCGATCACGCCGTTCTGACGCAGAATCCATGCCAGCGCTACCTGCGCCGGTGTCGCCTCGTGACGGGCGGCAATCTGCTTGAGCGTCGAGTTGGCCAGCATGTGCCCGCCCTGGCCGATCGGACAATAAGCCATTACCGGCATCCTTTGATGTTGGCTCCAGGGAAGCAAATCGAACTCGATGCCGCGTTCTTCCAGGTTATACAGCACCTGATTGGTGGCGCAGGCCGGGGAGGCCAGTTCTTCCAGGTCATCCAGATCGAAATTGGACACACCCCAACGGCCGATCTTGCCATCTTCGCGCAGGCGTTCGAAGGCTTCGACGGTTTCCACAAGGGGATAATCGCCGCGCCAGTGCAACAGGTAGAGATCGATGTAATCGGTATTCAACCGCCGCAGGCTGCGCTCGCAGGCCTGGGGGATGCCTTTGCGGCTGGCGTTGTAAGGGTAGACTTTGCTGACCAGAAAAACCTGGTCGCGCCTGCCTGCGATGGCTTCACCCACCACCTCTTCAGCGCCTCCTTCTGCGTACATTTCAGCGGTGTCGATCAGGGTCATGCCCAATTCGATGCCCAAACGTAGCGCTGCAACTTCCTTTGTGTGTCGGGAGCGTTCCTCTCCCATGCGCCAGGTTCCTTGGCCAATGACCGGCACTTGGCTGCCGGCCAGCTCAAGAGTACGCATGCATCCTCCTTTCTAAACTCCGATCGATACTTCAGTTGGCAGCAAAATGGCCCGGTGGTTCCGTGGCGATCTCGAAAGATCGCAGCCTCTGTAGGCGCTGCCGAAGGCTGCGATCTTTTGATCTTCTGACCTACAGGGTAGAAAACTTGTACACCGTAGTCTGGGTATAGCTCTTGCCCGGATCCAGCCGTGTGGACGGGAAGTTCGGCTGGTTCGGCGAATCCGGATAATGCTGAGTCTCCAGAGTAAACGCCCCCCAATGCGGATAAATCTTGCCAGCCTTGCCCTTGACCGTGCCATCAAGGAAGTTGCTGGTATAGAACTGCACACCCGGTTCAGTAGTGTAGAGCTGCAACCGGCGGCCGGATTGCGGATCGCTGACATCGGCAGCGAGTTTGCCCAGATCACCCTTGGCGTCCAACACCCAGTTGAAATCGAAACCGCCTTGTTTCGGTTCGGCGAACTTCAGTTGCGGGTGATCAGCCTTGATGTGTTGACCGATGGCGGTCGGTTGGGTGAAGTCCATGGGTGTGCCGGCGACCGGGGCCAGTTCACCGGTAGGGATCAGTTTGCCGGTGACCGGCGTGTAACGGGCTGCATGCAAAGTCGCAAGCTGCTTCAGTACGTCGCCGTTGCCCGCGCCGGCCAGGTTGAAATAACTGTGGTTGGTCAGGTTCAGCACGGTGGGTTGGTCGGTGCTGGCCTTGTACTCGATGCGCAGTTCATTGCTCTCGGTGAGGCTGTAGGTGACTTCGGTTTTCAGGTTGCCCGGGAACCCCATTTCACCGCCCGCCGACAGATACGTCAGGGTCACGCCCACCGAATCCTTGCCTTTGCTCGGTTCGGCTTTCCACACCCGTTTATCAAAACCCTGGGCCCCGCCGTGCAGTGAATTGCTGCCGTCGTTGAGTGGCACCTGATAGCGCTTGCCGTCCAGCTCGAAGGCACCGTTGGCCAGGCGATTGCCGAAGCGGCCGATGGTCGCGCCGAAGTACGCGGTGCCGCTTTGGTAACCTTGCACATCGTCGAAGCCCAGCACTACATCGTCGAGCTTGCCGTTTTTGTCCGGCACTTTCAGTGACTGCAGAATCCCGCCGTAGGTAATGACCGTGGCTTGCAGGCCATGGCTGTTGCGCAAGATGTATTGCTCGACGGGTGTGCCGTCACTGGTTTTGCCGAAGGCTTTCTGTTCGCTGGACAAGCCGGCGGCATGAGCGGGGAGGGTGGCGATCATCAGGGACAGTCCGAGGCCGGAGAGCAGGTAGCGAGATTGAAGCATGGTTGACCTTCCTTTTTGTTGTTTTGTGAGAAGTAGTCATACTAATAATCGAGTTTTAACGCGATCAAGGAAGGATTTATAGCTTATCTATGGGGTGTTGCAATTATAAAGTATGACTAATAAAGATCCGCTTTCACGGTGATCCGCGTTTACGGACCACCGGCACTGCACTTTTTCGGCTTTCGCGGTTCTATCCTTGGCCAGCCCGCGGCGATCCCCACCGCCGGCCCATGCCCAAGTTCAAGAACCCATGGCTCCAGTTTTACCCCGCTTTACCCCGCACATTCGCCGTTATTGCTGGCTGCTGACTGGCTTGTCGATGCTCTTCGTCAGTGGTTGCAGTCATCAGCCGGGCAACGATATCGTCAGCCAGTTTCGCAACGGCCAACCCCAGGAATTCCTCCAGACCAGCGTCGACCGCATGGCGACCCTGACGATGCGTGACAACCTCGAAAGCCTTTACCTGCTGATGAACAAGCTCTACCTGCGCAACCCGGAGGAGCTGAAGAAATCCGGCTTCCTCGATGTAGGCACCGCGGAAAAACAAGTGCGCATGGCCATCGAACAGCAAGAGCCGCTACCCACTCTCGGCGGCAAAAAAGACCTCGCCGCGCTGAGCTACGCCATGAGCCCGGAATTCCTCGGCGACCGGGTCGGTGCCTTTATCTATGCCATCGGCAGCATGCTGGTCACCGCCCACGGCAATCGGCTGGAGTTCTACATGACGGATGCGATCAACCCGACCTTCGTCAGCAATGCCGCGCGCAACATCGAGAAGGCCACCTGGATCTTGAGTCAGCGACAAAACAAGCAAGGCGAGCCGTTGCTGTTTTCCAACGAAATCTCGGAGGAGGGCAGCAACCTGAGCTTTGCCGTGGAGTTCGGCAAAATCGTCGCACGGCTGGACTTGCTGACCCAGATGCTCGACGAACGCTACCGGCGGATCGGCCTCAACTATGCCCAGAGTTTGCTGTTCCTGAATTTCTTGCCAGTGCAGTAATTCGAGTAGTGAACCCAATCCCTGTGGGAGATTCTATGGTTGAGGGAAAGCCCTCAACTGGCTTTTGGCTGGTATTCGCTTTGCCCTTTCAGCAAG
>NZ_JBXAOA010000086.1:0-6629 GCF_058802325.1 Pseudomonas sp. GW822-FHT02E03 | reverse complement strand
CCCCCCCCCCCCCCCCCCCCCCCCCCCCCCCCCCCCCCCCCCCCCCCCCCCCCCCCCCCCCCCCGCTCCCACAGGTTTGGTGTATGGCTGCGATATCGTGGTGCCAGCCCCAATGATGGCAATTCAGTTTCAGTTAAGTTCGAATCACTAAGGTAACTCTTGTAGCAACACATAAAAAAATACGGAGACACCCCATGAAAATCCTGACTGCCCTGTTCACCGCATCCCTTATCAGCCTGACCGCCAATATCGCCCACGCGCGCGACCTGGGCCCCGACGAAGCCCTGAGACTGCGCGACGCTGGTACCATTGTGTCCTTCGAGAAGCTCAACGCCACGGCATTGGCCAAACACCCCGGCGCCAAAATCAGCGAAACCGAGCTTGAAGAAGAGTACGGCAAGTACATCTACCAGGTGGAACTGCGCGACCCGCAGGGCCTTGAGTGGGACCTGGAATTGGACGCTGTCAACGGGCAGGTTCTCAAGGATCATCAGGATACGTAATGAAGGTGTTTTGTTTAAATCGACGCGCCAGCAGTCGGATGGCGCTGGCGCTTCTGGCATTTTGCTCGGTGGTCATGGCCCGCGACCTGGATCAGGACGAGGCCCTGCGCCTGCGCCAACAAGGTGTGATCCTGCCGCTGGAGCAGCTCTTGCAGCAAGCGCTGGACCTCTATCCCGGGGCCAAGTTGCTGGAAGCCGAGCTTGAGGAAAAGCACGACGTCTACATTTACGAGGTCGAGCTGCTGACCACCGAAGGTATGGTGCGCGAGCTAGACCTCAACGCCACCACCGGCCATTTACTTAAAGACAAGGAAGACTGACCGATGCGTTTGCTCCTGGTGGAAGACCATGTGCCGCTGGCCGACGAATTGATGGCCGGCCTCAACCGGCAGGGTTACGCGGTGGATTGGCTGGCCGACGGCCGCGATGCGGTGTACCAGGGCAGCAGCGAGCCCTATGACCTGATCATCCTTGACCTGGGACTGCCGGGTTTGCCGGGGCTCGACGTGCTGGCGCAATGGCGGGCCGGCGGCTTGGCCACACCCGTTCTGATCCTCACCGCGCGCGGTTCCTGGGCCGAGCGGATCGAAGGTCTCAAGACCGGCGCCGACGATTACCTGACCAAACCGTTTCACCCCGAAGAGTTGCACCTGCGAGTCCAGGCATTGTTACGCCGCTCCCACGGTCACGCCAATCAGCCGACGCTCAAGGCCGCCGGTTTGCATCTGGATGAAGGTCGCCAGTGCGTGACCCGCGACGGTGCGGACATCCAGCTCACCGCCGCCGAGTTTCGCCTTCTGCGTTACTTCATGCTGCACCCTGAACAGATCCTTTCCAAAAGCCACCTCGCTGAACACCTCTACGACGGTGAAACCGAGCGCGATTCCAACGTGCTGGAAGTTCACGTCAACCACCTGCGACGCAAGCTCGGCCGCAGCGTGATCGAAACCCGTCGCGGTCAGGGTTACCTGTTCGGCGGGCAAGCCCAGTGAGGTCGATCCAGCGCCGCTTGAGCCTGGGCCTGATCAGCGTGATGGTGATCGTCGGCCTGGTGCTGGCGCAAACCAGCCTGTGGCTGTTCGAAATGGGGTTGCAACGCTACCTCGAAGACGGGTTGCGCAACGACAGCGAAAACCTGCTGGTGGCGCTGGTGCGTGGGCCGCAGGGTTTGCAACTGGATGAGCGGCATTTGTCGCCGGCCTATCAGCGACCGTTCTCCGGGCATTACTTTAGTATCGATTTCGCCAACAGCCATTGGCGTTCCCGCTCGTTATGGGATCAGGAGCTGCCGCAGCTTGAACACCCTGGCCTGCATAGCAATCTGCAATTGGGGCCAGAAGGCCAGCAGTTGCTGGTGTTGCGTTCGGACTATCGCCGGTTGGGCCAGGCGATTTCCATCAGCGTCGCCCAGGACTATACCCCGGTGCGCGAGAGCTTTCGGCGCATGCAGCAGGTCGGTCTGGGGTTGGGGCTGGCGGGGCTGTTGTTGATTTTGCTATTGCAACGGATCACCGTGCGCCGCGCTTTGCGCCCCCTGGAAAAGGCTCGCGAGCAAATCGCCCAATTGCAGCAGGGCCAGCGTTCGCAACTCGACGAAGAAGTACCGCTGGAGCTGGAACCGCTGGTGGCGCAGATCAACCATTTGCTGGCCCACACCGAAGACAGCCTCAAGCGTTCACGCAACGCCTTGGGCAACCTCGGCCATGCCTTGAAAACCCCGCTGGCGGTGTTGTTGAGCCTGGCTTGCAGCGAAAAACTCGATGCTCACCCGCAGTTGCGCAAAGTCATGCAGGCGCAACTGGAACAGGTTCAGCAACGGCTCAATCGCGAACTCAACCGCGCCCGGCTGTCCGGGGATGCACTGCCGGGAGCGTTGTTCGATTGTGATGCCGAGCTACCGGGGTTGCTAGCCACGTTGAACATGATCCACGGCGAACACCTCGACTTGAGCTACCGCGCGCCTGCCGGTTTGCAACTGCCGTGGGATCGCGAAGATCTGCTGGAGTTGCTCGGCAACCTGCTGGACAACGCCTGCAAATGGGCGGATGCCGAGGTGCGGCTGAGCGTGGTCGAAACGGCTGAAGGGTTTGAGTTGAGCGTGGAAGACGATGGGCCGGGAATTCCCGAAGACCAGCGCGCTCAAGTGTTCAGTCGCGGTACCCGGCTGGATGAACAGACGGATGGGCATGGCCTGGGATTGGGCATCGTGCGCGACATCGTCGATACGTGGGGCGGGGTGTTGAAGTTGCAGGAAAGCGAGTGGGGCGGGTTGAAAGTGACGATCGAGCTACCCAAACGCTGACTCCAAACGCAAGGACGCCGCTTAACCTGTGGGAGCGGGCTTGCCCGCGAAGACGGCGGCACAGTCAACATCGATATCGCCTGACACAACGCCATCGCGGGCAAGCCCGCTCCCACATTGGATCTGTATTGCCTGCAAATTTTGCGGACAACCACTACCCCTGTGGGAGCCTGCTCGCGATAGCGGCGGTACAGTCAATATCAATGTCGCCTGACACAACTCATACCCTTATGACACTGATTCACATCCCGAAGGCTGCGATCTTTTGATCTTCTGGCGTCATCGAGGTCGTTGAAAATCAAAAGATCGCAGCCTTCGGCAGCTCCTGCAGGGGTTGGCGTTGGCTTTGACAAGGCGGCAGCGGTCCGGCACAGTGCGCGCCCTCTAATAAAACCCATTTCTCCATCCGCTGGCGGCGCTCATACAGACTGCCGGCCGGACTCATTCCGTTTGGCGGTGATTGCCTCACCGCGCTGCTTTTGAGGTAACAACAATGAATGCAGTAATTGCCGCGGTCGGCATCATGCTGATACTCAGCCTGTCCCGCGTGCATGTGGTGATCGCGCTGATTGTGGGCGCGCTGGTCGGTGGCTTGACCGGTGGCCTGGGCATCGACGCGACCCTTAAAGCTTTCAACAGCGGCCTCGGCGGCGGGGCGACGGTTGCGTTGTCCTATGCCTTGCTCGGCGCGTTCGCGGTGGCCATTGCCAAGTCCGGCCTGGCCCATGCGCTGGCCGACAGGGCCCTGGCCATGGTCGATCGCCAGCACGCCAACGGTGGCGGAAACGTCAAATGGCTGCTGATCGGCCTGCTGTGGGTGGTGGCCATCGCCTCGCAGAACATATTGCCGATTCATATCGCCTTTATCCCGTTGCTGGTGCCGCCACTGTTATACGTGCTGACCAAACTGCAACTGGACCGTCGTTTGATTGCCTGCGTCATCACCTTCGGTTTGATCACGCCGTACATGTTCCTGCCCGTGGGCTTCGGCAACATCTTTCTCAATGAAATCCTGCTGGCCAACGTCGCCCGTAGCGGAGTAGACATCAGCGGTATCAACGTCACCCATGCCATGGGCATTCCGGCGCTGGGCATGGTGTTTGGCCTCGCGGCAGCCTTCATCAGCTATCGCAAGAAGCGCGTTTACGATCTGGAAAAGATCGAGCAGGTCGAACAGGTCGCGGTGCAATACAACCCCATGAGCCTGGTGATCGCCGGTCTGGCGATTGCCGCTGCGTTCATTGTTCAGTTGCTGCTGGACTCGATGATTATCGGGGCGCTGGCGGGCTTCCTGATCTTTTCGGTGTCGGGCATCGTCAAATGGCGCGACACCGATGATCTGTTCACCGAAGGCATGAAGATGATGGCGATGATCGGCTTCATCATGATCGCCGCGTCCGGGTTTGGCGAAGTGATCAAAGCCACCGGGCAGGTGCAAACGCTGGTCGAAACCTCGGCCTCGTGGATCGGCCACAGCAAAGCCATTGGCGCGCTGCTGATGTTACTGGTGGGCCTGTTGGTGACCATGGGCATTGGCTCGTCGTTTTCCACCGTCCCGATTCTGGCGGTGATTTTCGTGCCGTTGTGCGTGCAACTGGGCTTCAGCCCGATCGCCATCGTGTGCATCGTCGGCACCGCCGGCGCTTTGGGCGATGCCGGGTCACCCGCGTCGGACTCGACCCTGGGCCCGACCTCCGGTCTGAACATCGACGGCCAGCATCACCACATCTGGGACACCGTGGTCCCGACCTTCCTGCACTACAACCTGCCGCTGCTGGTGTTTGGTTGGGTGGCGGCGATGGTGTTGTAACACCTCTGACCCTGTGGGAGCGGGCTTGCCCGCGATGGCGGTCTTTCAGTCACATTGATATGAATGTAGCGACGCTATCGCGGGCAAGCCCGCTCCCACAGGATCGATGTGACCCTGACTCAACTTTTGAATTGGCCTGCCGTTATAGGCTTTAACCACGCCAACAAAATCAAAAGAGTGAACGTCATGCGCATGAGCCTGAAGGCTAAAGTCCTGTCCCTTGCCGTCCTCCCGGTGCTGCTCTTTGCGCTGGTCATCAGCCTGACCACGTTGTTCATTCTGCAGGAGCAGGCCCGCAAGGAAGTCGAGCAAACCCGTCAGCGCCTGCTCAGCGATGCCAAGGCAACCCTGCAAAGTTACGTTGCCGTGGCCATGACCACGATCAAACCGCTCTACGACGCGGCCGCCCCCGGCGATGACGCGGCACGGGCGCAGGTGGTCAAGTTGCTGTCGAGTATCACCTACGGCAAGGACGGCTACTTCTTCGGCTACGACTCCAACACCGTGCGCCTGTTCAAGGCCAACAGTCCCGAAGGCGTGGGCCAGAGCTTCAAGGACAACCGCGACCCGAACGGCGTCTACGTCAACCGTGACCTGGTGAAAGTCGCCAAGGACGGTACCCATTACTTGCAATACAGCTCGACGCTGCCCGGTAACACCCAAGTGCTGGTGCCCAAGCTCGGCTACACCGAATACCTGCCGAAGTGGGACATGGCGGTCGGCACCTCGGTCAACCTCGACGGCATCGAAGCTCAAGTGGCGGTGGTCGAGGCCAAGGTCCAGGAACGCATGCAAGGCGTGGTGCTGAGCATTGTCGGGATTGCCGTGGTGGTGCTGCTAATGATCGCGGCTGCCGGAATGCTGCTGGCCAACACCATTCTGCGTCCGCTGAACCTGATGAAAGCCAACCTCGACGACATCGCGGCGGGCGAGGGCGACCTGACCCGGCGTCTGACCATCACCAGCCAGGATGAACTCGGCGAACTGGCCGGCTCGTTCAACCGTTTCGTCGACAAGATCCACGGTCTGGTACGGCAGATCACTGAAATGACCTCGCAACTGACCGGTCTGGTGAATCAGGTGTCCGATCAGGCCCAGCGCTCGGATCAAGCCATGGAGCGCCAGCGTCACGAAACCGATCAGGTGGCCACGGCGATCAATGAGATGTCGGCGGCGGCCCAGGAAGTGGCCAAGAGTGCGCAAAACGCGGCGGTCGCTGCCCAGCAGACCGACGAAGAAGGCCAGGCCGCCAAGCGCGTGGTGGCCGGCAGCATCGTGAAGATTCATGCGTTGGTGAATGACATTCGCAGCAGCGGCGTATCCCTCGACAGCCTGCAGAAAGACGTGTCGTCGATTGTCAGCGTGCTCGGGGTGATCCGTTCGATTGCCGAGCAGACCAACCTGCTGGCGCTCAACGCCGCTATTGAAGCCGCCCGCGCCGGTGAGGCCGGGCGTGGTTTTGCGGTGGTCGCCGACGAAGTGCGTGCATTGGCCAGTCGCACGCAAATCAGCACCCAGGAAATCCAGGGCATGATCGACCGCTTGCAGGCCGGCACCCAATCGGCAGTCGAGGCCATGCGCCGCTCCAGCGAGGCCGGCGACGGCACGTCGGCCCAGGCCAACGAGGCGGGGGCATCTCTGGACGCCATGGCCCAGTTGATCGGCACCATCAACTCGATGAACGCCCAGATCGCCAGCGCCGCCGAAGAGCAAACCGCCGTGGCCGAAGAAATCAACCGCAGCGTGCACCAGATCGCCGTGGCCGTAGACAGCGTCGCCGACGAAACCCAGCTCGGCGCCCAGACCTCGCGCAGCCTGGCCGACCTCGGTCAGCGCCTGGGCAAATTGGTCGGGCAGTTCCGTATCTGATTGAAAGTACTTTTGTGGCGAGGGGGCTTGCCCCCCAATGCCGGTAAGTTAAGAAATTTGAGCGACGGAAATCCTGTGGGAGCGGGGGGGGGGGGGGGGGGGGGGGGGGGGGGGGGGGGGGGGGGGGGGGGGGGGGGGGGGGGGG
>NZ_JBXAOA010000085.1:0-9216 GCF_058802325.1 Pseudomonas sp. GW822-FHT02E03 | reverse complement strand
CCCCCCCCCCCCCCCCCCCCCCCCCCCCCCCCCCCCCCCCCCCCCCCCCCCCCCCCCCCCCCCCCCCCCCCCCTCCCACAGGTTCGGCACATTCATGAGGGATGAATGAACATGACCCTCCGTCAATTTCAATCAAAGTCGCGTTGACAAGCACCGGAAAGCCTAACAATACTTCGACCAAGTCATACGACAACCTACAACAACCAATAACTACAATTATCTAGCTCAGGGATTTACATGACGAACACATCCCCATTCAATCGCCTGCTCCTGACCGGCGCCGCCGGTGGCCTCGGCAAAGTCCTGCGCGAACGCCTACGACCTTACGCCAACGTCCTCCGTCTGTCGGACATCGCCAACATGGCGCCAGCCATTGATGATCGCGAAGAAGTCGTGCCGTGCGACCTCGCCGACAAGCAAGCGGTGCATCAACTGGTCGAAGGCGTGGACGCGATCCTGCACTTCGGCGGCGTGTCGGTTGAGCGTCCGTTCGAAGAGATCCTCGGTGCCAACATCTGCGGCGTGTTCCATATCTACGAAGCGGCCCGCCGCCACGGTGTGAAGCGGGTGATTTTCGCCAGTTCCAACCACGTCATCGGCTTTTACAAGCAGGACAAAACCCTCGACGCCCACTCCCCTCGCCGCCCGGACAGCTATTACGGCTTGTCCAAGTCCTACGGCGAAGACATGGCCAGTTTCTACTTCGATCGCTATGGCATCGAAACCGTCAGCATCCGCATCGGCTCCTCGTTCCCGGAACCACAGAACCGCCGAATGATGAGCACCTGGCTGAGCTTCGACGACATGACCCAACTGCTCGAACGCGCGTTGTACACCCCGAATGTCGGCCATACCGTGGTGTACGGCATGTCCGCCAACAAGAGCGTCTGGTGGGACAACCGTTTCGCCGCACACCTGGGTTTTGCGCCACAGGACACGTCCGAAGTCTTCCGAGAAAAAGTCGAAGCCCAACCAATGCCCGCCGAGGATGATCCGGCCCGGGTTTATCAGGGTGGTGCCTTTGTCGCGGCCGGACCGTTCGGCGACTGAGCCCTCGCCAATCGCCACATAACAAAGCCAAGGGAATGCGTTGCCATGCAAGTCGAATTGATTGTCGATGCCCGCAATGCGGTCGGTGAAAGCCCGGTGTGGGTCCCCGAGGAAAACGCCCTGTACTGGGTCGATATTCCGACCGGTGGATTACAGCGCTGGAATGCCGACAGCGGGCACGTTCACGCCTGGAAAGCGCCGCAAATGCTCGCCTGTATCGCTCGTCACAGCGCGGGTGGCTGGGTCGCCGGCATGGAAAGCGGATTCTTTCACCTGCACCCGCACAACGATGGCAGCCTCGACAGCGAACTGCTGGCCCACGTCGATCACGCCCGCCCCGACATGCGCCTGAACGATGGCCGCTGCGATCGTCAGGGCCGTTTCTGGGCCGGCAGCATGGTGCTGAACATGGGCGCCAACGCCGCCGACGGCACGCTCTATCGCTACAGCGCCAGGCAACCCGGGCCGCTCGACGCCCGGCTCAGCGGTTTCATCGTGCCCAACGGCCTGGGTTTCAGCCCGGACGGCAAGACCATGTACCTCTCGGATTCGCACCCGAATGTGCAGCAGATCTGGGCCTTTGATTACGACATCGACAGCGGCACGCCGTCCAACCGTCGGCTGTTCGTCGACATGCATCACTTCCTTGGCCGCCCCGATGGCGCGGCGGTGGATGCCGAAGGTTGCTATTGGATCTGCGCTAACGACGCCGGGCTGATTCACCGTTTCACCCCCGATGGCCGACTGGATCGTTCGCTCCCCGTGCCGGTGAAGAAACCGACCATGTGCGCCTTCGGTGGCAGCCAGCTCGATACGCTGTTTGTAACCTCGATCCGCCCCGCTGACGACCATGACGAACAGTCGCTGGCCGGCGGCGTGTTCGCCCTCAACCCCGGCGTCAAAGGCTTGCCGGAACCGGCGTTCAACGAATTGCTTTGAGCCAATAAAGATCGCCATGACACCCACAATCCTCGAACTCGAAGACGAACTCACCCGCCTCACCCTCGCCCCCGAACTCGGTGCGAGCATTGTCAACTGGACTGTGCGCAGCACCGGCCAACCGCTGTTGCGCCACAGTGACCAACACGCCTTGAACACCGGCCTGCCCGGCAAACTCGCCTGTTATCCCCTGGCGCCATGGTCGAACCGCATCGACAAAGGCGGTTTCGACTGCCCGGATGGCTGGCTTGCGCTAACGCCCAACAGCCTCACCGATCCGCTGCCGATCCATGGCAGTGCCTGGCAACAGCCGTGGCAGATCGTCTCGCACACCCGCGATGAAATCGTCCTGCAACTCGACAGCACCGCACCCTTCGCTTATCGCGCAAGGCAACGTTTCCATCTGAGCGAGGGCAAGCTGAGCATCGATTTGCAGGTCACTCATCTGGCTGAACACGCCGCCTGGCACGGGCTCGGTTTACACCCCTACTTCCCGCGCACCGCAGGCACTCGGTTGCAGACGCAGGCGCGAGGGGTCTGGTTGTGCGACGGCGCAAAACTGCCGACACAACTCAGTTCGATTCCTGAGGAATGGGACTTCAGCCAACCCCGCGCGTTACCCGAAACGCTGGTGGACAACGGCTTTTGCGCATGGGACGGCCACTGCCTGATCCAGCAACCCGACTTAGGTTATGAACTGGAATGCCAAGCCACCGGCAGCGCCTACTACCTGCTCTACTGCCCCGTGGGCCTGGAGTTTTTCTGTATCGAACCGGTGAGCCATCCGGTCAACGCCCATCACTTGCCGGGCCGGCCAGGGTTGCGTTTGCTGGAGCAAGGGCAATCTGCCGAGCTCGGTTTCAGCCTGCGCTACCGCTACGCCAACAGCTGAGTCAGCACCGCGCGCAACTTGCCGGGTTTCACCGGTTTGTTCAGCAGCGGTGCGTCGAGTCGCTGCAATGAGCGCCGACACTGGTCGGTGCGGTCGGCGGTGATGATCACCGCTGGAATCGCCTGGCTGAAATGCTCGCGCAAATGCCGAACCACTTCACAGCCCACCACTCCGTGATCCAGGTGATAGTCCGCCAGAATCAGTTCCGGCGCCTGTCCCTGCAAAGCCACCAGTGCCGTGGCCTCGTCGGTGGCGATGACCACCTCGCAGCCCCACTGGCCGAGCAGCGCGCTCATGCTTTCAAGAATGCTGACTTCGTTATCCAGCACCAACAGCCGCCGGCCCGGCAATGGGTTACCGGTACTTGGTTGCGGCGCGGCCTGACTGATCGGCAGTGGGATCTCATGGGAAATCGGCACTTCGATGCTGAACATCGAACCGCGCCCCGGCCGCGAATGAACCTGAATCCTGTAGTCGAGGATCTTGGCGATGCGTTCGACAATCGCCAGTCCCAGGCCCACGCCCTTGCGATCGGCGGCGCGCCCGACGTCCAGTTGGTTGAACTCGAGGAAGATCGAGTCAAGACGATCCGCCGGGATCCCGCGCCCGGTGTCCCAGACTTCGATACGCAGCGCATCGCCCCGGCGTCTTGCCCCCAGCAGAATGCAGCCCTCGTCGGTGTAGCGGCAGGCATTGCTGAGGAAGTTGCGCAAAACCCGCGTCATCAGGCGCAAGTCGGTATGAAGGGCGTAATCGCCCATGTGCACCCGCAGGTTCAACCCGGCTGCCGCCGCCACCGACTGAAACTCCGAGACCAGTGGCGCGAACAATTCGTCGAGGCGGTACAGGGCAATATCCGGCTTCACCGCGGCCTGATCAAGCCGGGAAATATCCAGCAGATCGGTGAGCAAATCTTCGGCCCCTTCCAGCGCCTGATGCGTGCGCTCCACCAGCACCTGCTCGACGTCGGGCAGTTTGCGTTCGCGCAAGGTCGAGATCAGCAAACGCGCGGCGTTGAGCGGTTGCAGCAAGTCGTGACTGGCGGCGGCGAGGTATTTGTCCTTGCTGCGATTGGCCGCCTCGGCGGCATCCCGGGCATCGCGCAAGGCTTCTGCGGCGTCCAGCAGCTCGTTGGTGCGCGCGGTGACCCGCTGCTCCAGTTCGTCATTGAGTTGTTGCAGGCGCTGCTGAGCGAGTTTTCGCTCGGTGATGTCGGCAACAAAGCCCTCCACCAGGCCTTCCTGATCCGGTTTGAGCAGCAGGTTCATCAACACGTCGAGGACACTGCCGTCCTTGCGTCGCAGCTGAGTTTCATAGCCCAGCAGGCTGCGCTCGCGCTGGAGGATTTCGCCGATGCTTTCCAGCTCTTGTGCCCCGCCAACGAACAGCGTGCCCGCCAGGTCCGTCAGGGTAAACAGCACCTCCTGGGGGTTTTGATAGCCGAGCATCCGCGCCAGCGCCGGGTTGGCGGCGCGCATGCCCTCCAGCAGGCTGGCCTGGAAGATCCCGTGTACCGCGTTTTCGAACAGCCATTTGTAGCGGTTGCGTTCGGTTTCCAGTTCATCCAGGCGCGCGGCCAGTTCCGGGTAATGACTCTTGCGCGCCGAATGGTTACCTAAGCCGAGTAACCCGGCCAGCGCCCGTTGTTGCTCGTCAGAGGGCTTCGCCATAGACGACCTCGACGTCGCGCTGGCTGGATTCGCGCGGGTTGGTAAGGATGCACGGGTCGTGCATGGCGTGTTGCGACAGGAACGGAATGTCCGCCGTACTCACCCCGTGCAGGCCCAGGGTTTCGTGGAAGCCGATGGCGTGTTTGAGGGCGATCAGGTGTTCGACCAGACGCCCGCAAATCTGCCGGTGATTGAGGCCACGGCAATCAATACCGAACGTCTCGGCGATCACCTTGAAGCGCTCCGGCGCCGAGCTGTAGTTGAACGCCACCACGTGTTCCACCAACACCGCATTGCACAGGCCATGGGGCAGATCGAGGAAACCGCCGAGGCTGTGGGACATGGCGTGCACCGCGCCAAGGATCGCGTTGGAGAACGCCAGACCGGCCTGCATGCTGCCGAGCATGATTTTCTCGCGCAGGGCGATGTCGCTGGGGTTGGCGATCATTTGCACCAGATTGCCGTTGATCAGCCGCATCGCTTCCAGCGCATGAGGGTCGGTGAGCGGCCCGTGACCGGTGGAGACAAAGGCTTCGATGGCATGGACCAACGCGTCGATACCGGTACAGGCCGACAGGAACGGGTCCATGCTCAGGGTGGTTTCCGGGTCGATCAGCGACACGTCCGGCACTGCGGCCTTGCTGACGATGGAGAATTTCATGCGTTCTTGCTGATTGGAGATGATCACGAACTGCGACACATCGGCCGACGTGCCGGCGGTGGTCGGGATCAGGATCAGCGGCGGGCTGGGCATGCGCAACATGTCCACGCCCTCGAATTCGAGGATGTTGCGCCCGTGGGCGACGACAATGCCGATGCCCTTGCCGCAATCCATCGGGCTGCCGCCACCGATCGCTACGATCACATCGCAGTGATTCTCCCGGTACAGCTCGGCGCCGAGCATGACTTCTTCGATCCGCGGGTTGGGCGAAACGTCGCTATACAAAAAGAAATCAATGCCCTGGGCTTGCAGACTGGCCTCGACATCGGCGACCCAACCGGCGGCAATCACACCGGGGTCGCTGACCACCAGCACTTTGCGGGCGCCGAAGGTCTTGGCGTAGTTACCGACGTTGTGCCGACAGCCGGCACCGAAGATGATTTCAGGCGAAACGAATTTACGCAGCTGGCTGAGATTCTGGCTCATTGGAAAGCCTGTTTTTATTGTTTTGAAAGGTAAAGACCACACTAAAGCATCCGGCTGCGAATGCAATCAGACCAATGGATAGCCGCCGCCCGGGGTGCACTCCTTCAATTTTGTATTCACTGAAAATCCCTGTGGGAGCGGGCTTGCCCGCGATAGCGGTCTGACAGTCAACATCGATGTTGAATGTGCTGGCCTCATCGCGGGCAAGCCCGCTCCCACAGGGATTTGCGTTTGCAATTCATCCGCGATAAATCAGCCGCGAGGCTTTCTCGTTGCGCAACGTCAGGTGCTCCATGCCCTGCCCCGGCGCGTCGGCTTCGTCCCGGGCCTTGAGAATAACGTCGTGGTGCAGTGACTTGCTGCACACCGGATCCGCGTTGGTCGCGTCCCCCGTGAGCATGAACGCCTGGCAGCGACAGCCGCCGAGGTCCTTGTGCTTTTCATCGCAGGAGCGGCACGGCTCTTTCATCCAGTCATCGCCGCGAAAACGGTTGAAACCGAAGGAGTCGTTCCAGATGTGTTCGATGCTGTGCTCACGCACATTGGGAAACTGCACCGGCAACTGGCGGGCGCTATGACAAGGCAATGCCGTGCCGTCCGGGGTGATGTCGAGAAACAGGTTGGCCCAGCCATTCATGCAGGTCTTGGGGCGTTCTTCGTAGTAATCCGGGGTGACGAAGATCAGTTTGCACGGGTGGCCCTCGGCCTCAAGCCGCTGGCGGTATTCATTGGTGATGCGCTCGGCGCGCTGCAACTGTTCGCGGGTCGGCAACAAGCCGACGCGGTTGAGTTCGGCCCAACCGTAAAACTGGCACGTCGCCAACTCGACGAAATCCGCCTCCAGCTCCAGGCAGAGGTCGATGATCTGCGCGATCTGGTCGATGTTGTGCCGATGGGTGACGAAATTCAGCACCATCGGGTAACCCTGGGCTTTCACCGCCCGGGCCATGGCCAGTTTCTGGGCGAAGGCCTTGCGCGAGCCGGCGAGCAGATTATTCACCTGTTCGTCGGCGGCCTGAAAGCTGATCTGGATATGGTCCAGCCCGGCAACCTTGAAGTCGCGGACCTTCTGTTCGGTCAGGCCGATACCCGAAGTGATCAGGTTGGTGTAGTAACCCATGTCCCGCGCGGCCTTGATCAACTCGGCGAGGTCTTGGCGCACCAACGGCTCGCCACCGGAAAAACCCAGTTGTGCAGCGCCCATCTCCCGCGCCTCGCAGAACACCCGAATCCATTCTTCTGTGCTCAACTCCTCGCCATGCTGGGCGAAGTCCAGCGGGTTGGAGCAATACGGGCATTGCAGCGGGCAGCGATAGGTCAGCTCCGCCAACAACCACAGCGGTGGGCCGGGTTGCTGTTCGATCTGGCTCACAAGATGATCCCCCGGTGCCAGACCTGCTCCGTGGTGACGGTGTGATAAGGCGGGCGATCCAGCTCATAGGCCATGCTCATCGCGTCGAGCATGCTCCACAGCACATCGAGCTTGAACTGCAGAATCTCCAGCATGCGTTGCTGGCCTTCGACCGTCACGTAGTGCGCCAGGGTGATGCGCAAACCATGCTCGACATCGCGCCGGGCCTGGCTCAGACGTGTACGGAAATAGTCGTAGCCGGCCGGGTCGATCCATGGGTAATGGGTGGGCCAGGCGTCGAGCCGGGACTGGTGAATCTGTGGCGCGAACAGTTCGGTCAGCGAGCTGCTGGCCGCTTCTTGCCAGCAAGCGCGACGGGCGAAATTGACGTAGGCGTCCACGGCGAAACGCACGCCCGGCAGCACCAGCTCTTGCGAAAGGATTTGTTCGCGATCCAGCCCCACGGCTTCGCCCAATCGTAGCCACGCTTCGATGCCGCCTTCACTGCCGGGGACGCCGTCATGGTCGAGGATCCGTTGCAGCCACTCCCGGCGCACGTCGCGGTCCGGGCAATTGGCGAGGATGGCGGCATCCTTGAGCGGGATGTTCACCTGGTAATAGAAGCGATTGGCGACCCAGCCCTGAATCTGCTCGCGGGTGGCGCGCCCGGCGTACATGGCTTGGTGGAATGGGTGGTGGATGTGGTAATAGGCGCCTTTGGCGCGCAACGCCTGTTCGAACTCGGCGGGGGTCATGGGGGTGTCAGTCATTGTGGTTCTCCGGATTTCGCGGTGTCTGGTCTGGCCTCTTCGCGAGCAAGCCCGCTCCCACAGTTGATCGGTGTGAACATAGATTTTGTGTACACCAACAATCCAATGTGGGAGCGGGCTTGCTCGCGAAAGGGCCATCCGCTACAGCTCAATACTCATGCCGTCATAAGCCACTTCAATACCGCGCCGCTCCAGCAAGGCGCGCTCCGCCGAGTCTTCATCGAGGATCGGGTTGGTGTTGTTAATGTGGATCAGCACTTTGCGCTGGCGATTGAAGCCCTCCAGCACGTCGAGCATGCCGCCGGGGCCGCTTTGTGGCAGGTGGCCCATTTCGCTGCCCAGGCTCTGGCCGACTTCGCACACACGCATTTCATCGTCGCGCCACAGCGTGCCGTCCAGCAGCAGGCAGTCGGCGCGCTGCATCCAGCTCAATACCTCGGCGTCGATTTGCCCCAGCCCCGGCGCGTAGAAAACCGATGCCCCGCTGCGCAGGTCTTCGATGAACAGGCCGATGGTGTCGCCCGGCTGCGGGTTGCCGCGATTGGGCGAGTACGGCGGCGCGTTGCTGACCAACGCAATCGCGCGAAATTGCAGGTGTTGGCAGGCCACGATGCTGAACGGCTCGCGATCCAGCCCGATGGGTTGCCACTGCAAGCCACCGTTCCAGTGTTTGAGCATGGTGAACAAGGGAAAGCCGCTGCTCAGATCTTGATGAACCCGCTCGGTGCACCAGACCGAATGCGGGCAGCCTTCGCGCAGGCTCAACAAGCCGGTGCAATGGTCGATCTGACTGTCCAGCAGGACGACACCGGCAATCGCCGTGTCACGCAAGCGTCGGGCCGGTTGCATCGCCGGAAAGCTTTCGAGTTGCGCGCGAATGTCCGGTGAAGCATTGCAGAGCACCCACTCCACACCGTCGTCACTCAGGGCAATGGACGACTGCGTGCGACGTTGCGCGCGCAGGTTGCCGTTGCGCATCGCGGCGCATTGACGGCAGTTGCAGTTCCATTGCGGAAAACCACCGCCGGCGGCGGAACCGAGAACACGGATGTGCATGGGATGGCTCCAGAAGGCAGGCCCGGCCAACGCGACGGCTGACCGGGCGATCAATCAACGGTTGGCGAAATACATCGTCACTTCGAAGCCAATGCGCAGATCGGTAAACGCGGGTTTATTCCACATGGGTCAATCCTCTTCTTGTGCCGGTCAATTCCGGTAAGACCATTAATGCACGGGGGATGAGATGACCGAATGCTACTTTCGAAGGAGGTGGCGGCGTGCGTTGGTAGGGGGTGTTGCGCGGTCTTCAAGTACACGGAGAACCAATGTGGGAGCGGGGGGGGGGGGGGGGGGGGGGGGGGGGGGGGGGGGGGGGGGGGGGGGGGGGGGGGGGGGGG
>NZ_JBXAOA010000084.1:0-9254 GCF_058802325.1 Pseudomonas sp. GW822-FHT02E03 | reverse complement strand
CCCCCCCCCCCCCCCCCCCCCCCCCCCCCCCCCCCCCCCCCCCCCCCCCCCCCCCCCCCCCCGCTCCCACAGGGATTTGTGCTTGTTTGAGGATTTTCTGTGCGCTCATTGTTCTGGCGTATTCTGGCCAGCTTCTGGTTGGCCATCGCTCTAGTTGCAGGGCTTTCCATTCTGCTCGGGCACATGCTCAACCAGGACGCGTGGATTCTCAGTCGCCACCCTGGCCTCAACACCTTGGCCGAACAGTGGACGCAAACCTACGAAAGCCAGGGAGAAGAAGCCGCCCAGGACATTCTGGAACAGCGCAAGCGTCAGTATCACATCAACGTTCAAGTGCTCAACGAGGCAGGTGACCCGGTGGTACGCGGTACCTTTCCACGGCGGGCGGCGGCCTTCGAAGCACGACAGAACAACGATGATCGACGCCTGCCATGGCGGCGTCTGACCGATGAATACACCAGCGCCAAGACAGGCGACACCTATCTGCTGATCTATCGCGTCCCGCACCCGGAACTGGACGCCTGGCACCGCGAAAGCCTGCTCTGGCCGTTAAGTGCACTGGGCATCGCACTGGTGGTGTTGACTCTGTTCAGCTTGCTGGTGACCTTTTCCATCACGCGACCACTGAGCCGTTTACGAAGCGCCGTGCATGACCTGGGGCAGACAACATATCAACAAAACAGCCTGGCGAAACTGGCCAACCGCCGCGATGAATTCGGTGTGCTGGCCAACGACTTCAATCGCATGGGCGCACGCCTGCAAAGCCTGATCGGCAGCCAGCGGCAATTACTGCGGGACGTGTCTCACGAATTACGCTCACCCTTGGCCCGACTGCGCATTGCCTTGGCACTGGCCGAGCGGGCCAACCCTGAGGAGCGGGAAAAACTCTGGCCACGCCTGACCCGTGAATGCGATCGACTGGAAGCGTTGATCAGCGAAATCCTGGTACTGGCGCGCGTCGATGCCGACAACGCCAGTGCCGAAGAAGTCGATCTAAACGCGCTGCTCACTACCCTGCAAAAAGACGCTCAGTTGGGTTCGCCCGAGCAGAACGTGCACCTTGAAGTCGAGCCGCAACTGAACCTCAAAGGCTGGCCGACCATGATCGAGCGCGCCGTGGACAACCTGCTACGCAATGCCCAGCGCTTTAACCCGGTCGGGCAACCGATCGAAATGCAGGCATTGCGTCAGGGCGACAGGATTGTGGTCAGCGTGCGCGATCACGGCCCTGGCGTCGAGGCCGAGCACTTGAATCAGTTGGCTGAACCCTTCTATCGGGCGCCGGGGCAGACAGCGGCCGGGCATGGCCTCGGGCTGGCCATTGCGCGTCGTGCGGCGGAGCGCCATGGCGGCAGTCTGGTGCTGGCCAATCACCCGGAGGGCGGGTTCATTGCCAGCCTGGAATTGCCGTTGGTGCCGGGGGCGGTGGTTCAACCCTGAACCCTGTGGGAGCGGGCTTGCCCGCGATGGCGGCGGCACATTCAACATCTCAGTGCCTGACACTCCGCTATCGCGGGCAAGCCCGCTCCCACAGGGGAATCGTTTCCTCAGTTACTACCGGACCAAGCGCTGACAAACTCGGCCAAATCGACCTTCTCCGCCACCCGCGGTTCTTTCTGCGGCGTGCCCAGGTAAAGAAACGCAATCACCTCTTCCCCTTCCGCCAATCCCAAACCTTTGGCCACATGCGCCGAATAAGCCAGCTCACCAGTGCGCCACACCGCGCCAATGCCTTGCGCATAGGCCGCCAGCAAAATCCCGTGAGCGGCACAACCGGCCGCCAACAGTTGCTCGGACTTGGGATACTTGGCGTGTTCCTGTAAACGCGCAATCACCACAACCACCAGCGGCGCACGCAACGGACCGTTGCGCGCCTTGTCCAGCAAGGCCTCGGACACATCACTGTCTTGCAGCTTCGCCGCTTCGGCCAGCAACTCACCCATTTGCTCGCGTGCCGCGCCTTCGACTGTCAGGAAACGCCAAGGCTGCAAATGGCCATGGTCTGGCGCGCGCATCGCGGCGGCAAACAGCACTTCGCGCTGCTCGGCAGTGGGTGCCGGATCAAGCAGTCGTGGGACGGAAACACGGTTGAGCAAAGCGTCGAGAGCCTGCATCGGCCACCTCCTGTAGAAAATGTTTGGCTATTCTAGCGTCAACTGTCGCGACGGCGTCGGTTTACATGCCCTGCCCCGCAGGTAGAATGGCGCCCTTCTTACTATCAGCCCGAGCGGACTTCATGGCGTTGCCGACCTTACGGATCATTGGTTTCATCATCGGCATCTTCCTGATCACGCTGGCCATCGCCATGGTTATACCCATGGCCACCCTGGTGATCTTCGAACGCACCAGCGACCTGCCGTCGTTCCTTTGGGCCAGCATGATTACCTTTGTAGCAGGCCTGGCCCTGGTGATACCCGGGCGCCCCGAGCACATCCATCTGCGTCCGCGAGACATGTACCTGCTGACCGTCAGTAGCTGGCTGGTGGTGTGCATCTTCGCCGCCCTGCCGTTCCTGCTGACCCAGAACATCAGCTACACCGACTCGTTCTTCGAAAGCATGTCCGGCATCACCGCCACCGGAGCGACGGTACTCACGGGCCTGGACAACATGTCTCCCGGTATCCTGATGTGGCGTTCATTACTGCACTGGATTGGTGGCATCGGTTTTATCGGCATGGCGGTAGCGATTCTGCCCTTGTTGCGCATCGGTGGCATGCGGCTGTTTCAGACCGAGTCGTCGGACCGTTCCGAAAAAGTCATGCCCCGTTCGCACATGGTGGCGCGTTTGATCGTTGCGGCCTACGTCGGCATCACCATTTTCGGCAGCCTGGCGTTCTGGTGGGCCGGGATGAGCCTGTTCGACGCCATCAACCATGCGATGTCAGCGATTTCCACCGGTGGTTTCTCGACCTCCGACCAGTCTTTGGCCAAGTGGCCGGAGCCTGCTGTGCATTGGGTCGCGATCGTCATCATGATTCTCGGTGCCCTGCCGTTCACCCTGTATGTCGCCACGTTACGCGGTAACCGTCGGGCACTGATCAAGGATGAACAGGTTCAAGGGCTGCTCGGTATGTTGCTGGTGACCTGGCTGGTGCTCGGCACCTGGTACTGGTGGACTACCCAGCTGCATTGGCTGGAAGCCTTGCGGCATGTGGCGCTGAACGTGACGTCGGTAGTGACCACCACCGGTTTTGCACTGGGGGATTACAGCCTCTGGGGCAACTTCTCACTGATGCTGTTCTTTTATCTGGGGTTTGTTGGTGGCTGCTCGGGTTCGACCGCTGGCGGGATCAAGATTTTCCGCTTCCAGGTTGCCTACATCCTGCTCAAGGCCAACCTTAACCAGTTGATACACCCGCGCGCGGTGATCAAGCAGAAATACAACGGCCACCGTCTCGACGAAGAGATCGTGCGCTCGATCCTGACCTTTTCGTTCTTCTTCGCCATCACCATTTGCGTTATCGCACTGCTGCTGTCGCTACTGGGCGTGGACTGGATGACAGCGCTGACCGGCGCGGCCGCCACGGTGTCTGGCGTAGGCCCGGGGCTTGGCGAAACGATTGGCCCGGCGGGTAACTTTGCCAGCCTGCCGGATGCCGCGAAGTGGATTCTCTCGTTCGGCATGCTGCTGGGCCGGCTGGAGATCATTACGGTGTTTGTCCTGTGTATCCCGGCATTCTGGCGTCACTAATCCGCATGGGCGCTTCCATCAGCCGCGTCCGGTATTCGCCGGGCGTGGAATCGAACCAGCGTCGGAAGGCGCGGAAGAAGTTGCTCGGATCGGCAAACCCCAGCAGGTAGGCAATTTCCAGCAGGGTCATGTTCGGTTGCGCCAGGTATTGCTCGGCCAGTTCACGCCGGGTGTCATCCAGCAAGGTCTGAAAACTCGTGCCCTCTTCCTGCAGGCGACGCTGCAAGGTGCGTTGCGACAAGTGCAGCGTCTGGGCCACCGTATCACGCTTGGGTTCACCCTGAGGCAGCAGACGGCATAACACCTGCCGTGCCTTGTGGGTCACGCGGCTCTCGGAAAACCGCGCCAGATACTCGCCGGCAAACCGGTCGTGCAGCCGCGCCATGGCCTCGTTGGCGGTGGGCAGCGGTGCCTCCATGTCGGCGCGCTCGAAGATCAAGGCGTCATAAGGCGCGTTGAACATCAACGGGGCGTGGAAAGCTTGTTTATAGGGTTCAAGATCAACGGGGTTATCACCTTGCAGCAAGACTTTGCGCGGCTGGAGTGTACGGCCGGTCAACCAGCCGCAGAGTGCCAGGGCACAGGCCAGTGATGCTTCGGCACTCTGACGGGTGGGCGGCAGATGATCGCCATGCACCGTCAGAATCAGCGCATAACCCTCATCCAGCAATCGGAAACTCAAGTCGGCACTTTCAGCGATGATGCGCTGATAACGCACCAGACGTTGAAAGCCTTCAGCCAGGGTCTGGCTGGACATCAAGGCATAACCGGCGACATGGAAGGACGCCGGTCGCACCACCTTGCCCATGTTCAGGCCGATCGCCGGGTTGCCGGACAGCTCGACCGCGCGCTGCCAGAGCCGCGTCATGGAATCTTGCGGGAAGCGCGCATCCGGGTCATCCAGTGCCGCATAGTCGAGCCCTAGCTGCTTGAACAGAACCCGGCAATCCAGGCCGTCCATTTCCAGTGCTTTGACAATCCCCATCGCCCAGCTTGCAGAAGTCGTTCGTTCGCTCATGGCGTTTACTACGTGATGGCCGCATGCCACGACCCAATACCCAAGGATACTAAAGTGGCGCCTATTGTCACTGGCTGATGCCAATGATCACTCTAGACTTAAATAAGCTACCCGCAGAACAACTTGTCGCGTGCACAGCCACCACAGAGATCGCAGTCGTGGAAAACATCAAGCGTTTCAATAGTTTCGCTGAGTTTTACCCGTATTACCTCAGCGAACATCGCAATAGCACCTGTCGACGATTGCACTTTGTCGGCACCTCTCTGGTTATTTTCATTCTGGCGCTGACCATCGGCAACGGCGCCTGGTGGATGTTGCTGGTCCTGCCGCTGGCCGGTTATAGCTTCGCCTGGGTCGGGCATTTCTACTTCGAGAAGAATCGCCCTGCCACCTTTCAGCATCCCCTTTACAGCCTGCTCGGCGATTTCGTCATGTACCGCGACATGATTCTGGGTCGCGTGCCGTTCTAGGCTCCCTGGGCCACTAAAGCGTCTTGTGTAGCCAATGCAGCGTTGGATCCAAGTCCTACACTCAACACATCCCTTTCGATCAGAACAAGAGGATAGCCGATGAATGCCCATGCCCGTTTTACCCATATGCAGGACGGCACGCAGGAAGACTGGGCGATCATCGCCGCAGATTTCAGCGCCTATGCCCGGCAATTGCCCAAACGGATCGTGGCGCACCTGAAGTTACTGGAGGGGGATTTCGGCGGTTTCCCGGTGGATCGTCTGACCCACTCCCTGCAAACCGCCAGCCGCGCCTGGCGCGATGGTCGCGACGAAGAATACGTGGTCTGCGCCCTGCTCCATGACATCGGCGACACACTGGGCTCCTACAATCACCCGGACATCGCCGCGGCGATCCTCAAGCCGTTCGTCAGCGCCGAGAACCTGTGGATGGTGGAGAAGCATGGGATTTTCCAGGGTTATTACTTCTTTCATCACCTGGGCATGGATCGGCATTTGCGTGAGCAATTCAGCGGTCATCCGCAGTATCAGGCGACCATCGAATTTTGCGCCCGGTACGATGCGGCGGCGTTTGATCCGGCGTACGACACGTTGCCGCTGAGCTTCTTCGAACCGATGGTGGAGCGGCTGTTTGCGCAGCCGAAGAACTCGATTTACAAAGCGGCGATGGAAGAGTATTCGCCGGCCTGATAGGTCTCAGGAGACCGCTTCGCGGTCCATCGCGGGCTTGCCCGCGATGGGGTCGGCCAATACAACTGATTTTTAAGCCGGCTCTGCGACTTTAATGGCCTTCAACTCGGCCTCCCGCGCCTGGGCATCGGCCAATCGATACAACTCGATCGAACCGTCCCAATGCTCGATCAGTGCCGTGCACGACTCCACCCAATCCCCGCAATTGAGGTAATCCACCTCGCCGACCTTGCGAATCTCGGCATGGTGAATGTGCCCGCACACCACCCCGTGCAACTCGCGTTTGACGCATTCGTGGGCGATGGCTTCTTCAAAATCGCTGATGAAGCTGACGGCTGTCTTGACCTTGTGCTTGAGGTACGCCGACAGCGACCAGTAGCCGTAGCCATAACGGGCACGCCAATGGTTGAGCCAGCGGTTGAGTGTAAGGGTGAATTCGTAGGCCGAGTCGCCGAGAAACGCCAGCCAGCGATGGTAGCGGGTGATCACGTCGAACTGGTCGCCGTGAATCACCAGCAGATGACGGCCATCGGCGGTCACGTGCACGGCTTCGTCCACCAGCTGGATATTGCCCAGCATCAGCTTCGAATAACGGCGCAGGAATTCGTCATGGTTGCCGGTGACGTAGATCACTTCCGTGCCACGCTTGCTCATGGTCAGCAGGCGACGAATCACATTGGTATGCGCTTGCGGCCAATACATGCCGCTGCGCAGTTTCCAGCCGTCGATGATGTCGCCGACCAGGTAGATCTTGTCCGCGTGGTAGCCCTTGAGAAATTGCGACAGGTGTTCGGCCTGGCAGTCCCGGGTGCCCAAATGCACATCGGAAATCCACAAGGTCCGCACACGTTGCTTACGGCTGGGTTTGGCGAGCTCGGCGCTGGTCATGGGCAACCCTCAGGACAAGTTTTGGCAAGCTTGCGCCGGTCGAGTGAATTGCCCATGACAGTGGCAAGTCAATCTTGTGACAGCGCGAGTCGGGCCGCCCCCGGTGTAGACTGGCGACCAGCACAGGAGACCTGCGATGAGACCGATCCTCACGCTACGCCAGTACACCCACGACCTGATCGTCCACAGCCACGACCACGCGCAACTGGTGTTCGGGTTGTCGGGCGCGCTGGACTTCGAGGTCGAAGGGCATGGCAGTCAGGTGGTGCAACAGAGTTTCGTGGTGGTGCCGTCGGGGGCGCATCATGCCTGCGACAGCGCCCATGGCAGTCGTTGCCTGGTGCTGGATGTGCCGAGCGACCAGTGGGTTTCGCAGTCCCTTGGCGATCACGCCGAAGCCAGCCGCCGCTTGCTCGACAATGCCGGGCGCCTGTCGCTGGACGCCGGGCAAAGCCAACTGGTGAGTTGGCTGGCAGGCAGTCAGATCAGTGATCCGCTGATCGCCCAGCAAGGCGCGGTGCTGTTGCTGGCCAGCCTGAACAACACCAAACCCGACAGCGTGGGCGGTCGGCGCCTGCCCTATGCGGCGCTGAATGCACACATCGATCAATACGCGGCCTATCCACTGCAAGTCGCCGATCTGGCGCGCATTGCCGGCCTGTCCAGCGCTCGGCTGCATGCGCGGTTCGTGGCGGAATGTGGGCAAACGCCGATGGACTACATTCGCAGTCGTCGGCTGCACATTGCCGTTGGCTTGTTGCGGGATTCGGCGCTGCCCATTGGCGAGATTGCCTGTCGGGTCGGCTACAGCTCGCAGAGTGCATTCGCCGCGGCAGTGTTGCGTGAGTTCGGTGCCTCACCCGGTAAATTGCGCCGCGAGGCTGGCGACAAATGACGCGAGTCTGGCGACAGACATAACCAAGCGTTACGCGATTAAATGTAGCAGCTGGCGAAGCCTGCGTTCGAGCGCGAAGCGGTCGCAATCGGGACAATGTGGTGTGCCTGACACTCCGCGTGCACTGGTTTTACGACCGCTTCGCGCTCGAACGCAGGCTTCGCCAGCTGCTACAGGAGGCTGCGATCTTTTCGGGATCGACGAAGATCAAGATCAAAAGATCGCAGCCTTCGGCAGCTCCTACAGGGGCCGATGGTGTCGGCCGGATTCGATTCGTTTATCAAGGATTGCAATGACTCCCCGTACCGCCCTTGGCGCTCTGCATATCGGTGCACTGATGTTCGGCCTGACCGGCGTATTCGGCAAACTCGCCGCCGCTTCGCCGGCCATCATCGTGTTCGGCCGTGCCGCGTTTGCTGTCCTCGCCCTGGCGTTTTTCGCACGGTTCGCAAGCGGTACCCGTTGGCAGAAACTCGACGCCGTGGACCTGCGTCGACTGCTGCTCAGTGGCTTGCTGCTGATGGGGCACTGGGTGAGTTTCTTCATCGCGGTGAAGGTGGCCGGGGTGGCGATCGCGACCCTGGGATTTGCCAGTTTCCCGGCGTTTACCGTGGTCCTCGAAGGGTTGATCTTCCGCGAGCGCATCCGCGCCAACGAAATCCTGCTGGTGGTGCTGGTTAGTATTGGATTGGTGCTGGTCACGCCGGATTTCGATCTGGCCAGCGGCGCCACCACTGGCCTGTTGTGGGCGGTGGCTTCCGGCTTGTTGTTCGCCCTGCTGTCCCTGACCAACCGCGCCAGCTCCGGACGAATTCCGCCGGTGCAGGCTGCACTGTGTCAGAACGTGGTGGTTGCGATCTGCCTGCTGCCAGTGGCGGTGCCGCAGTTAAGTGAAGTACGCGCCATCGACTGGCTGTGGATCGGCCTGCTCGGGGTGTTCTGCACCGGCGTCGCCCACAGCCTGTTCGTCGCCAGCCTGGCGGTGATCAAAGCCCGGACCGCGTCAGTGGTGTTTGCTCTGGAGCCGGTTTACGGCATCACCCTGGCCTGGCTGCTGTTCGATGAAAACCCGACGCTGCGCATGCTGATCGGCGGCGCGCTGATCATCGTGGCCATCGTGGTCTCGAGCCGGTTGTCCGGCAGTTCAAGCAAGAGCGCCGTGGCGGCGCAAGCCCCGTCTCACTGAGTGCGGTCGTTGTGGCCCAGGTCGCGGTCCGGATCGATCTGATCGCGGACCCGCTGCTTGAGCACCTTGGCCTCGGGAAAACCACCGTCGGCCTTGCGCTCCCAGAGCTGCACATCGTCACAGAAAATGTGAAAAACCCCGCCAGTGCCGGGCACCAGAGACACTTTGCCCAGGTCATCGCCGAAGGTACTGAGCAGTTCCTGGGCCAGCCAGGCAGCGCGCAACAGCCATTGGCATTGCGTGCAATAGGTGATGACGATTTCCGGTTTACGTGCGGTCATGATTGGCAAAACTCCTGGGCCTGGGGGCGTCGCCATGATAACCGCCTTGCCCCTGATGCTGTAGGAGCGGGGGGGGGGGGGGGGGGGGGGGGGGGGGGGGGGGGGGGGGGGGGGGGGGGGGGGGGGGGGGGGGGG
>NZ_JBXAOA010000083.1:0-9358 GCF_058802325.1 Pseudomonas sp. GW822-FHT02E03 | reverse complement strand
CGGTCATTTGATATCCATGCCGTCCTTTTATAGACCAGGATCGGGAGATGTGTAGATACCGATGCCGCGATGAGGCCGGAACAGTCCATGGAGATCCCTCTGGCGTCCCCGCCCGACAGCCTTATAATGCATGCCTTTGCGCAGATCAGCAGGCTGTCACCCCTTGGCAAATATAGATAATCCGGCCGCCGAAATGGCGGCCGACGGCTTTTTCCGGATCGCGTTGGGCGTTGAATACAAAGGTTCGCGCTATCGCGGCTGGCAGCGCCAGGCCTCCGGTGTGCTCACGGTGCAGGAAACCCTTGAAAAGGCCTTGTCCAAAGTCGCCGACTCGCCGGTGTCGCTGCTCTGCGCCGGGCGCACTGACGCCGGTGTGCATGCCTGCGGTCAGGTGGTGCATTTCGATACCCAGGTCGAGCGTTCGATGAAGGCCTGGGTGATGGGCGCCAATATCAACTTGCCCCACGACGTCAGCGTCAGTTGGGCGAAGGTCATGCCGGCGCATTTCCATGCGCGGTTCAAGGCGATCGCCAGGCGCTATCGCTACGTGATCTACAACGATCAGATCCGTCCGGCGCACCTGAATGATGAAATTACCTGGAACCACCGCCCGCTGGACGTCGAGCGCATGTCCGAAGCCGCTCAGTATCTGGTCGGTACCCACGACTTCAGTGCATTCCGCGCCGGTCAGTGTCAGGCCAAGTCGCCGATCAAGGAGCTGCATCATTTACGTGTGACGCGCCACGGCAAAATGATCGTGCTGGATATTCGCGCCAGTGCGTTCCTGCACCACATGGTGCGCAACATCGCCGGTGTGCTGATGACCATCGGTGCCGGCGAGCGTCCCGTGGAGTGGATGAAAGAAGTCCTGGAAAGTCGTATCCGTCGTTCCGGCGGGGTGACGGCCCATCCGTTTGGCCTGTACCTGGTACAGGTCGAGTACCGCGACGAGTTCGAACTGCCCGAGCGTTACATCGGCCCACACTTCCTCACCGGTTTCTCGGAACTTGACGGCTGACGCCCTCGAACGCTTTTGTTACCATCCGGGACTTTCCCGGATTTGTCCTGAGGTTCTATCGACATGTCAGCCGTTCGCAGCAAAATTTGTGGGATTACCCGCATAGAAGATGCGTTGGCGGCGGTCGAGGCCGGGGCCGATGCCATCGGTTTTGTGTTCTACGCCAAAAGCCCACGGGCCGTAACTGTCCAGCAGGCGAGGGCGATCATCAAGGCCTTGCCGCCGTTCGTGACCACCGTGGGCTTGTTCGTCAATGCCAGTCGCTGCGAGTTGGGGGAAATCCTCGATGCCGTACCGCTGGATCTGTTGCAGTTCCATGGCGACGAAACCGCGGCCGACTGCGAGGGCTGGCACCGGCCGTATATCAAGGCGTTGCGGGTCAAGGCCGGTGATGACATCGCAGCGGCTTGCGATGCCTATGCCAGTGCCAGCGGGATCCTGCTCGACACGTACGTCGAAGGCGTTCCCGGGGGAACCGGTGAAGCGTTCGACTGGTCACTGATACCGCAAGGCCTGAGCAAGCCGATCATCCTGGCGGGCGGCTTGACACCAGACAACGTCGCCGAGGCGATTGCCCGGGTTCGGCCATACGCGGTGGACGTCAGCGGTGGAGTAGAGGCGAGCAAGGGCATCAAGGATCACGCAAGGATTCAGGCATTCATCAAAGCGGTTGTTGGGGCTTGATGTGACGGCTGGCACACTGCCGCCGTCCACAGGCATGGCTGAGGATATTTGGGGTTGTACGCAGGTCGCATCTCGCTGACCCGGCACGCCATCGATCATCGCCACACATATGAATTTAGCTCAAGGGCATACGCGGGGCTGCGAACCAGAGCGTTCGAGCCGCCGGTACTGGAGAAAGAAAGCATGAGCAACTGGTTAGTAGACAAACTGATCCCTTCGATCATGCGTTCCGAGGTCAAGAAGAGCTCGGTGCCTGAAGGTCTGTGGCACAAATGCCCGTCTTGCGAGGCGGTGCTGTATCGTCCGGAGCTGGAAAAGACCCTGGATGTTTGCCCTAAGTGCAACCACCACATGCGTATCGGCGCTCGCGCGCGCATCGACATCTTCCTCGACGCTGAAGGCCGTGCCGAACTGGGCGCGGACCTGGAGCCGGTTGACCGTCTGAAATTCCGCGACGGCAAGAAGTACAAGGATCGCCTCACCGCTGCACAAAAGCAGACCGGCGAAAAAGACGCACTGATCTCCATGAGCGGCACCTTGCTGGGCATGCCGGTCGTGGTATCGGCCTTCGAATTCTCCTTCATGGGTGGCTCGATGGGCGCCATCGTCGGTGAGCGCTTCGTGCGCGCCGCCAACTACGCCCTGGAAAACCGTTGCCCGATGATCTGCTTCTCCGCTTCCGGCGGTGCGCGGATGCAGGAAGCGCTGATTTCCCTGATGCAAATGGCCAAGACCTCCGCGGTGCTGGCGCGTCTGCGTGAAGAAGGCATTCCGTTCATCTCGGTACTGACCGATCCGGTCTACGGCGGTGTTTCCGCCAGTCTGGCGATGCTCGGCGACGTAATTGTCGGTGAGCCGAAAGCCCTGATCGGTTTCGCCGGCCCGCGCGTTATCGAACAAACCGTTCGCGAAAAACTGCCGGAAGGCTTCCAGCGCAGTGAGTTCCTGCTGGAACACGGCGCGATCGACATGATCATTCACCGTCAGGAGCTGCGTCCGCGTCTGGGCAACCTGCTGGCACAAATGATGGGCCTGCCGACGCCAAAATTCGTCGCCGCGCCGATCGAGCCGATCGTGGTTCCGCCGGTGCCTGCCAACATATGACCCAACGCACCCTTGGCGAGTGGCTCGCCTACCTTGAACAGTTGCATCCTTCGGCCATCGACATGGGGCTGGAGCGTTCGCAGCAGGTAGCGTCCCGCATGGGACTGGGCAAGCCGGCGCCTCGGGTGATCACGGTTACTGGCACCAACGGCAAGGGTTCTACCTGCGCGTTCGTGGCTTCGTTGCTGCGGGCGCAGGGCCTGAACGTGGGTGTCTACAATTCTCCGCACCTGCTGCGTTACAACGAGCGGGTGCAGGTCAATGGCGTCGAAGCCACTGACGCCCAGCTGTGCGAAGCCTTCGCTGCGGTCGAGGCCGGTCGTGGCGACACTTCCCTGACGTACTTCGAGATGGGCACCCTGGCGGCGTTCTGGCTGTTTCAACAGGCAGGGCTTGATGCGGTGGTGCTGGAAGTCGGCCTGGGTGGTCGTCTGGATACGGTCAACGTGGTCGACGCGGACATGGCGCTGGTCACCAGCATCGGCGTCGATCACGCGGACTATCTGGGTGATACCCGTGAGTCCGTGGCTTACGAAAAAGCCGGCATTTTCCGCCAGGGCGCGCCTGCGCTCTGTGGCGATCTGAATCCCCCTCAGCCTCTGCTGGATAAAGCGCGCGAGCTCAATTGCCCGTTTTTCCTGCGTGGGCGCGATTTCGACCTGGGTTTCACCGATCACAACTGGCAATGGCGCGGCCTTGATGCTCAAGGGCGTGCAGTCGAGTTGCATGATCTGCCATTGCTGGATCTGCCGATGGAGAACGCCGCCCTGGCGTTGCAGGCTTACCTGCTGCTCGGTTTGCCTTGGGTGGATGCACAGATTATCGAAGCCCTGACAGCGACACGCGTGGTCGGTCGTCTCGATCGCCGTCAGTTCGACTGGCAGGGCAAGCGTCTTAATGTGTTGCTGGACGTGGGGCACAACCCCCATGCGGCAGAATACCTGGCCCGTCGTCTGGCCAGTCGACCACCGGCCGGCAAGCGTCTGGCGGTGTTCGGGTTGTTGGCGGACAAGGATCTGGATGGTGTTGTCGGTGAATTGAATGCTAGTGTCCAGCATTGGGCTGTCGCCCCGCTGGATTCGCCGCGGGCGCGACCCGTTGAGCAGTTGCACGCGGCGTTGCAGAACCTTGGCGCCTCGGTAACGTCTTATGACAGCGTGGCCGCAGCCCTGGAAGGGCAGTGCGCGCAGGCGACGAGCGACGACGAAATTCTGTTGTTCGGATCATTTTATTGTGTCGCCGAGGCCCTTGAATGGCTGGCCCGGCACTCCACGGAGGAAGCGGCAAATGGCTTTGCTGGATAAGGCGTACAAGCAGCGCATGGTCGGTGCCCTGGTGCTGGTGGCGCTGGCGGTGATTTTCCTGCCAATGCTGTTTTCCCGTCAGGATGAACAGCGCCAGGTGAGGGTTGACGCACCGTCTGCACCGCAAGCGCCGGCTGTGCCGCAAGTGCAGGTCGAACCGGTGGTGGTGCCTGAACCGCAGGCGTTGCCGCAGGAGCCTGTGCCAAGCGATGACGAAATTGCCGCGCAGCAAGCGCCCTCGACACCGATTGCGCCAAGTGCGCCAAGTGCTCCCGTGGCCCCGGCGCCACCGGCTGCCAAACCGGTCACGCCACCTCCGGCGCCAGTCGCCAAGCCTGTACCGGCACCTGCCCAGCCAATCGCTGCTGCACCGACCAAGCCGGCTACCACCCCAAGCCGCGTCGATGCCAATGGCCTGTCAGTCAGTTGGTCGGTTCAACTGGCCAGTCTATCGAGCCGCGAGAGCGCTGAAAGCCTGCAGAAAACCCTGCGCAGCCAAGGCTATAACGCCTATATCCGCTCCGCCGATGGCAAGAATCGGGTGTTCGTCGGGCCGCTGATCGAGCGCGCGGAAGCCGATCGTCTGCGTGACTTGTTGAGCCGCCAGCAGAACCTCAAGGGTTTTGTGGTGCGTTTTCAGCCTGAGCGCGGTTAAAACTATCGCCCTGATTTGAAAAGCACTGATAATCTCAGCTTACCGACAGCCATGGGCTCTGCTAAAATGCGCCGCCTTATCTGTCTGTAGGCTGCACTGTGCCATTTACCTGGGTTGACTGGGCGATCGTTGCAATCGTCGCCATCTCCGCTTTGATCAGTCTTAGCCGCGGCTTCGTCAAAGAAGCACTCTCGCTGCTGACCTGGATCATCGCAGGAGCCGTTGCCTGGATGTTCGGTGGTTCATTGTCCGAGTACCTCGGCGGATACATCGAAACGCCATCGGCTCGTGTGATCACGGGCTGTGCCATCATGTTTGTCGCCACTTTAATCGTAGGCGCAATGATCAATTATCTTATCGGCGAATTGGTTCGCGTCACCGGGCTATCCGGGACCGATCGATTCCTCGGCATGGCCTTCGGCGCCGCGCGTGGCGTGTTGCTGGTGGTCGTGGCGGTCGGGCTGTTGAGCCTGGGGCCGGTACAGCAGGACGGGTGGTGGCAACAATCACAGCTCGTGCCAAAATTTCTATTGGTCGCAGACTGGTCCAAAAACCTGATTCTTGGGTGGAGCAGTCAGTGGCTTGCCAGCGGAATCAGCGTACCCGCTGATATACCGTTCAAGGAGCACCTCTTGCCGACGGCCAAAACGCCTCAGTGAGTTGTGTTCAGTTCAGATCCATTAAGTAGGGGTTGCGTCGCATGTGTGGCATCGTCGGTATCGTCGGTAAGTCGAACGTCAATCAGGCGCTGTATGACGCGCTAACCGTCCTCCAGCACCGCGGCCAGGACGCTGCCGGTATCGTGACCAGCCATGATGGCCGGTTATTCCTGCGCAAGGACAATGGGCTGGTGCGTGACGTGTTCCATCAGCGTCACATGCAGCGCCTGGTCGGCCACATGGGCATTGGCCATGTGCGTTACCCGACCGCGGGTAGCTCGACTTCGGCCGAGGCCCAACCGTTTTACGTCAACTCGCCTTACGGCATTACCCTGGCGCATAACGGTAACCTGACCAACGTTGAGCAACTGGCCAAGGAGATTTACGAATCTGACCTGCGCCACGTCAACACCAATTCCGATTCGGAAGTGCTGCTCAACGTGTTCGCACACGAACTGGCCCAGCGCGGCAAGTTGCAGCCGACCGAAGAAGACGTGTTCGCTGCCGTCACCGACGTGCACAACCGTTGCGTCGGTGGTTACGCGGTCGTGGCGATGGTGACCGGTTACGGCATCGTCGGTTTCCGCGATCCACACGGCATCCGCCCGATCGTTTTCGGTCAGCGTCACACCGACGAAGGCGTCGAGTACATGATCGCCTCCGAAAGCGTTTCGCTGGACGTACTCGGTTTCACCCTGATTCGCGACCTGGCACCGGGCGAAGCGGTCTACATCACTGAAGACGGCAAGCTGCACACCCGTCAGTGCGCGACCAACCCGTCGCTGACTCCGTGCATTTTCGAGCACGTCTACTTGGCGCGTCCGGACTCGATCATCGACGGCGTCTCGGTCTACAAGGCCCGCCTGCGCATGGGCGAGAAGCTTGCCGAGAAGATCCTGCGCGAGCGTCCGGACCACGACATCGACGTGGTTATCCCGATTCCGGACACCAGCCGCACCGCGGCCCTGGAGCTGGCGAACCACTTGGGCGTCAAGTTCCGCGAAGGTTTCGTGAAGAACCGCTACATCGGCCGGACCTTCATCATGCCGGGTCAGGCTGCACGGAAAAAATCCGTACGCCAGAAGCTCAACGCCATCGAACTGGAGTTCCGCGGCAAGAACGTGATGCTGGTGGACGACTCCATCGTTCGCGGCACCACCTGCAAGCAGATCATCCAGATGGCTCGCGAAGCCGGCGCCAAAAACGTCTATTTCTGCTCCGCGGCACCGGCTGTGCGTTACCCGAACGTCTACGGCATCGACATGCCGAGCGCTCACGAGTTGATCGCGCACAACCGTTCGACCCAGGACGTGGCCGACCTGATCGGCGCTGACTGGTTGATCTATCAGGACCTGCCTGACTTGATCGAAGCGGTCGGTGGCGGCAAGATCAAGATCGAGAAGTTCGATTGCGCGGTGTTCGACGGCCAGTACGTCACCGGCGACGTCGACGAGGCTTACCTGAACAAGATCGAGCAGGCGCGCAACGATGCCTCCAAGGTCAAGACCCAGGCAGTCAGTGCGATCATCGATCTGTACAACAACTGAGTAACTACCGGCCCCTAGGGGCCGGTTTTGTATCTACTAAAGACTCTCTAAATCAAGAGCAGGGCAAGGAGTGACAGCATGAGTCAGGATTGGGATGCCGGTCGGCTGGACAGCGACCTCGAAGGCGTAGCGTTCGATACCCTGGCCGTACGCGCCGGTCAGCACCGCACGCCGGAAGGCGAACACGGTGATCCGATGTTCTTCACTTCCAGCTACGTATTCCGTACCGCCGCCGACGCGGCCGCGCGCTTTGCTGGCGAAGTGCCGGGTAACGTTTACTCGCGCTACACCAACCCGACCGTGCGCGCGTTCGAAGAGCGCATTGCCGCGCTGGAAAGCGCCGAGCAAGCCGTGGCTACTGCCACTGGCATGGCCGCGATCATGGCGGTGGTGATGAGCCTGTGCAGTGCCGGCGACCATGTTCTGGTCTCGCGCAGCGTGTTCGGCTCGACCATCAGCCTGTTCGAGAAGTACTTCAAGCGCTTCGGCATCGAAGTCGATTACGTGCCGTTGGCGGACTTGTCCGGCTGGAATGTGGCAATCAAGTCCAACACCAAATTGCTATTCGTCGAGTCGCCGTCCAATCCGTTGGCCGAACTGGTGGATATCAAGGCGCTGTCGGAAATTGCTCACGCCAAGGGCGCGATGCTGGTAGTCGACAACTGCTTCTGCACGCCTGCGTTGCAACAGCCGCTGAAGCTGGGTGCGGACATCGTTGTGCACTCGGCGACCAAGTTCATCGATGGCCAGGGCCGTTGCATGGGCGGCGTTGTAGCCGGTCGTAGCGAGCAGATGAAAGAAGTCGTCGGTTTCCTGCGTACTGCCGGGCCGACCCTGAGCCCGTTCAACGCCTGGATCTTCCTCAAGGGGCTGGAAACGCTGAGCCTGCGCATGAAGGCGCACTGCGCCAATGCCCAGCAACTGGCCGAATGGCTGGAGCAGCAGGACGGCATCGAAAAGGTCCATTACGCGGGCCTAAAGAGCCATCCGCAGCATGAGCTGGCCCAGCGTCAGCAGAAGGGTTTCGGTGCGGTCGTGAGTTTCGAGGTCAAGGGTGGCAAAGAGGGCGCCTGGCGCTTTATCGATGCGACGCGCCTGATCTCCATCACCGCCAACCTGGGCGACAGCAAAACCACTATCACTCACCCGAGCACCACCTCTCACGGCCGTCTCGCGCCGCAAGAGCGTGAAGCGGCGGGGATCCGTGACAGTCTGATCCGCATTGCGGTCGGTCTGGAAGACGTAGCAGACCTGCAGGCCGATCTGGCGCGCGGGTTGGCTGCCTTGTGATCGAGTTGTCGACGCCGGCCACGGGCACCCATGGCCGCGTCGCGCTGGTCACCGGTGCTGCGCGCGGCATCGGTCTGGGGATTGCGGCCTGGCTGATCAGCGAAGGCTGGCAGGTGGTGCTGACCGATCTGGATCGTGAGCGCGGTTCTAAAGTGGCGAAGGTGCTTGGCGAAAACGCTTGGTTCATCGCCATGGACGTCGCGAACGAAGCGCAGGTGGCTCTAGGCGTGGCCGAGGTGCTGGGACAGTTCGGGCGCCTGGATGCGCTGGTGTGCAATGCGGCGGTGGCCGACCCGCACAACATCACCCTGGAAAGCCTCGATCTGGCCTACTGGAACCGGGTGTTGGCGGTGAACCTCAGCGGGCCGATGCTGTTGGCCAAGCATTGTGCGCCGTACCTGCGTGCTCACAGCGGCGCGATCGTCAATCTGGCTTCGACCCGTGCCGGGCAGTCAGAACCTGACACAGAGGCTTATGCGGCGAGCAAGGGCGGCCTGTTGGCCCTGACTCACGCCTTGGCCATCAGCTTGGGGCCGGAGATTCGCGTCAATGCGGTCAGCCCAGGCTGGATCGACGCGCGAGACCCTGCGGCACGGCGTGCCGAACCGCTGACCGACGCCGATCATGCGCAGCATCCTGCGGGCAGGGTAGGGACGGTCGAGGACGTGGCGGCGATGGTGGCGTGGTTGCTGTCCAGGAACGCCGGGTTCGTCACGGGCCAGGAGTTCGTGGTCGATGGTGGCATGACCAAGAAGATGATTTACAGCGAGTAACACCGATAGATGTGGTCTGCATTGATGTTGAATGTGCCGTCGTCTTCGCGAGCAAGCCCGCTCCCACACTGAATTTATGTCGATCACAAACCTGTGGTCCACCGCAGATCCAGTGTGGGAGCGGGCTTGCTCGCGAAAGAGGTCTGACTGTCTAAGACACAATTTTGTCTTTTTCAGAAAAACTTCAAGCAGGGTATTGACTTAGCTTCGGTACCTGCGTAAATTTCGCGGCCTCGGAGATGCAAACGGGTGATTAGCTCAGCTGGGAGAGCGTCTGCCTTACAAGCAGAATGTCGGCGGTTCGATCCCGTCATCACCCACCAC
>NZ_JBXAOA010000082.1:0-9614 GCF_058802325.1 Pseudomonas sp. GW822-FHT02E03 | reverse complement strand
GAAAACCGCCTTTCAAACCCACAAAAACGTAAAGGATGTCCCCGGTCTCGATTGTAAAGGATGTATCCGTTTCTACACCGCGAAGGTGGCCTGGAGATCATCCAATCTCTATGGCCAACACCTCAATCACCAAATCCCCCGCCGGTCGCTTCCACAACACCTCATCGCCCACTTTCGCCCCGAGCAACGCCCGTCCCAGCGGCGAGCTCCAATTGATCAAGCCATGGGCGGCATCCGCCTGGTCTTCTCCGACCAATTGCACGCGCTGCTCATGATCGTGTTCATCGGCAAAGGTCACCCAGTTGCCGATCTGCACTTTGTCGGTCGAGGAGGCTTGTGCGACCACCTGGGCGCTTTGCAGGCGCTGCTTGAAGTAGCGCCAGTCGCGATCGAGGTCGGCCTGGCGCTGCTTATCGGCCAGCTCACCTTTGGCGCTTTCCTGATCAAGCAGGCTTTGCAGCTCGGCAACTTTTGCCTGAAGCTGCGCCAGGCCCGCTGGCGTGACGTAATTGGGCTGCGCGCTGACCTGCCGTTCGACTGGCTGATCGGCTTGCGCGGCGGCGTTATCTTCATTGACGAAGGCGCGACTCATGCTGTTCTCCCGTTATAGGGTTTGGGCCATGGTCGCAGGCTTTAAGTTTCGACGAATGTCTGTAAACGACTTATTGCGAGCGATAGGCTCGCGCGGCGTCCCTGTCTTTCTCTTGTTGCCAGGCCCGTTCGCGCTCGTCCCAATGGCGGTCCTTGTACTCGTTACGATCCTCGTTTTCACGCATGGCCTGGCACTGACGGAAGCCATCGGTCCAGCCTTCGGCGTATTGCTTGTCCTTGAGGTAACGCGGGACATTTTTGCGAAACTCACCGGTGATCGCCCCGGCGGCTTGCCGGCCACTGATGCAACCGTCATCGAAGCCATCGGCGAACGCCGGCGGGTAACCCTTGGCGATCAGATCCTCGTGGGTCGACTCGCACCCCGTGATCACTACCAATAACCCCAACACACCCACGCAACGCCACATCCCGGACTCCCGAGCCGTTCAACGGTCTCTAAGGGAAGTTTAGAAGCGGATTTGTCGGGTGTATGTGAAAGGCTCGTGATTAATCTGTGGGGTAGCGCAAATCCCTTGTGGGAGCGAGCCTGCTCGCGATGGCGGTGGAACAGGCAGCATGGATGTTGAATGTGATGGCCTCATTGCGAGCAGGCTCGCTCCCACAAGGGGCAGATCAATAGTGATACCACTTCACCTCAAGTACCACTTCGTTTTCGGGCGAAGCCAGGTGGCTGAATTCGCGCTGGGCGCTCAGGCGCAACCCAAGATTGCGTGACAATTCCCACTGCTGATTCAGGCTCATGCTGCGGCGCACTTCGCCATTGGTGAAGTAATCACCCTTGGCCTCCAGGCTGAAGTTTCCCAGCGGGTTTTTCCATAGCAGGCCGCTGTTGAAGCCCGCCGCCGGGGCAATGAAGGCCGCGAAGTCGTTGTTATGCTCCACACGCACGGTGCCCAAGGCAAAACCGAGCATATCGTCACCCAGTTGCCAGGTCCCGCCGCCACCGCCATTGACATGGCTGACCAGGGTTTCGTCATCATGCTTGCCCGGTACGCGCTCCAGGCCGCCGGTGACTTGCCACGACAGCGGCTGCAACAATTCATTGCGCGGAGTCAGCGAGCGGATGGTCGCCAGGTCCAGTTGCTGCAACTGCCAGTCATTGCCTTCGTATTGGCGCAGCTTCATTTGCAGAATTTCGATCTGCGCGCCGAGGGGGAAGCTTTCCATGTTGTCATTGAGGTCGTGATAGGCCATGCGCAGGCCATATTCGCCGAAGGCTTTGTCGCCTCGAGTGCCGATGCCGGCCTGCCAGGTGCGGGATTCGTGACCGTCCTCGGGCAAGCCAGGTTGCGGAATTTCCAGCTCCGGGGGCGGGTTTTGATTGATTGCGCGCAGCAATTCGAAACTGCGTTGAGCCCGTTGCGGGTCACGCTCCTGACCGTTGGCGCGATAACGCTCCAGACGATAAGCCGCATCGATGATCAACGCCTGACGGTCGCGAGGCAGGGCCTTGAACGCCGGAGTCTGCAATTGCGTCT
This sequence comes from Pseudomonas sp. GW822-FHT02E03, assembly GCF_058802325.1. Taxonomy (NCBI): domain Bacteria; kingdom Pseudomonadati; phylum Pseudomonadota; class Gammaproteobacteria; order Pseudomonadales; family Pseudomonadaceae; genus Pseudomonas; species Pseudomonas sp. GW822-FHT02E03. The sequence continues at coordinate 7,524 of NZ_JBXAOA010000082.1, read as the reverse complement.
GATCGGCGCTGACGTTCAGCACCCACTCCTGCTCTTCAACGGTTAATGGCTCGGCGCGGCTTAGCAGTTCACGCTCACGGGACGGGCGATACTCGATCGATTCCACCAGCCCGGCTTCTTTCACCGCTTTGACCGTGTCGGTGGGGATGGCCGTCAACGGGAATTGCTCGGTCAAATGCAGGCTCGGACGTGCCACTTGCAGCAGCTCAAGCAGGCGGTAGGAGCAGTTTTCGTCGAAGAAGAAGTAGTCGAACTGGATCTGCTTGAGTTCCCAGACGTGCTCGACCATGCGCTCGGTTTCCTGCTGCGTCAGGTTCAGGCGGTATTCCCACAGATCGCGGTTCTCGAGGCTACGGTATTCCGAGAGCTTTTCCTGATACGGCACCAACGCGAACAGCCCGGGATAGCCACCCATCAGACCTTTCCAGGCATACAGAATGCTGTTGTCCGAACCTTCGATGTAGGCGCCGAAGTTGATCGCGTAACTGAGTAGCGATGTCTTGTCACTCTGCACATTGGCCTGATCGATGCGCAGCAAGGTGTGACCAAACATCGACGATGGACTGTTCAGGTAGGCCGCCGGGAAAATCATCACAGCGCTGTGGGGCGCAACATCCTTGAACCATTGCTTGAACTCGGCGCAGTCCGGTGTCGGCATATCGCTGAGCGCCAGTTGCGCCTTGAGCCAGCGGGTGCGGGCCGGATAGACGCATTGGGCATGCTGCTCACCGGCGCTGGCCGGGGCATACAGTGCCTGCACGGTCGCCGCCAGTTCACGGTCGGGGTGTTCGTTGCCATCGGGGGCGAGAAAGAATTTCTTGTCGCTGACATAGCTGCGCCAGCCACCGAGCTTGGCGGTTTCGTAATGCCCCAGGGAAATCCAGAAGGGGTCGTTGGCCAGTTGCTGCAAACGTTGATTGTCGATAGGTGGCGCGGCGGACAGCGGGGCGCAGACACAGAGCGCCAGCCAGGCAAGGCGTTTGAGCATAGTGGGCAACTTAGCTTTTCGAAAAAAAAGAGATCAGGGGAAAGACCCAAGGCACGACAGGTCAAAAAACAAAACCCGCTCCCCAAAAGGAGCGGGGTGGATCGAGCTTAAGCTTGAGTAGCGTACTTGGCCAGACGAGGATCGCTTTTCAGCACGGCCAGGGTGTTGGTATGCACGTCATCAGCGGTCACGTCAGCTTTGCTGAAGATTTGCTGGAAGTGCTGATGAGTCACAGCGGCGAAATGCGCACGGTCTTCCGGCGCCACGCCCAGTACCACGGCGTAAGTGGTCAGCGCTTCGCCCTGACCTTTGGCCATGTCTTCAGACAGCTCGTTCATCATGCCATTCATGGCGATCCAGGATTTGCCGCCATAGGTCAGCGACGCATTGGTCGAGCAACCGTTGGTGCCGGAGGTCATACCGAACGTTGCGTTACCGGAAGTGCCGTTAGTGGTGGATGCCAGGAAGTGTGCCGGGGTGCCACGCTGACCTTCGAACAGCATGTTGCCCCAACCGCAGTCCGGACCGCCTGGCGCCTGAGCCATGGCGTTGATGGATACAGCGGTGAAGAGAGTACCGAGAAGAATCCGTTTCATAGCTATGTTCTCTTTGTGTGCATACCAATGGACAAGGGTGCTGGCCCCTAATGGTGCCAGTGGGCCGGTTATCATCCAGCCGCGCAGCTTGGAGTTTAGGCAGGTTCCGGGGGTTCCGTTACTTTTTGCGAAACATTCCCTGAAAACATTGATTTTGACCCCTTCGGCCCGAGCCTGAGGGATTGTCCAGGCTTTGGCTTGAGGTGCGCCTTGCCAGTGAGGTACGGGCAGCGCCAGAATGCCGCTATCTGCCCCGCCTGATGTAAGGAAGCCCGATGCCTGATCCTGTTGCTGCCAGCTTGCGTCTAGCGCCTGAAGCGCTGACCCGTCCGTTTTCCGCTGAACAGTTCAGCTTCTCTACCACCAATGATCTGGAGCCCTTCCGCGGTGTGCTTGGCCAGGAACGTGCGGTTGAAGCCTTGCAGTTCGGTGTGGCCATGCCACGCCCCGGTTACAACGTATTCGTCATGGGCGAGCCCGGCACCGGCCGGTTTTCGTTCGTCAAACGCTACCTCAAGGCCGAAGGCAAGCGCCTGCAGACCCCGGCTGACTGGGTCTACGTCAATAATTTCGATGAGCCACGTGAGCCTCGTGCGTTGGAATTGCCGTCGGGCACCGCCGGTGCCTTCATCGGTGATATCAACGGCTTGATCGACAACCTGCTGGCGACCTTTCCGGCGGTGTTCGAGCACCCGTCCTATCAGCAGAAGAAAAGCGCCATCGACCGCGCTTTCAATCAGCGTTATGACCGTGCACTGGATGTGATCGAGCGTCTGGCGCTGGAGAAAGAGGTCGCGCTCTACCGCGACAGCAGCAACATCGCCTTCACCCCGATGAGCGAAGGCAAGGCGCTGGATGAGGCGGAATTCGCCCAGTTGCCGGAAGCCGAGCGCGAACGTTTTCATGACGACATTTCCGGGCTGGAAGAGCGGTTGAACGAAGAACTCGCCAGCTTGCCGCAATGGAAGCGCGAGTCGAGCAATCAACTGCGTCAGCTCAACGAAGAAACCATCACCCTGGCCTTGCAGCCATTGCTCGCTCCGCTGTCGGAAAAGTACGCGGAAAACGCAGGCGTTTGCGGTTACCTGCAAGCGATGCAGGTGTACCTGCTCAAGACGGTGGTCGAGCAACTGGTGGACGACAGCAAGACCGACGCCATCGCCCGCAAATTGCTCGAAGAGCAATACGCCCCGAGCCTGGTGGTCGGTCATCCGTTCAGCGGCGGTGCGCCAGTGGTCTTCGAACCGCACCCGACCTACGACAATCTGTTCGGTCGCATCGAATACAGCACCGACCAAGGCGCGCTCTACACCACCTATCGGCAGCTGCGACCGGGTGCGCTGCACCGGGCCAACGGCGGTTTTCTGATCCTCGAAGCGGAAAAAATGCTCGGCGAGCCTTTCGTCTGGGATGCGCTCAAACGCGCCCTGCAATCGCGCAAGCTGAAAATGGAATCGCCGCTGGGCGAGCTGGGCCGTCTGGCCACTGTGACGCTGACACCGCAACACATTCCGTTGCAGGTCAAAGTCGTGATCATCGGCGCCCGGCAGTTGTATTACACGCTGCAAGACCTCGATCCGGACTTCCAGGAGATGTTCCGCGTCCTGGTGGATTTCGACGAAGACATCCCGATGGTCGACGAGAGCCTGGAGCAGTTCGCCCAGTTGCTCAAAACCCGTACGTCCGAGGAAGGCATGGCGCCGCTGACCGCCGATGCGGTGGCGCGCCTGGCGACTTACAGCGCGCGTCTGGCCGAGCACCAGGGGCGTTTGTCGGCGCGAATCGGCGATCTGTTCCAACTGGTCAGCGAGGCGGATTTCATTCGCGACCTGGCGGGCGATGACATGACCGACGCCGGGCACATCGAGCGTGCGCTCAAGGCCAAGGCCACCCGTACCGGGCGTGTTTCGGCGCGGATTCTCGATGACATGCTGGCCGGGATCATCCTGATCGACACCGATGGCGCGGCGGTTGGCAAGTGCAACGGGCTGACGGTACTGGAAGTCGGCGATTCGGCCTTCGGGATACCGGCGCGGATTTCCGCCACGGTTTATCCGGGCGGCAGCGGCATCGTCGACATCGAGCGCGAGGTCAACCTTGGTCAGCCGATCCACTCCAAAGGCGTGATGATCCTTACCGGGTATCTGGGCAGCCGTTATGCCCAGGAATTTCCGCTGGCGATTTCCGCGAGTATCGCCCTGGAGCAGTCCTACGGTTATGTCGACGGTGACAGCGCGTCTCTGGGGGAGGCATGCACGCTGATCTCGGCCTTGTCGAAAACCCCGCTCAAGCAGTGTTTCGCGATTACCGGTTCGATCAACCAGTTCGGTGAAGTGCAGGCGGTGGGTGGGGTCAACGAGAAGATCGAAGGTTTCTTCCGGCTCTGCGAAGCCCGTGGTTTGACGGGGGAGCAAGGGGCGATCATTCCTCAGGCCAACGTTGCCACGCTGATGCTCGACGAGAAGGTGCTGGCGGCGGTACGCGCGGGGCAGTTCCATGTCTACGCGGTGCGCCAGGCCGACGAGGCTCTGAGCCTGTTGGTCGGCGAGCCAGCTGGCGCGCCGGATGAGAATGGCGCATTCCCTGAAGGCAGCATCAACGCGCGGGTAGTGGAACGCTTGCGGGTGATTGCGGAAATGATCAGCGAGGAAGACCTCAAGGAAGCCGAAAAGGAGTTGGCGCAGGAAGCAATGCTGGAAATCAAACCGGCCTGACACAACCCCCATGTGGGAGCGGGCTTGCTCGCGAAGACTGACTAACATTCAACATCAATGTCGACTGTTATGCCGTCTTCGCGAGCAAGCCCGCTCCCACAGGTTCTGTAGTGTTTTGCAGACTGTATTCAATGCAAAAGAGCGCCATCTAAATGGCGTCAATATTCACGCAGTGACCACTCGGCACCTTCTGATTCTGGTTCGCGTGCGAGCCAGACTTTTCTTCTATTATCTGCTCAAGGATATCGACAGTAATCACTGGATCGAGACAGCCTTCCCGTGGAGGCTGAATACCGGATCTACCGAGGGTCGCCGCCATGTCGCGCAACCTCTGTCTCACCCGTCAATGCCTGGGCCTTGTGACCCGTATCGAATGTGCTATCCGCCCGCTGGCGGGAGATACGGGCATGTGGACCTTGCTCTTCGCCGCCGGAATGGCCGGCGAGCAGCCTTCTGCCATCAAGGCCCAAGGCCCGTTCCGTGGGCCGGTCGTGGCGGAATCGATCCTCGACACCATCGTTGAAAGTCTGACCTTGCATGGTTACGAGCTGGCCGACGACCCGCAAATCTGGTGCCTGCATCTGCAAGCCCAGTTGCGAGAGATCAATGGTGGTCGTTACCGCAACCTTAGCGGACCCGAGTTTCGGCCCGAGCACTGAACAGGCTATTGATCAAGGCTGCCTGGCTCAGCCTTGTCGAGTTTGACCTCAAACCCATATTGCACGGTGGTGAGGTTCGTTCGCTGATAAGTTTCCAGGCGTGTGGGCTGGCCATAGAAGTAATGCACTGCAAATAACGCCGGGCCTTGTGCGCTCGCGTCGTGACTGACCGACAGAATCTCTTTCAAATAATTGCCGCTGTCGTCCTTGGCGAAAAAACGCCAGTCCTGGGCGGGAAACAGTTTCAAATCAACCACCAACGCATTCCCTTTGAATTCCAGGCCTTTGGGCAACTGGCGGGCGTCGTATGTTTGCTGGTCGATAGTCGCCAGAAAGTGCGGCATGGAGCCCACGGCGTAGGCCGGTGTTTCCGGAAACAGGTTCAGATCATAGGTGATGGCGCCGCGGATCGGATCGACCTCATACGCCTCCGGCGGCAGCTCTATCGGCCCATCGCGCTGGCCATTGCGGTCTTGGATAAAGAACGTCACCGGGCTTTCGCCGGGATTGAAAGAGGTGCCGAGCAATTCGTCATTGAAGCTTCTGGGGTGATTGAATTCGATGCGGGCGGCACTTGGGTCATCGACCGACTGACTGATGCTGATGCTTTTTTTCAGTTGCTCCTCGCTCAACGTTGCGCCCTTGAGCCAGGTCGCGGCCTGGTCGTCATACACCACCACCGGCAAGGTCAGCGGCTGGATGGTTTTTTTCGTGGTGTGCGGGTCGAAGCGGCGTATCGGCAGGTTCAGGTCCTTGTGGGTCACCGTGACCGCCGAGAAGTCCAGCAGGCTGACTTCGATGGTGTCGATCGGTCCATTGAAGTAGACCTTGGTGTAATGCCGGGTTTGTTGCTTTTCAAACGCACGCTGCTCGTCATCGAGCTGTTTTTCGAACGCTTCGCTCCACGCCTTCTGCAGTTGCATCTGCGCCAGTTGTTTTTGATAAAACGCAATTTGGGCGGCGGTTTCGTTGATCGCACCTGAACGAGAGAGGAATTGCCCGGTGGCGTCCCTGGCCTGAACGATCAATGGGGTGAGTGATATGTCACGTACCTCGGGGGCCAGCGGCGCGCTGTTACTGAATTCGATTTCGGCGTAGTTATTGCCCAGTTTCAATAAGGTGACACTGAGATTGTCGTTAGTGCGAGTCTGGCCGACGTCCTTTTTCGTCAGATCGAAGCTGTAGAGCCGGCGCGGGGAGATGACTTCCACCTTGCCTTGCAGGCTCACCGGTTGTGGTTGGCTCTTCTTGTCCACCTCCAGGCCTTCGATGAAGGGGTAGGTCACCGTCAAATCATCGGGGTGGGTCAGGTTGGAGCTCGACGGGCTCAGCTGGATGCCGGGATCGGTTTCCGACCATTCCGGCTGAAACGCGATGACGCGCTTGTTGCTCAGGGTCACCGATTGCCATTCCAGGCCATGAGGAAAAAGGAACGCGCCCGGAATGTTGAAGTTGAAGGGGAATACCGGTTGCAGATCGGTCAGGTAATCCGAGCTGGACTCCTTGTGTAACACGAACAGACCGTTAATGTAGGTGTCGACCAGGGCCTGGGGTGTGGGGTAGTGCTTGAGCACGGCGAGGGCGTCTTCGCCGTATTCGGTGAGCACTGGTTTGGTGTCGAGTTTGAGTTGTGCGCGCTCGAGTAACAATAGGGAACCGCCTAGCTCGGCCACGGCATCCTTGAGTTTGGGGTCCTCGATCGTCTCCAGGGATTGTTCGAACTGTGCGATCTTTTCTTCGAGGCTGACCTGGCGTTTCTCATCGCTGGGTGAGCAGCCACCGAGCAACAATGCGAAGCAAAGCCCGGCACTCGTTAACGGCAATCGCACATCCATTTCCAGTCTTCCTGTCCGACGTCGCTGACCTGTCAATCATCTGGACACTAGCAGAAAAACTTTGTCACACACACGCAGGTTACGGATTTTCCGGCGGTTTCTGGGTGTAACAGGTGGCTGTTATACTCGCCGCCATTTCCAGCCCCTTGTGTGAGATTCAATGGAACGCTTTATCGAAAATGCAATGTACGCCTCCCGCTGGTTACTGGCGCCGATCTATTTCGGTTTGTCCCTGGGCTTGCTGGCGTTGGCACTGAAATTCTTCCAGGAAGTCTTCCACGTCATCCCTAACGTGTTCTCGATGGCCGAGTCGGATCTGATTCTGGTCCTGCTGTCGCTGATCGACATGGCGCTGGTGGGCGGCTTGCTGGTGATGGTGATGATCTCCGGTTACGAGAACTTCGTTTCTCAGCTGGATATCGACGACAGCAAGGAAAAGCTCAACTGGCTAGGCACCATGGATTCGTCTTCGTTGAAGATGAAGGTCGCAGCTTCCATCGTGGCGATTTCGTCGATCCACCTGCTACGGATCTTCATGGACGCCAAGAACGTCGATCCCGAGCATTTGAAGTGGTACGTGGTCATTCACATGACGTTCGTGGTATCGGCATTTGCCATGGGCTATCTGGACAAGCTGACCAAGCACTGATCGACTGATCCTTGTGGGAGCGGGGGGGGGGGGGGGGGGGGGGGGGGGGGGGGGGGGGGGGGGGGGGGGGGGGGGGGGGGGGG
>NZ_JBXAOA010000081.1:0-10144 GCF_058802325.1 Pseudomonas sp. GW822-FHT02E03 | reverse complement strand
CCCCCCCCCCCCCCCCCCCCCCCCCCCCCCCCCCCCCCCCCCCCCCCCCCCCCCCCCCCGCTCCCACATGGATTGCGTTTATTCGACTTTGCCTGCTCGGCTCAGCACCGCGTTGAGCAACACATCGGTGCCCTGACGCACATCTTCGGGCAACACGTCTTCGGCTTCGTTGTGGCTCAATCCGCCAACGCAAGGGATGAACACCATGGCCGTCGGACAGAACCGCGCCAGGTGAATCGCATCATGCCCGGCACCGCTGACAATCGATTGCTGAGCGTAGCCCAGTGCATCCACCGCTTGTTGCACCGCCGCCACACAGTCAGCATCGAACGGTGTCGCCGGGCTGATCCAGTGGGGAGTAATCGTCAGATTCAATCCTCGGTTATCGGCAATCGCCTGGAGCCGCGCACGCACCTGCTGCTCCATCGCATCGATGGCTTCGTCGCGGTGATGACGCAGGTCGACGGTGAAATTCACCAAACCTGGAATGGTATTGCGCGACGACTTATTGATACTCAACTCGCCGACGGTCGTCAGGCCTTCGGGGGCGAAATCGCTGGCCAGGCCTTCGATTGCCTGGATCATCCGCGCCACGCCATACAGAGCGTCCTTGCGCAACGGCATCGGCGTAGTACCGGCATGGGCAGCCATGCCTTCGACCCGCACGTCGAGCCAGCGAATCGCCTGGCCGCCGCTGACCACGCCGATGCTCTTGGCGTTATCCTCAAGGATCGGCCCCTGTTCGATGTGCGCTTCAAAGTAAGCATCCACCGCGCCGCCCAGCGGGCGCTCGCCGGCATACCCGGTGCGTTGCAGGGCATCGGCGACGCTGATGCCATCCACATCACGTACCGCCAGTGCCGCGTCCAACTCCATGATGCCGGTGAACACCGCCGAGCCGAACATCGCAGGGGTGAAGCGCGCGCCTTCCTCGTTGGTCCATACCGCCACTTCCAGCGGCTTGCGGGTCTGGATGCCGAGGTCGTTGAGGCAACGCACCACTTCCAGACCGGCGAGCACACCGTAGACGCCATCGAAACGCCCGCCTTCAGGTTGGGTGTCGAGGTGGCTGCCCATCATCACCGGTGCGGCGCCCGGCTCAGTGCCGGCGCGACGGGCGAACAGGTTGCCGATGGCATCCACGCTCAGGGTCATGCCGGCTTCGCGGCACCATTGAGCAAACAGTTCGCGGCCCGCCTTGTCTTCATCGCTAAGCGCCAGACGGCAGCTGCCGCCACGTGCGGTGGCGCCGATTTCGGCCATGGCCATCAAGCTCGCCCACAGGCGTTCACCATTAATTTTCAACATGCGTTACTCCTGGAAAATATTGATCAAGCGGCTGACGGCCTAAACGCTCAAGACCTGCGACACCGGTTCACCGGCGCGCAGCCGCTCCAACAAGCGCGGCTCGGCGCGATCCGATGCCAGCGCGCGTTCGATGACGTTTTGCGCGGTGGCCGGATTGAGAAACAGCACGCCGTTGTCGTCCGCCAGCACCAGATCCCCCGGATGCACCGTGACGCCGGCACAGTGGATTGGCTGATTGATCTGGCTGTCGCCGCGGCCATGCAGCTTGGTGGTCAGCAGGCTGGTGCCGCGAGCGAAGACGGGTAACCCGGCTTCACGCAACTCCAGCAAGTCGGTCACCGCGCCGTCCACCACGATGCCCACCGCACCGGCGCAACTCGCGGCGCAACGGGTGACCGCGCCGACCGGGGCATGCTGCCAGTCGCCATCGGTGTCGATCACCAGCACATCGCCTGGCTGGATGAGCGCCAGGGCCTGGTTGACCGCGATGGCATCGGCGCCCACCAGTTTCAGGGTCAGCGCACGGCCGACGAGTCTCACATTGGGCACCATGGCTCGCAGTTGCGAATCGGCAAAGCCCTCCTCGAGAAAATGCCCGAGGGTCGGAAAGCTCACCGCTTTGAGCTGCTCGATCAGCTGCGATTCATCCATGTCGCGCCTCCTTGGCAATCAACTCGGCGACACAATCGATTTCCAGCGACACGCCCCACAGCGCTACACAGACCGTGGTGCGTGCCGGCGGCGCATGGCCCAGGAACTCGCGATACACCGCGTTGAACGGCTCCAGTTGCGCGGGATCGGTGAGGTACGCGTTGACCTTGATCACGTGGCTGAAGTCAGACCCGGCTTCAATCAGGATCGCCTCCAAGTTGCGCAAGGTTTGCCGCACTTGTTCGGTGAAATCAGCAGGCTGGTCATCGAGCCCGCTCTGGGCCGGAATCTGCCCGGCGGTGAACACCAAGTGGCCGCTGACCACCGCCTGGGAGTAAGGGCCGACCGGGCCGATGAAGCCCGGGGCCGATTGAATTCTGCGCATGCTGTTGAGCTCCATTAATCAGGCGGCGGCCGATTTGATTGGTTTGCCGAGGGCTGGATCGGCGGCCGGAACTGCCGTCTGAATTTCGCTGATGTCTCGCTTGAAAGTCTCGGTCAGCAACAACAGCGCCACCAACGAAATAAACGCCGCGCCGATCATGTACCAGGCCACCGAAGAGCCTTTGCCGGTCGCTGCCAGCAATGCGGTGGTGACGATGGGCGTGGCGGCGCTGCCGAGCAGGCCGGACAACATGTAGCTGATCGACAACCCGGAATAGCGCACTCGCGTGCCGAACAATTCGGCGAGGAAGGTCGCGATCGGCCCGTAGTTGGCCGCGAAGGCAGTCATCAACAGCAGGTAACCGAAGATCACCAACGACAGCTCTTTGGTGTCCATCAACCAGAACATCGGGAACGCGACCAGCGCTTCGGCGACGATGCCGGCAACGATGATCGGCTTGCGTCCGTAGCGATCCGACAGTGCGCCGAACACTGGCAACATGACGATGCACCAGGCGCAGGACAGCAACACCACGCCGAGCATCACACTGCGACTGAACCCGAGATTTTGCGTGCCGTACGTCAGGCCGAATGCAACGATGATGTTGAACGACGCCCCGGTCGACATGGTGGCGATCCCTCCCAGCACCACTTGTTTCCAGTACTTGCGGAACACTTCCGCCAGCGGCATTTTCACCTGGACTTCGGCTTCCTTGACCTTGTTGAAGGCCGGGGTTTCAGAGATGTTCAAGCGGATGTACAAGCCCACGGCGATCAGCAGCACGCTGGCCAGGAACGGGATACGCCAGCCCCAGGCCAACAGGTCTTCAGGGGACAGCCACGCGGCAATCACGAGGAAGGCCAGGTTGGCAATCATGGTCCCGGCCGGGACGCCGATCTGTACCCACGAGCCGTACAAACCGCGTTTGTTGGCGGGCGCATGTTCCACCGCCATCAGCACCGCACCGCCCCACTCGCCACCCAACGCCAGGCCTTGAATCACCCTCAGCAGCAACAACAGGATCGGCGCCCAGATACCAATGGCCGCGTAATTGGGTAATAACCCGATGGCGAACGTAGCGGCCCCCATGGTCAACAGTGAAACCAACAACATCGACTTGCGTCCCAGGCGGTCACCGAAATGACCGAACAGTGCCGCGCCGACAATCCGGGCCAGATACGCCGAAGCGAATGTACCGAAGGCCAGTAATGTACCGATCAACGGATCGAAATCAGGAAAGAACACTTTGTTGAACACCAGCGCCGAAGCCGTGGCGAACACAAACAGGTCGTACCATTCCACCGTGGTGCCAATCACACTGGCCACGGCAACTTTCTTCATGCTGATTGCAACTTCCGGAGGTGCGCCGGACTTTTCTACAGGCGATAGATCGCTCATTACTGTCTCCAGGAGTTCATCAAGAACTCATATGTAATTGTTTTAACTGGCAGTAAAACGTTTGAGATAAGGGATTGTTGTTATACGTCGCCCAACTCAATGGGCGAGTTTGCAAGGCGCTTTCTTATTAATAACCGAGTGTTCGGTCCGCACAATTCAATAACGGCTCACCGGCATTTAAACGGCGAAAGTTCTCTGCTACTTGTTCGGCGATACAGTCGTGGGAAGCCGCGGACGCCATATGCGGGGTAATGGTGACGCCGGGCATTGTCCAGAGACGGTGATCGACCGGCAGCGGTTCTTGTTCGAAAACATCCAGCAAAGCGCCGCGCAGTTTTCCTCGGGCCAGCGCGTGTTCGAGGTCGTCGATATTCAGATGCCCGCCCCGACCACAATTGACCAGCGCGGCGCCATTGGCGAGCCGCTCGAACGTTGCATTGCCGAGGATGCCGCGGGTTTCGCTGGTCAGCGGCAACAAGTTGATCAGCAACTCCAATCCATCGAGAAACGGGTTCAGTTGTTCCGCACCGGCGGACGTCTGTACGCCCGGCAGATCCTTGCGGCGGCGCGCCCAGCCACGAACGTCGTAACCGGCGGCAGCCAGGTCCTGGGCAATGGCGCTGCCCAACGACCCAAGCCCCATCACCCCGACCTTGAACTGCCCCGCCGCCCGTTGCAGCGGCCGCTCCCAGCGCTGTTCCCGTTGTTGCTCCAGCACCTGATCGAAGCCGCGGTGATAGTGAATCACCGCCCAGCGCACGTACTCAGTCATGCCTTGGCGGTGACCGGGATCGACCACTCGGCACACCGGCAAGTCCGGGCACGACGGGTCGTGATCCAGGTGATCGATACCGGCGGCCACCGAGTGAATGACTTGCAGGTTCGGCAATGCACCGAGGCTGCCCGGCAAGGGAAACCAGCACGCGGCAATCTGCGCGTTGGCGGCTTGTGGATCATCGGCCAACACCGTGGCGAGTTGCGGCGCACTGCGGGCAAACGCAGCCTGCAATTGCTTGAGCAGCAGGGTGTCACGGGACAGCAAAACCACGGTGTTGATGACAGGACTCATGACAAATAGGACTCGCGCTGGGATTCGATCAGGGTCAGGGCGGCCTCCCAGGCCAGGTCGATGATGTTGTCCTGTTCATCACGGTCAAACTGTTCGGCGGTATGTGCGCACACTTCCGGGGACGGGTAATGCAGCGCCGAACCACCGGCCAGCGCCGCAACTTGCGCCTGACAGGCACGCTCCAGGAAGTGAATTTCCTGGAACGCCTGTGCCACGCCGGAGCCACCGACCAACAAGCCATGATTGCGCAGGATCATCGCCCGGTGCGGCCCCAGATCAGCAATCAAACGCTCGCGCTCATCCAGCGACAGGGCGATGCCTTCATAGGTGTGATACGCCAATTTTCCGTAGAACTTCAGCGCGTGCTGACTGATCGGCAGCAAGCCTTGCTTCTGCGCGGCAACTGCCATGCCGGCGGCGGTATGGGTATGGATCACGCAGTTCAGGTCCGGGCGAGCCATGTGGATCGCCGAGTGGATAACGAAGCCTGCGGCGTTGACCCGATGACCTTCGTAGGCCGGATCGACCACTCGCCCGTCCTGATCGATGCGCACCAGATCCGAAGCGCGCATGCGGTCGAAAATCACCCCGTAGCGGTTGATCAGAAAGTGATGCTCAGGCCCTGGAATCCGCAGGGTGATATGAGTGTCGATCAGATCGGTCATGCGAAAGTGCGCGACCAGTCGATACAGCGCAGCCAGTTCGCAACGGGCTTGCCATTCAACCGGGCCGATGTGTTCAGGTTTACTCACGAATACACCTCTTTAGCAGCGTGGGTGGCGACCGGGTTGGCGCGCAGGCGTGCCAGGCCGCAAACACCGATCAAGGACAGGGCCGAGAGCAAGGTGAAGAACACCGCCAACGGCAACCATTGTCCGGAAAACTTGCTCGCCAGCAGCGTGCCGATCAGCGGCGTGGTGCCGCCGGCGAGCGCGCAACTCAACTGGTATGCGATAGAAATGCCCGAGTAGCGCAGGTGCACCGGGAACGCCTGGGTCATGTAACCGGCAATCACCGCGTACAGCGCCGAGAGAATCACCACCGCCAGAGCGATGCCGACGGTCATCAGCACAATGTTTTGCGTACCCACCAACAGGAACATCGGGTACGGCGTGACCATGCACAGCAGCGCGACGAGTTTGAGGAAGCGGCCTTCGCCAATGCGCTCGGCGAGCAGCGCGGAAAGCGGTTGCGAGAGCAGCTGAATGACGGTCACCAGGAACAGGCAATCGAGAATCGTCGAGCGCGGGATGCCCTGATACTGGGTGACGTAAGTGATCATGAACGTGTTGGTGAAGAAGAACCCGGCGGAACCGATGGTCACCGCGGCGGCTGCGAACAGGATCTGCCGCCAGCAGGTGCGAATCACATCCTTCACCGGGTATTTGGCGGTCTCGTTGTTGTCCTTCGCCTTGGCGAATTCCGGCGACTCATGCACCCCGGAGCGGATCATCAGGCCGACCATCATCAGCACACCGCTGGCGAGAAACGGCAGACGCCAGCCCCAGGCGAGGAAGTCCTCTGGCTCAAGGGATGTCACCAGGCGAAAAGCAATCAGGGCCAGCAGCAAACCTGCCGGGCTGCCGAGCTGAGCGAACGAGGCATAAAAGGTTTTGCGTTTGGCCGGTGCGTGCTCGCTGGCCATCAACACCGCCCCGCCCCACTCGCCACCGACTGAAATGCCCTGGATCAAACGCAGCACAATCAGACCGATCGGCGCCCAGATACCGGCGCTGGCGTAGCTCGGCAACATCCCGATGCCGGTGGTAGCAAGCCCCATCAGCGCCATGGTCACCAGCAGCATTTTCTTGCGACCGAGGCGATCACCCAAATGACCGAACACCATGCCGGCCATTGGTCGAGCGATGAAGCCGACGGCGAAACTGCCGAACGCTGCCAGGGTGCTCATCACCGGGTCGTGGCTGGGAAAGAACACTTGCCCGAGCACCAGCGCCGCCGCCGTGGCGTAAATGTAAAAGTCGTAGAACTCGATGGTCGTGCCAATGAAGGCTGCCGCTGCCGCTCGACGCGGTTGAGGGGTAGTGTGCATGCAAGGACCCTGTGTATTTATAGTTTTGGGCAGGTATTGAAGGCTGTTTACGGGTTGCACTCTGTGGCGCTTGTTAGCTTTATCGCTTCCGTGCCAGGATTAGTCAATTTTCAAATTCTTATCTTTACTATTAGCCTTGCTACTACAGGGAATTTTTATGCCTTCCATTTCTAACCCTTGGGTTGGTCGCCGCTTTCTGAATGATCGCCTCGACTGGAACCTGTTACGCACCTATTTGGTGATCGGCCAGGAAGGCAGCATGAGCCGGGCCGCTGCGCGATTGCATATCACGCAGTCAGCCGTCAGCCAGGCACTGAAACGGCTGGAAGAACAATTGGAATGTGTGTTGATTGCCCGTAGCGGGCGACGGTTTGATCTGACGGAAACCGGGGAGGAAGTCCTGCGCATTGCGGCGGACATTTACGGCGATATTTCACGACTGGGCACAGTGGTGGAGAGTCATAACGACGATGTGGTCGGCAAGATTCGCATCCTTACCGTCAGCGGCGTGCAAGCACGACATTACGACGAGTTCCTCGCCGATTTCCACGAAACCCATCCGAAAATCGAATTTGAAGTCGAAGTGATGGGCAGCTCGAACATCATCAGTTCACTGCTGCAAAAGACGGCGACCGTTGGCGTCGGCCTGTGCCGTTTACCGCAGCCGCGATTGGAACAGCGAGTACTGTTTCGCGAGACTTATGCGTACTTTTGTGGGCAGCGCCATCGACTGTTCGGACAAGAGAACCTGACCCTGGAACAGCTCGCGGCGGAGAATTTCGTGAGCTTCACCAGCGACCAGCTCGGGGGCAATCTGTCGCCGTTGACACTGTTTCGCGATCAACAAGGGTTCACTGGCAAGATCGTTGCGTCATCAACGAGTTTCGAAGAAATTTATCGTTTGATCTGTTCAGGGTTCGGCATTGGCTGCCTGCCGACGCACTTGGTAGGAAGGGATGTCGAGCAAGGTTTGCTCTGGCGTTTGCCACCGGAAGATGGGGTGGTGGATTTCGATATCCAGCTATTGTGGAATCGCGAGCAGAAGATGAGTCAGGCCGAAACCGTGTTTCTGGAGAGCTTCCAGCACATGCTCAGTATTCGTGAGCCTGTGCTGTGAAGCTTTGATCGTTAGACGTGAGGGTCGCCCGGCGCTTTGCCCGGCACGGCGTATTGCGGCTTCAGGTGGCCGTCCTGATCGAGCAACCAGGCGTCCATGATCTGCCGCACCACGGGACCGGCGACGCGACCACCAGCCTCGCCGTTCTCGATCATCACCGAAATGACAATCTTCGGATGTTCGGCCGGGGCGAAACCGACGAACAAGGCGTTGTCACGGTTGCGCTCCAGGGTTTTCGCCCGGTTGTAGCGCTCACCCTGCTTGATTGCCACCACTTGCGCCGTACCACTCTTGCCGGCGATGCGGTATTGAGCCCCCGCGGCTGCCGCTCGGGCAATCCCGCGAGCGTCGTGCATTACCATCTGCATGCCGTGGTTGACCTGCTCCCAGTCACGCGGGTCTTTCAATAGGATGTTTGGCATTGGATGCTCATCCACTGGTGCAACACCGTCCACAGTCTTGGCCAGGTGCGGCCGGTTCCAGACACCTTTGTTGGCGATCAGTGCAGTGGCCTGGGCGAGCTGCAGCGGCGTGACCTGCATGTAACCCTGGCCGATGCCGAGGATCACGGTCTCACCCGGGAACCATGCCTGACGGCGCGTGGCGCTCTTCCAGGCCTGGGATGGCATCAACCCCGCAGACTCTTCGAACATGTCCAGCGAGACCCTCTCGCCGAGGCCAAACATCGCCATGTAATCGTGCAGACGGTCGATCCCCAGCTTGTGCGCCAGATCGTAGAAGTAGGTGTCGTTGGAGCGCATGATCGCCGCGTCCATGTCCACCCAGCCATCGCCACTGTGGTTCCAGTTACGGTATTTATGATCGAAATCCGGTAGCTGGTAGTAACCCGGATCGAAGACGCGGGTCTGCGCAGTGACCACCCCGGCGTCGAGGCCGGCAATAGCCACTTCCGGCTTGATGGTCGAGCCCGGCGCGTAGAGCCCACGCAGCACACGATTGAACAGCGGCCGGTCGATGGAATCGTGTAGCGCCGCGTACTCCTTGAAGCTGATGCCGGTCACAAACAAATTCGGGTCAAAACTGGGCTTGCTGACCATCGCGAGTACTTCGCCGGTCGACGGGTCGAGAGCGACCACCGAGCCACGGCGATCGCCCAACGCCTCCTCGGCAGCTTCCTGAAGTTTGACGTCGAGGCTCAGAACGATGTTTTTGCCGGGGATCGGATCGGTGTGTTTGAGCACTCGCAGCACGCGGCCCTGAGCATTGGTTTCGACTTCTTCATAACCCACATGGCCGTGCAACTCGGGCTCGTAGAATTTCTCGATGCCGGTCTTGCCGATGGATTGGGTGCCACGGTATTCCACCGTATCCAGGGCTTTGGACTCTTTCTCGTTGATGCGGCCGACGTAGCCGATCGAGTGTGCGAAGTGTGCGCCCATCGGGTAGTGGCGAACGAATTGTGGCTCTACGTCGATCCCTGGCAAACGGAACTCGTTGACTGCCAGCACGGCGATCTGTTCTTCGCTGAGTTCGTAGAACAAGGTGACGGGCACGAAGGGGTGTCGAGCCTGCTTCATTGCCTTGTCGAACAGTGTGCGGTCTTCAGCCGGCAGGTGCAGGAGGTTGACCACGTCATCCAGCTCTTCTTTGACATCGGAGGCCCGTTCTCGGGTGATGGTCAAGTTGAAACTGGGCCGGTTGTCCGCCAGAAGCACGCCGTTTCGGTCATAGATCAACCCACGGGTAGGGGCGATCGGCAATACGTGTACGCGGTTATTTTCGGAGATCGTCGAATGGTAGTCGTACTCAACCACTTGCAGAACATACAGCCGTACCACCAGCGCGCAGGTGATAGCAACGACGAACAAGGCGCAGGCCATCAGTCTTTTATTGACCAGGCGCGTCTCTTTTTCGTGGTCCTTGATTGGTATCGGTTCAGGCATTTCTGCGGCAGCTCTTTGACTGTAGAGGAAGTGCCGATCCGTAGGCTTGAAATCAGTCCGTTAAAAAACGAGCTGCACCATACCAAAAACGGCGGGGTCACTTTAGCGCGTCAGCCAAAATTTCATAAACGATGCAACTATCACAAGGGATAGCGGGCGGGCTATTCCTTTATTTGCCACGGCACTTTCCTGCGGGCAAAACAAAACCCCTACCTGCATACGCAGATAGGGGTTTCGGAATTTAATCTTGACGATGACCTAC
>NZ_JBXAOA010000080.1:0-11972 GCF_058802325.1 Pseudomonas sp. GW822-FHT02E03 | reverse complement strand
CCAAACACGCATCAAGAACAGTATTGCAGAAAAGGGGGTAACCATAGATGTAGGAGCGAGGCTTGCCCGCGAAGACGGCGGGACAATCAACATCAATGTCGCCTGACACACCGCTTTCGCGGGCAAGCCTCGCTCCTACAGGTACAGGTTCTTCATCGTCCAAGCTGTTAAACTCCCGCGCCCCAATTCCCTCCTGCAAGGCGCCCAGCATGTCTTCCTTGAATCAGGCGCTGTGCGCCGCCCTTGATCGTCGCCAGGATTTGCTTGCCGAACTGCATCAGCAAGGCACCGATTGCTATCGCCTGTTCCACGGCAGCCAGGAAGGCGCCGGCGGCCTGACCATCGACCGCTACGGCCCGCAACTGTTGGTGCAGAGTTTTCATCAGGCGCTGGAGCGTGACGCTCTGCTGCAACTGCACGAGATCGTCAATCAGCAGTTGGGCCTCGACACCCTGCTGGTCTACAACGACCGTTCTCGTGGTAACTCGCGCATCGACCGCGAAGACACCGTCTACCGCGCCGACGAAGCCGCCCTGCAAGATTTGATCGGCCACGAATGGGGACTGAACTACCGGGTTCGCGGGCGCCACGCTGGCCAGGACCCGTTGCTGTTTCTCGATCTGCGAAACGCTCGCGGCTGGGTCAAGGCGCACAGCAAAAACAAAAGTGTGCTGAACCTGTTTGCCTACACCTGTGGCGTCGGCCTCAGCGCCGCGGCGGGTGGTGCGAGCGAGGTGTGTAACCTGGACTTTGCCGAAGGCAATCTGGCGGTCGGTCGTGAGAACGGCTTGCTCAACCCGCAATTGCCGACGATGGAGTTCATCCAGTCCGATTATTTCCCGGCGATTCGTCAATTGGCCGGTCTGCCGATCAGCCAGCGTCGCGGGCAGAAACTGCCGAGCTATCAACGTCTGGACCCGCGTCAGTACGATTTGGTACTGCTTGATCCTCCGGCCTGGGCCAAGAGTGCTTTCGGCACGGTCGACCTGTTGCGCGACTACCAGAGCCTGCTCAAACCGGCGCTGCTGACCACCGCCGACGATGGCGTACTGATCTGCTGCAACAACCTGGCGAAGGTCAGCATGGACGATTGGCGCGAGCAGGTTTTGCGCTGCGCAGAGAAGGCCGGGCGCCCGGTGCGTGAGTGGACAGCGCTGACACCGGGCAGCGATTTCCCATCGATGGATCAGCAGCCGCCACTGAAAACGCTGATTCTGCAGCTCTGAAAATTCGCACCGATAATCAGATAAATCCTATAAAGCCTGGTTGCTTCGGAACCGCAAACGCATGCCATACTCCAAGGCACTCCGATTCCGACAGATGAAGCCGCACATGCCCAAAGGATTGATTCGCGCTATCGGCGCCTTGTTGACTGCCTTGGCTCTTTATAGCCTGCTGGGGTTTCTGATTTTACCGGGCATCGCGTTGCGGATTGCCAATCAACAATTGGCCAACTACGCCACGACACCCGCGACGATTCAGCGAATCGAACTCAACCCGTTCAGCCTTGAAGTCACCCTTTGGGGCTTGGTCATCGGCGAGCCGGGCAAGGAGCAAGTGGGCTTCGAACGTCTGTACGCCAACCTGCAGATCGACAGTCTTTGGACCAAGGCATTGCACCTGTCCGATATCGAACTGGACAAACCCAAGACCGAAATCCTCTTCAGTAAGGACGGCAAGCTCAACCTGCTCGGGCTGTTCAAAATCCCCGCCAGCGAACCGACCCCCGTCGATCCGGACGCCAAACCATTCCCGCTGCGCGTGGAGCGAATCAAACTGGCCGGTGGCTCCTTGCATTTCGAGGATACACGGCCCAGCGAACCCATCGAATTCCTCTACGACAAACTCGACTTCGAACTGAAAAACCTCAGCACCCTGCCCGAAGACAGCGCCGACATGACGTTGGTGGCCGTTGGCCCGGCAGGTGGACAGATCGACTGGACCGGTAATTTCAGCCTGATCCCGATGGCCTCCGAAGGTAAGCTGAAAATCACCGACGGCAAGATGAAATCCTTCTGGCCCTATGTGCGCGATGCTGTGCCACTTGCACTCGAAGATGGCGTCATCAGCCTCAGCACCGACTACAAACTCAACCTGGCCAAGGAAACCGAACTGCTGCTAAGTAACGTTGCCGTCAGTGTCGCGCCTTTCGCCATCAAGACGCCGGACGGTCGACCGCTGGCGAAGCTCGAGCGGCTGGACATCAGCGAAACCACCGTAGACCTGGCCAAACAGCAAGTGGTGGTCGGCAAGATTCGCAGCAAAAAACTGGAAACCTGGGCCGCCCTCGAAGCCGACGGGCAACTCGACTGGCAAAAACTGTTCGCCAGTCAGCCATCCAAAGCGGCCAACAAAGCCAATGCCGAACCAGCCAGCGCGCCGGCAGTAGCCGATTCGCCGAAGCCTGAACCGACCGCGCCGAGCAAGCCTTGGCAGGTGCTGCTCAAAGACGTGCAGCTACGTGACTATCAGGTACATCTGGCCGACCGCAAGGCACAACCGGCGGTGGCGCTGGAGTTGGGCCCCCTGAACCTGGACCTGCAAAATTTCGACAGTCTCAATGGCTCACCTTTCAACCTCAAGCTCGACTCCGGCGTGGGCAAGCAAGGCAAGATCACCGCGGACGGCGTGGTCAATCTGGCCCCGATCAGCGCCAAACTGAACGTGCAGACGAAGGACATCGACCTGCGCGTCGCCCAGTCCTACATCAACCCGTTCATTCGTCTCGAACTGCGCAGCGGCATGCTGGGCAGTGATCTGGCGGTCGACCTGAAAAGCACCGAACCGCTGGCGTTCAGCGTCACAGGCAAAGCCCAGGTCGATCAACTGCATACCCTCGACACTCTGAAAACCCGCGACTTCCTCAAGTGGCAACAGTTGGTGCTCGAAGGCCTGAACTATCAGCATGGCGACAGCCTGTCGATCGACAAGGTCAACTTGTTCCAGCCTTATGCACGCTTCATGATCAACGATGATCGCACCACCAACGTCGATGACCTGTTGATCCCGCAACCGGCCGACTCCGGCGCCACAACTACCGCTGCGACCAAACCGGCAGCCGGAAAAGAAAAACCGCTGGGCATCCACATTGGCGGCATTGCCATCAATGACGGTTCGGCAAACTTCGCCGACTTCAGCCTGACCCCGAACTTCGCCACAGCCATTCAACAGCTCAACGGGAAGATTGGCACCATCGACAGCCGACAGGCAAAACCGGCCAGCGTCGACATCAAGGGCAAGGTCGACCGCTATGCACCGGTGACCATCAAGGGTTCGGTCAATCCGTTCGACCCGATGGCCAGCCTGGACATCGCCACCAGTTTCAAACGGGTGGAATTGACCACTTTGACGCCCTACTCCGGCAAGTTCGCCGGTTACCGTATCCGCAAGGGCCGGCTCAATCTCGACCTGCATTACAAGATCACCAACGGCCAGCTCCTGGCCGAAAACAAAGTGGTGGTCGAGCAGTTGCAACTGGGTGAAAAGGTCGACAGCCCGGACGCGGTGAGCCTGCCACTGAAACTGGCGATTGCCTTGCTCAAGGATGTCGACGGCAAGATTTCCATCGAACTGCCGGTGAGCGGCGACCTGAACAACCCTCAGTTCAGTGTCATGCCTATTATCTGGCAGACCCTGCGCAACCTGATCGTGAAAGCCGCCGCAGCGCCATTCAAAATGATTGGCGGGCTGGTCAGCGGCGGTGGTTCGGAAGACTTGGGCAGCGTGGCATTTGCACCGGGTTCCAGTGACTTGAGCAAAGACGCCGAAGCGGCGCTGGTCAAACTGTCCCAAGCGCTCAAGGAGCGTCCGGCCCTGCGCCTGGAAATCGAAGGCACCGCGGCCAAGAGCAGCGATGGCCCGCTGATTGCCGAGCAACGCCTGGAGCGGGAGTACCAGTACAACTACTACAAAATGCTCCAGCGTCGCGGTGACAAAGTACCGGCCCAAGCCTCGTTGCTGGACGTACCGGACAACGAGAAAGGCCCGCTGCTTGAAGGGATCTACCGCACACGCCTCAAGACCCAGCCGCCCGCCGAATGGAAGGATCTGGGCAAGGAAGAACGCAGCAAAAAAATGCGGGAAGGCGTGATCGCGTTCTGGAGTTCCAGCGAGGTGCTGTTGCGTCAACTGGGGCAAGAACGGGCCAGCAGCATCAAGGATTATCTGGTGGACAAGGGGCAATTGGCCGATGACCGCGTGTACTTCATCGACGCCAGCCTCGGCGAGGCAGAAAGCGATGGCCGCGTTATCACGCCCATGCATCTGGATGCCGAATGATGGGCGCACATTGGCTTCTGAGCCTGGCTCTGTTGCTGGCTGCCGGCCAGGCAACGGCGGCTGATACCTTGCGTTGCGGCAGTCAATTGATCAGCGTCGGGGACAGGTCCAGCGAAGTGCTGCAAAAATGCGGAGAGCCCGTTGCCCGCGACTTGCTGGGCTACAAGCGCAGCGCCAATCGACGGGAAGAATTTCAGGTCGAGGAATGGACCTACGGGCCCAACAGCGGGATGTACCAGTACCTGCGCTTTGAAGGCAACCGGTTGGTTCAGATCACCAGCAAGCGTGGTAATTGAATCCACCATAAACCAATGTGGGAGCGAGCAAGCCCGCTCCCACAGTTGTTTTGCGTAGTCCGCAATAGAACAAGCCCCGACACGAATGCCGGGGCCTGTAATGGCCACGTCCTTGTGGCCTTCGCATGAACGCTCAAGTAGCGGCAGACGTATGACTCGGCCCGTCTACCGCACCTTCTCCCGGTCCAGGCGAGAAGCCTTGTCTTACTCGGATTTCAGGCCGTCAGCGGACACCGCTTTGACGCCTTTGATTTTCTTGGCGATAGCCACGGCGGTTGTTTTCTGAGCATCTGTCAGAACGGTCATGGAAGACAGGGAAACAACGCCTTTGTTGGTTTCGACTTTGATGTCGGTGCCTGGGATGCCTTTTTCGGTGAGCAGGTCTGCTTTGACTTTGGTTGTGATCCAGGTATCGGAAACATCCTCTTTCGCTTCAGTGACTTCACCGGCGGCCAGCATCATGGGTGCCTGAGTCGCTTGGGTGGTCTGTGCAAATGCAGCGTTGGCCATGGTCAGGGTCAGCGCGGTAGCAGTAGCGGCAGCGATAGCGAACTTCTTCATACGAGTAACTCCTGTATTTCTGGAAAGTCTGCTGCGTGTCTTGTCAGCAGGGTTACAGGAGAGAGTGCGAACGCTGTGCCAACTGTTCGATAAAAAATAAATTCTTATAAATCAACTAGTTAACAACAAAGGTAATTTTCGGAATCATGCAAATTGCATGACTGCGAAATTATCTACATGCAACTTGCGGGTTTTAACGCAGGCCTAAGGCCATGAATTGTCGGGGGATTTTCTTGATTATTGAATTGGCCCACAAATGACGAGCAAAAAAATGCCCCGCGTCGTGAAACGCGGGGCATTGGCAGGATGACGATGGATCAGCTAGCAGCGGCAACACCCGTGCAGCCTTTAGGAGCATATTCCTGTTCAGCCGTGGTGGCGCACGTCCAACCACCAGCGAGTGTGCGTGTTAGCGTAATGGTTTTGCTGAGTACCGGTCCTGGAGCATTGAGGATCGTGCAACCGATAGTACCTGCGCCGTCAGCGGCGGTACCCGATGCTGTAATTGTGCAATTACCTGTGGTCGCCGTACCGCCGATCAGAGCGAGGGTCGGATTAGTACCTTGGTTGATAATGTCTTCGAAAGGCACTTTCAGTGCCGATATTTCTGCAAGAGCAGCAGTTACCTTCGCCCGCGCCTGGTACTTCGAATATTGCGGCAACGCAAACGTCGCCAGAATCCCGATGATCGCCACCACGATCAGCAGCTCGATCAGAGTAAAACCTTTTTGATTTTTCATAGACAGGCTCCATGCATGAGTCGAAATCTCATGATCTGAACAAGGCACAGCACAGGTCATGCCAAGTCGCGCGCGCCCCTGCCTGCTGGGCGCGAGATCGCGGCAAAGACCTTTCCTACTCCAAGGATCAGCACTATCTGACACTTTTTGTCACCTCACCCCGGCTGGTTTGGTTCCACTGCTTGACTAGGCTATAAGTCATTCACTGTCTGCGTCCGGTATCCCAATGAATGACATCGCCCTTAGCGGTCTGGCCAAGCAATTGGTACTGGCCGAACTGATCACTGACCAAAGTGCGCAACAGGCGTATCAACAAGCCCAACGCAATCGAATTTCGCTGGTCAGCTATCTGGTGCAAAACAAACTGCTGAAAAGCTGGCAGGTCGCCGAGGTGGCCTCGGAGCATTTCGGCATGGCCCTGCTGGACCTCAACTGCCTGGACAAGGACACTCAACCCCGAGGGCTGGTCAGTGAGAAGCTGATCCGCCAGCACCACGCCCTGCCCCTCTGGCGGCGTGGTAACAAGCTGTTCGTGGGGATTTCCGATCCGACCAGTCACCAGGCCATCAACGACATCCAGTTCAGCACCGGGCTGAGCACCGAAGCCATTCTGGTGGAGGAAGACAAGCTCAGCGACGCCATCGAAAAATTCTTCGACAACCACTCCACCGGCCTGGAAGACATGGCCGATGTCGACCTCGACGGGGTGGACATCGAGTCGGTCGATGAGCAGAAACAGGACGCCCTCGGAGGGCAAGATGCCGATGATGCCCCCGTGGTGCGCTTCGTCCACAAGATGTTGCTCGACGCGATCAAGAGCGGTTCTTCCGACCTGCATTTCGAGCCCTATGAAAAAATCTACCGCGTGCGCATGCGCACCGATGGCATGCTGCGGGAGGTCGCCAGGCCGCCGACGCAACTGGCCAACCGCATTGCCTCGCGGCTGAAGGTCATGGCCAGTCTCGACATCTCCGAGCGGCGCAAACCTCAGGACGGGCGAATCAAGATGCGCCTGTCCAAAAGCAAGTCCATCGACTTCCGGGTCAACACACTGCCGACCTTGTGGGGCGAGAAAGTGGTAATACGGATCCTCGACCCGTCCAGTGCCCAAATGGGCATCGATGCCCTCGGCTACGAGCCCGACCAGAAAGACCTGTACATGGCCGCGCTCAAGCAGCCACAGGGAATGATCCTGGTGACCGGCCCCACCGGCTCGGGCAAGACCGTGTCGCTCTATACCGGGCTGAACATCCTCAACACCGTCGACATCAATATTTCCACTGCCGAAGACCCGGTAGAAATCAACATCGAAGGCATCAACCAGGTCAACGTCAATCCCAGGCAGGGACTGGATTTCGCCCAGGCGCTGCGCTCGTTTCTGCGTCAGGACCCGGACGTGATCATGGTCGGTGAAATCCGCGACCTCGAAACCGCTGAAATCGCCATCAAGGCCGCCCAGACCGGGCACATGGTGCTTTCCACCCTGCACACCAACAGCGCCGCGCAAACCCTGACCCGCCTGCACAACATGGGAATTCAGGGGTTCAACATCGCGACCTCGGTCAGCCTGATCATCGCCCAGCGCCTGGCGCGCAAATTGTGCAGTCATTGCAAAAAACCCATCGAAATTCCCCGCGAGGCATTGCTCAAGGAAGGCTTTCCCGAGGAACGCATCGGCTCATTCACGATCTATGAACCCGTCGGTTGCGATCAGTGCAACAGCGGTTACAAGGGTCGGGTAGGGATTTATGAAGTGGTAAAGAACACCCCAGAACTGCAACGGCTGATCATGGCCGAAGGCAATTCACTGGAAATCGACATCCAGATGCGTAAGGACGGCTTCAACGACCTGCGTACTTCGGGCCTGCTCAAGGCCATGCAAGGCATCACCAGCCTTGAAGAAATCAACCGGGTCACCAAGGACTGAACATGGCGGTCAAAGCAGCGAAAATCAGCGTATATGCCTGGGAAGGCACAGACAAAAAAGGCACAAAAATGACCGGCGAATTGACCGGCCAGAATCCCGCGCTGATCAAGGCCCAGTTACGCAAGCAAGGCATCAACCCGGGCAAGGTGCGGAAAAAAACCGCGTCTATTTTCAGTGCCGGCAAACGCATCAAGGCCCTGGACATCGCCCTGTTTACCCGGCAAATGGCGACCATGATGAAAGCCGGCGTACCGTTGCTGCAATCGTTCGACATTATCGGCGAGGGCTTCGATAACCCGAACATGCGCAAACTGGTGGACGAGGTAAAACAGGAAGTCGCGGCCGGTAACAGCTTCGCCGCGGCCCTGCGCAAAAAGCCCCAGTATTTCGATGAGCTGTACTGCAACCTGGTGGATGCCGGCGAGCAGGCCGGTGCTCTGGATACCCTGCTGGAACGGGTGGCGACCTACAAGGAAAAGAGCGAAAGCCTCAAGGCCAAGATCAAGAAAGCCATGACCTACCCCCTAGCGGTGGTGTTCGTCGCGATCATTGTGACCGGGATTCTGCTGGTCAAGGTTGTGCCGCAGTTCGAGTCGGTGTTCTCGGGGTTCGGCGCCGAGCTGCCGGCCTTCACCGTGATGGTCATCGGCTTGTCGGAATTCATGCAGGCCTGGTGGTGGATGATGCTCGGCATGTTGGGTGCGCTGATTTTCGGCGTCCGCCATGCCTTTAAAAAGTCCCCGGGCTTTCGGGACCGGATGGACACCTGGCTGCTGAAACTGCCGTTGGTTGGCGCGCTGATGTACAAGTCCGCCGTGGCCCGTTACGCCCGCACCTTGTCGACGACGTTCGCCGCCGGGGTGCCACTGGTCGAAGCCCTGGATTCAGTGGCAGGCGCAACCGGCAACATCGTGTTCAAGCGAGCGGTATTACGCATAAGGCAGGATGTTTCCACCGGCATGCAGCTGAATTTTGCGATGCGCACCTCCGGTATATTTCCGAACATGGCGATCCAGATGACGGCCATTGGCGAAGAGTCTGGCGCACTGGATGACATGCTCGACAAGGTCGCGAGCTTCTATGAGGACGAGGTGGATAACATGGTCGATAACCTGACCAGTCTGATGGAGCCTTTCATCATGGTAGTACTGGGGGTTATCGTCGGCGGCCTGGTGGTTGCAATGTACCTGCCCATCTTCCAACTTGGCTCAGCGATCTGATATGTCCTTGAACGAATTTCTGAGTCACAACTCGCTGGCCTTCGTGATCACCGCATGGGTGATCGGTTTGCTGATCGGCAGTTTCCTCAACGTGGTGGTCTGGCGCCTGCCGAAAATGCTTGAGCGTGAATGGCGCTTGCAAGCCCATGACGTCCTGGATTTGCCACCCGAAGCCCCCGGCCCGGCTTACAACCTGATATTGCCTCACTCCGAGTGCCCCGACTGTGGCCATCGGATTCGAGCGTGGGAAAACATTCCCGTGCTCAGTTATCTGTTTTTACGCGGGCGATGCTCGAACTGCGCGACGCCGATCAGCAAACGTTACCCGCTGACCGAACTGGCCTGCGGCGTGCTGTCAGCGTTCGTCGCCTGGCATTTCGGTTTCGGCTGGCAGGCCTGCATGGTGCTGGTCCT
The DNA here is from genome assembly GCF_058802325.1 of Pseudomonas sp. GW822-FHT02E03. Taxonomy (NCBI): domain Bacteria; kingdom Pseudomonadati; phylum Pseudomonadota; class Gammaproteobacteria; order Pseudomonadales; family Pseudomonadaceae; genus Pseudomonas; species Pseudomonas sp. GW822-FHT02E03. Next base: position 2,536 of record NZ_JBXAOA010000080.1, on the reverse strand, counting down.
GAGCTGGGGCCTGTTGGCGATGAGCCTGATCGACGCCGAGCACCAGTTGTTGCCGGACGTGCTGGTGCTGCCGTTGATATGGCTGGGATTGATCGTCAACAGTTTCGGACTCTTCGTGTCACTGCATGACGCGCTCTGGGGCGCGGTGGCCGGCTACATGGCGCTGTGGACGGTGTTCTGGCTATTCAAGCTGATCACCGGCAAGGACGGCATCGGCTACGGTGACTTCAAGCTCTTGGCGATGCTCGGCGCCTGGGGCGGCTGGCAGATCCTGCCGCTGACCATCCTGCTGTCATCGCTGCTGGGCGCCATCATCGGGGTGATTTTGCTGCGCCTGCGGGACGCAAAAACCTCGACGCCGCTGCCCTTTGGCCCCTATCTGGCCATTGCCGGCTGGATTGCCTTGCTCTGGGGTGGTCAAATAACCGGCTTCTATTGGCAGTTTGTCGGTTTGAAATGAATACCCCTGTGGAAAAACCCTGGATTCTCGGCCTGACCGGCGGCATCGGCAGCGGCAAAAGCGCGGCCGCCCAGCACTTCATTGATCTGGGCGTGCACGTGGTGGACGCCGATCATGCGGCTCGCTGGGTGGTAGAACCCGGTCGCCCGGCACTGGCGAAGATCGCCGAGCACTTTGGCCCCGGCGTGCTGCAAGCCGACGGCCAACTGGATCGCGCGGCGCTGCGCAAGCTGATCTTCGAAGTGCCGGATGAACGCCGCTGGCTCGAAGCACTGCTGCATCCGCTGATCGCCGAAGAAATCGTCCACCATCTGGCCAAGGCACAATCGTCTTACGCGATTCTGGTTTCGCCGCTGCTGATCGAGTCCGGGCAGTACGCCATGACCCAACGGGTCCTGGTGATCGATGCCCCGGAACAGTTACAGATCGAGCGCACCCTGCAGCGTGACCAGACCAGCGAACAGCAGGTCCAGGCGATCCTCAAGGCACAGTCCAGCCGACAGGACCGCGTGAACCATGCCGACGATGTGGTGGTCAACGACCGCGACCTCGCCTGGCTGCACAGCGAGGTCGAACGCCTGCATCACTTTTACCTTACTTTGCGTGGAGGCCAGTCATGAGCCAAACCCCAACCGTCGATTGCCCAACCTGCGGTGCCCCTGTCGAATGGAGCCCCGAGAGCAAGTTCCGGCCATTCTGTTCGGACCGTTGCAAACTGATCGACCTGGGCGCCTGGGCGTCGGAAGAACACAAGATCCCGGTACCTCCCGATGCCGAGGACGAGATGTTCAGCGGCGACTTCGACCCGCGCCACTGATCCCGCCCCTCAGGGCCGCATAAAGCCATAGTCCTGGCCCTCGTCGAGGTTCTCGGCGAGAAACCGCAACTCATCGGCCAGGTCTTCTATATTGCGTACCGCCTTGCTCTGCTGCACTACCGCACTGAGCAAGGCGCGCAGGCTCAATCCCGGATCGAAGCCCACCTCTTGCGCCACATCCAGACTCTGACGCAACTCCTGCCGGGCCCACTCATACACACTCATGCCATTGCTCCTGAAGGTTTTCCAGAGCATGGATTCGGCAACGTTTTTTGGATTTGATGTGGATCAAGATTTGGGATCGTCGTCTTTCCAGGGCGCCGAAAGGTAGCGGGTGCGATTGAACGTCTCCAGCCATTCGGGGCAGAACACCACCAATGCACTGACCACCATGCCGTTGATAAACGCTTCCGGGAAAATCAGTAGCCACAGGTAGCCGACAAAATCTGTCAGCCAGTACGGCATGGCGAAACGTTCGTCATACCACAGCAGCGTGAGCGCCAGAGTCAGGCACAACAGGGCCGACAACGCAGCGGCAAAAAAACCGGAACAGAAGATATACACAAAGGGATTACGCGGCTGCGCGCGCTCCACCAGGATGGCGCAGCACTCGGTGACCAGCACCGGCAGCAGAATCAGCAGCGCGCCGTTGACCCCCATGGCCGCCATGTCCTGCCGTCCGAGCAGCACCAATCCCGTTTGCGCCACCAGTCCGCCGACAATCGCCAACGGCCAATCCAGCAGTAACGTCACCGCCGTCATGCCGATGAAGTGATAGGACACGCCGGTGTCGAAGTCCCGTCGCACCAGCCAGAGCATGAACAGCGCGAACACCGTGCCGAACAATAGATGCTGGCGGCGGCTATCGCTGAACAGTTCGACCCAGGGTGATCGCGCAATGGCCCAGATCAGCACCGGTACGTAGATCAACCACCCCACCGTCAGGGTTTCGGAGGACAGTAACTCGGCACCAATCATGGCTGGGCACACTCCCTTGTCTTGCCGAAAGAGAACAGGGCCTTAGTCTACACCGCCCTTCGTATGCCCTTCGACTTCAGGTCGGCACACACAATTGTGGTGAGAGAATTGGGGTACATATCCGTTTTTGCGGTAACGGCTACCTATGGTTCCGCCCTTACGTCGGGTCACTTTCGAAGAGCGCGAAAGTAACCAAAGCGCTTTTGCCCCTTTCGTTCGGTGCCTCGCCCAGGCTCGGCATGCCCTCGCTCCGGTCCTGCTCCGTGGGCCCGCCGCGATCG
>NZ_JBXAOA010000079.1:0-12292 GCF_058802325.1 Pseudomonas sp. GW822-FHT02E03 | reverse complement strand
CCCCCCCCCCCCCCCCCCCCCCCCCCCCCCCCCCCCCCCCCCCCCCCCCCCCCCCCCCCCCCGCTCCCACAAGGATCTTCGTCGCTCTGGGGCAAGCGCTGTTTTTCGAAAGTGTTTTCAGCCGCGCTTGGCCCGGTAGATTCGGAAACCCTGTCCTTCAGCCTTGATTGCACACACGCCCAAGTGCTCTTCGATCAGCGGTTGATACTTCAGGAAGCTGTTCGCTACCAGCCGAAGTTCGCCGCCGTTTTTCAGATGTTTAGCCGCTTTTCGCAGCAAGTTCTCGGTGGCGAAGTAATCGGTGTGTACGCCGACATGGAACGGTGGGTTGCTCAGAATCGCGCTCAAACCCATGGGCGCGGCATCGATGCCGTCACCGGTCATCACCTCCGCGTCCAGGCCGTTGGCGGCCAGGGTCAGGCGACTGCTGGCAGCAGCAAACGCATCCACATCGAGCAGGGTGACCTGGTTGTGCGGATAACGCCGCTTGACCGCCGCCCCCAACACACCCGCGCCGCAACCGAAGTCCAGCAAGTGGCCGCTGGGCAGTTTGTCCAGATGTTCCAGCAACAGGGCGCTGCCGCGATCCAGTCGACCGTGGCTGAACACGCCCGGCAGGCTGATGACTTTCAATGGGCCTTCGGCCAGTGGCAGTTCGTAGGTCTGTGCCAGGCTTTCCAGTGACTTGGCTTCTGGTGCATTGGCCACGGTGACCTGCCAGAGCTGGCAATGCCGTGCGCTGTCGAGCTTGCGGGGTTTGCCGAAGGGGTTCAACTGCTTGGCCGCGCCTTCGATACCACTACGTTTTTCGCCCACCAGGTACAACTCACGGCCAGCCAAACGAGAGGCGAGGGCGTTGAGGATGTAGTCGGTCAGGTCTTTGGACTTGGGCAGAAACACCACGGCACTGTCGAACTCGCGCTCCGGTGCATTCACGCCGAAATGGCTGCGCTCGGCGAAACGGGCGTCCAGCGCTGTTTGATCGCCGGCGTGCCAGCACCAACCATGGGCATCGGGCAAGCGGCCCAGCAAATCATCGGCGGGCAAACCGGCCAGCAACACCGAACCCTGGAATAACTCGGCCTGACGAAGCAGTACTTCACTGCGCGGATCCATACTCTGCTCCTGGAAAAAAAGTGCCGCAGTTTATCAACTGACGACCCGCAGCGCTTGACCGCTGAAGTAGCCGCGGGCGTTTTCGGTCAACTGGCCAACGATTCGCTGCCGCGCCTCGCGACTGCCCCAGGCGTTGTGCGGGGTGACGATCAGCCGTGGAATATCCTGGGCCAGCAGCGGATTGCCCGCCGTGGGTGGTTCGACGCTCAATACGTCGGTGGCCGCGCCGCCCAGATGACCGTTGCGCAGGGCATCGGCCAATGCTTGCTCGTCAATCAAGCCACCGCGCGCGGTGTTGACCACGAAGGCCCCGGGTTTCATCGAGGCCAGTTCGCGGGCGCCGATAAAGTGGCGAGTGTGTTCGTTGAGTGGGCAGTGCAGGGTCAGGGCGTCGATTTGCGGCAGCAGCTCATCCAGCGGCAAACGATCCGGTCGGGCAGGACGCCCCGGAATCTGCCCCAGCATCACGCGCATGCCGAACGCCTCGGCCAACCGCGCCACGGCACTGCCCAGTTCACCGTGGCCAAGCAGGCCGAGGGTTTTGCCTTCGAGTTCGACGATTGGATAGTCCAGCAGGCAGAACTGTTTCGCCTGTTGCCAGCGACCTTCGGCGACCGCCTTCTGATAATCGGCCAGGCGCGTCGCCAGATTCAGTAACAACATGATCGTGTGCTGAGCCACCGACGGCGTGCCGTAACCCTGGCAGTTGCAAACGGTGATCCCGTGGGCGCGGGCGGCGGCGAGGTCGACGTTGTTGGTGCCGGTGGCGGTGATCAGGATCAGCTTCAATTCCGGGCTGGCCGCCATGGCCGCTGCGTCGATCACAATCTTGTTGCTGATCGCGACGCTGGCGCCTTTGAGGCGTTCGATCACCTGATCAGGCATTGTTTGCGCGAACAGCTGCAAGTCGCTGAAGCACTCGCGAAGTGGGTTGAGATTGAGATCGCCGAGGTCCAGGGACGGATGGTCGAGGAAAACGGCGCGGCGAGAGTTCGTCATCAACTGTACCTTTTGTGCATTGAACTGAAGGCGTAATCTGCCGAGCCTACCAGATGAAACAATTGGTCATGCTGCCGAAGGCTGCGTTCGCTGTAGGAGCGAGTCTTGCCCGCGAAGCAAGCACTGCGGTGTATCTGATGCACCGCGTTTTCGTTCTTCGCGGGCAAGCCTCGCTCCTACAGATTGCATTACGGTTGGCGGTGGCCACAGGTTTCACAGATGACGTCCATCCTGGAAATTTCAATTGATCGCCCTGCCCAAAGGAGCCCCCATGTACTGGACAGAGTTCTTGACCGTTGCCCTGATTCACCTGCTGGCCGTCGCCAGCCCCGGCCCGGACTTCGCCGTGGTGGTGCGTGAGAGCGTGACCCACGGGCGCCGTGCCGGAACCTGGACGGCGCTGGGCGTCGGCTCGGCGATTTTCCTGCACGTTGGTTATTCGCTGTTGGGTATCGGGCTGATCGTGTCTCAGTCGATCGTGCTGTTCAACGCCTTGAAATGGGTCGCCGCCGCGTATCTGCTGTACATCGGCTTCAAGGCCTTGCGCGCGCAACCGGCCAAACGGGTGGCTGATGACCTGCATCAGGAGGCTGGCGAACGCACCGCGCGGGGCGCTTTCACCTCGGGCTTCGTGACCAATGGCTTGAACCCCAAAGCCACGCTGTTTTTCCTGTCGCTGTTCACCGTGGTGATCAACCCGCACACACCATTGGCGGTACAGGCCGGTTACGGGATTTATCTGGCAGCGGCGACGGCAGTCTGGTTCTGCCTGGTGGCGATGCTGTTCAGTCAACAGCGTGTGCGCGCCGGTTTCGCCCGCATGGGCCACTGGTTCGACCGGACCATGGGCGCAGTGTTGATTGCCATTGGCGTGAAGCTCGCGTTCACCGAGATGCATTGATCAAACACTACTCTGCCGAACTGCGCGGTCCCTCGTAGGAGCTGCCGCAGGCTGCGATCTTTTGATCTTCAGCGGTATCGAAATCGCTCAGGGCCAAAAGATCGCAGCCTGATTCAGCTGCGCATCCGATATACAAACGAATCCCTGCAAATGCTGGCGCAAAGCTAGCATTTGTACAGCTGTGCAAATCATCCCTTTGGCTGATTTGGCTGGCGTTCAAGGGCTCTAGAGTGCTTAGCTTTAGAAACCAAGACCGTGCAGTCAGAAAAGGGACTCTTATGTTGCAGACTCGCGTTATCCCCCCAGCCGAGGGCGCTTACCAGTATCCGCTGTTGATTAAACGGCTGCTGATGTCCGGTGCCCGTTACGAAAAAACCCGCGAGATCATCTACCGCGATCAATTGCGCTACAGCTATCCGACCCTGATCGAACGGGTCGCGCGGCTGGCCAATGTGCTGACGGCCGCAGGCGTGAAGGCCGGGGATACCGTGGCAGTGATGGATTGGGACAGCCATCGCTATCTGGAATGCATGTTTGCCATCCCGATGATCGGCGCGGTGATCCACACCATCAACGTGCGCCTGTCGCCGGAACAGATTCTCTACACCATGAACCACGCCGAGGACCGCTTCGTGCTGGTCAACAGCGAGTTCGTCGGGCTGTACAAGGCAATTGCCGGGCACCTGACCACCGTGGAGAAAACCCTGCTGTTGACCGACCTGCCGGAAAAAACCGCCGACCTGCCGAACCTGATTGGCGAGTACGAGCAATTGCTGGCCACCGCAAGCCCGCAATACGACTTTGAAGACTTCGACGAAAACTCGGTTGCCACCACGTTCTACACCACCGGCACCACGGGTAACCCCAAAGGCGTGTATTTCACCCACCGGCAACTGGTGCTGCACACCATGGGCGTGTCGACCATCATGGGTTCCATCGACAGCGTGCGCCTGCTGGGTACCAACGATGTGTACATGCCGATCACCCCGATGTTCCATGTGCACGCCTGGGGTTTGCCGTATGTAGCGACCATGCTCGGGCTCAAGCAGGTCTACCCCGGCCGTTACGATCCCGAGTATCTGGTGGAGTTGTGGCGCAAGGAGAAGGTGACCTTTTCCCACTGCGTGCCGACCATTCTGCAAATGGTCCTCAATGCCAAAGCGGCGCAAAACACCGATTTCGGCGGCTGGAAAATCGTCATCGGCGGCAGTGCGCTCAACCGAGCACTGTATGAAGCAGCCAAAGCCAAGGGCATTCAGTTGACCGCCGCTTACGGCATGTCGGAAACCGGGCCATTGGTATCGTGCGCGCACCTCAACGATGAGCTGATGGCCGGCACCGAAGACGAACGCACCACCTACCGGATCAAGGCCGGTGTGCCGGGCCCATTGGTCGAGGCGGCGATCGTCGACACCGACGGCAACTTCCTGCCTGCCGATGGTGAGACCCAGGGCGAACTGGTGCTGCGAGCACCGTGGCTCACCGAGGGCTATTTCAACGAACCGCACAAAGGCGCAGAGCTCTGGGCCGGGGGCTGGTTGCACACCGGCGACGTGGCGACCCTGGACAGCATGGGCGTGATCGACATTCGCGACCGGATCAAGGACGTGATCAAGACCGGCGGCGAGTGGATCTCCTCCCTGGACCTGGAAGACCTGATCAGCCGCCACCCTGCGGTACGCGAAGTAGCAGTGGTGGGCATCGCCGATCCGCAGTGGGGCGAGCGGCCGTTTGCGCTGTTGGTCGTCAGGGAAGGGCATGAGATCGGGGCCAAGGAACTCAAGGAGCACCTCAAGCCGTTCGTTGAGCAGGGGCACCTGAGCAAGTGGGCCATCCCGAGCCAGATCGCCATTGTTACTGAAATTCCCAAGACCAGTGTCGGCAAACTCGACAAGAAGCGCATCCGCGTCGACATCACCGAATGGCAGGCTAACAACAGTACCTTCCTCTCGACGCTTTAAGCGTCATCTGGCGCGCCGAAAACGGCGCGCCAGACCCACCAAGCAAGCGCTTGGCTTGTGAAATCCGAATTTTCAGCCATCCTTGCCGTGCCGACATGTGTCGGACTGGCGAAAGGACTGTTCCAGAGTGGCCGGCAGCTGCAAATCACACTTTAGAGGGATCAAGCACTACTACCTGCTGGCTATAGTCCGCTCAAGGAATTTTTAAGAACGGAGCGCGCACAAAACGGGGCGATGCAACTTTGGCGTGACGTCGGAACCACTTGGCTTCCGGTCACCCACAACGTTTTTAAAAGTACTCAGCCATAACAATAATGCACATGGAGTAGCGTCGATGACATCAGTAAACCAGTTCTGGCGCCGGGCGAAACTGCCCCTGGCGGTCAGTCTTGCCTCTTCGCTCGCCGGGCCTGCATTCGGCGTCAGTTTCAACGTCGGTGAGATCGAAGGTCAATTCGACTCATCCCTGTCGATCGGGGCCAGTTGGTCTACTCAGAGCCCGAACAAGAACCTTATCGGCGTCAATAACGGGGGCCACGGCCTGTCCCAGACGTCTGATGACGGTCACAACAACTTCAAGAGCGGCGAAACCTTCTCGAAGATCTTCAAGGGCATCCATGACCTTGAATTGAAATACGGCGATACCGGTGTCTTCGTCCGGGGCAAATACTGGTACGACTTCGAGCTCAAGGATGAAAGCCGCGAGTTCAAAGACATCAGCGACAGCAACCGCAAGGAGGGCGCCAAGTCCTCCGGCGGCCAGATCCTCGACGCCTTCGTCTACCACAACTACGCCATCGCCGATCAGCCGGGTTCCGTGCGTCTGGGCAAGCAGGTCGTGAGCTGGGGGGAAAGTACTTTCATCGGCGGCGGCATCAACTCGATCAACCCGATTGACGTGTCCGCGTTCCGTCGTCCCGGCGCCGAGGTCAAGGAAGGCCTGATCCCGGTCAACATGTTCTATGTATCCCAGAGCCTGACCGACAACCTGTCGGCCGAAGCGTTCTATCAGCTCGAATGGGACCAGACGGTTGTCGATAACTGCGGCACCTTCTTCTCCCAGCCGGACATTATTGCCGACGGTTGCGACAATAACCTGCGCGTGCTGAACAAGCGCTCGACCATTCCGGCCATCGCATTGGGCCCATTGGCCAACGCGGGCGTCGACGTCAACGAGGAAGGTGTACTGGTGCGTCGTGGTCCTGACCGCGATGCGCGGGACAGCGGCCAGTGGGGCGCGTCCTTGAAGTACATGTTCGAACCGCTCGACACCGAGTTCGGCGCGTACTTCATGAACTACCACAGCCGGGCGCCGATCTTCAGCGCCACAGGTGCTCCGCAATCGATCTACAACGGCGTGGCAGCTTTGCCGGCGGCGTTCCGCGCGCTGGGGCCGCTGGTGGTCGCCGGTAATTCCGAGTACTTCGTCGAGTACCCGGAAGACATCCGTCTCTACGGCTTGAGCTTCTCCACCACGCTGCCTACCGGTACGGCGTGGAGCGGTGAGATCAGCTACCGTCCGAACGCGCCAGTGCAGCTCAACTCCACCGACATCCTGTTTGCCGGCGTACGCCCACTGGGCGGTGCCTTGGCCAACGCTTCGCTGCTCCCCGGTGTACCGGGTCAGGATTTGCACGGCTATCGCCGCAAAGAAATCACCCAGTTCCAGACTACTCTGACGCACTTCTTCGATCAGGTCATGGGCGCCAGCCGTCTGACCCTGGTGGGCGAAGTGGGCGTGACCCATGTTGGCGGCCTGGAAAGCAGCTCCGAAATCCGTTACGGCCGTGACCCGGTCTACGGTCCTGGTGAACTGCCGGCTACCGGCGGCCTCAACACCTGTTCGGCGATCCTCAACACCAGCACCATCAACGGTGCCGGCGCGGGTACTGCAACCAACAACCGCAGCCGTAATTGCGAAGACGAGGGCTTCACCACGGCGATGTCGTGGGGTTATCGCGGTCGCGCGATCTGGGAATACAACGACGTATTCGCCGGTGTGAACCTCAAGCCGAACGTGGCCTGGTCCCACGACGTGAGCGGTTACTCGCCTGGCCCTGGCGGCAACTTCGAGGAAGGTCGTAAAGCGGTGAGCCTGGGTGTCGATGCCGAATACCAGAACACCTACACCGCGAGCCTGGCGTACACCAACTTCTTCGACGGCAAGTACACCACCGTGGATGATCGCGACTTCGTTGCGCTCAGCTTCGGCGTGAACTTCTAAGCACTGTATTTTCAGGACGAACACATTTATGAAAATAACAAAGAGTCTGTTCCACGTTGGCGTTCTGGGGCTGTCGCTGCTGGCAACCGGTGTCATGGCGGCGGTTCCTGCGGCCGAAGCGGACAAGCTGGGCAAGAGCCTGACCCCGATGGGCGCCGAGATGGCGGGTAACGCCGACGGTTCGATCCCGGCCTGGAAACCCATGCCGAAAAACGCCGGTAGCGTGGACAGCAAGGGTTTTCTGTCTGATCCGTTCGCGAGTGAAAAACCGCAGTTCACCATCACCGCGCAGAACGTCGACCAGTACAAGGACAAGCTTGCGCCGGGCCAGTACGCGATGTTCAAGCGTTACCCGGAAACCTTCAAGATGCCGGTCTACCCGTCCCATCGCGGTGCCACCGTGCCAGACGAAGTGTTCGCCTCGATCAAGAAGAACGCCACCAACACTAACCTGGTGTCCGGTGGCAACGGTCTGGAAAACTTCGAAACCGCGATCCCGTTCCCGATTCCGAAAAGTGGCGTTGAAGTCATCTGGAACCACATCACCCGTTATCGCGGCGGCAGTGTGACCCGTCTGATAACCCAGGCCACACCGCAGCCGAACGGCTCGTTCAGCCTGGTGTACTTCGAGGACCAGTTCGTGTTCCGCGACAAAATGAAGGATTACGACCCGAAAAATCCGGGCAACATCCTGTTCTACTTCAAGCAGAAAGTGACCGCGCCGGCGCGTCTGGCCGGTGGTGTGCTGCTGGTACACGAAACCCTCGACCAGGTTAAAGAACCGCGTTCGGCGTGGGTCTACAACGCCGGGCAACGCCGTGTGCGTCGTGCGCCGCAAGTGTCCTATGACGGGCCGGGTACCGCTGCCGATGGCCTGCGTACCTCCGACAACCTGGACATGTACAACGGTGCGCCGGATCGCTATGACTGGAAGCTCGAAGGCAAGAAAGAGATGTACATCGCCTCCGACAGCTACAAGCTCGATTCGCCACAACTGAAGTACGCCGACATCATCAAGGCCGGTCACATCAATCAGGACCTGACTCGCTATGAACTGCGTCGGGTCTGGCATGTGGTCGCGACCCTGAAGGAAGGTCAGCGTCACATCTACGCCAAACGTGACTTCTACATCGACGAAGACACCTGGCAGGCAGCGGTGGTCGACCACTACGACGGTCGCGGACAACTGTGGCGTGTCGCCGAGGCTCACTCCGAGAACTACTACGACAAGCAAGTGCCGTGGTACGCCCTCGAAACCTTGTACGACCTGCAATCGGGCCGCTACCTGGCCCTGGGCATGAAGAACGAAGAGAAGTCGGCATATAACTTCGGCTTCACTGCCAGCACCGCAGACTTCACGCCGGCAGCATTGCGTCAGGAAGGCGTTCGCTAATACGTTGTAGACCGAGGCCGCATCCTCGAAAAGCGCCCCGACTGGTTCGGGGCGTTTTTTTTGCCTTCAAGAGATCGCAGCCTGCGGCAGCTCCTACAGGCTATACGTGTCGCAATGTCGCGGGTGAATTCGGTCGGTGTAGGAGCTGCCGAAGGCTGCGATCTTCTTGCTGACACTCAGGTGTTATGAGCTGGACATCTTTGTTCGTAGTCTTTTTGTAGCCATTTGTAGCAATAACCTTCAATAGCTCTTCGTTTACCGCTAGGCTGCGGACATCTGTAACGCCGCCATCAGCCTTTCAAACAAGAGCCGGCCATGACTGATCTGTCTCCATTTCCGGGCCCTGCAAGCGTTGCCGTCGCCACATTGGACGGGCGCTTTTTCCGGCCTCCGCTGCCCGATGGCCATGTGCTGCGGCCGCGTTTGTGCGAGCGTCTGAGCGCCGGCCTCGGTGGCAGGCTATTGCTGGTCAGCGCGCCAGCGGGGTTCGGCAAGAGTTCATTAGCGGTGGAGTTTTGCCAAGGGTTGCCGGGTCACTGGCAAAGCCTGTGGTTGGGGTTGAGTCTTCGGGACAGCGATCCCGGTCGTTTTCTTGAGCGCCTGCTCGAAGGTCTTCAGGAATATTTTCCGCAACTGGGCCGCCAGGCGCTGGGGCTGCTGAAAATGCGCCAACGCCATCAGCCGTTCGCCTTCGAAGAATGGCTGGACGGTTTGCTCGATGAACTGGCTGTGCACCTTTCACCCGCTACGCCGCTGTTACTGGTACTCGATGACTATCATCTGGCCCAGGGCCCGGTGCTTGATCGTTGCCTGCAATTTTTTCTCAATCATTTACCCGATGGCCTGCTGGTCATGGTCACCAGTCGGCAACGTCCCGACTGGCATCTGGCACGCCTGCGACTCTCGCGGCAACTGCTCGAGCTGCATGAGCAGGATCTTCGACTGACCCACGATGAAACCCTGAGCCTGCTTGATCGGCACAGCATTTCATTGCGTGGCGAGGCGCTGGAGAGTTTGATCCAGCGCAGTGAAGGCTGGGTGGCCGGGCTGCGCTTCTGGTTGCTGGCGGCCTCTGAGGCGGGCAGCGAGGGCGCGTTGCCCCAATCGCTGTACGGTGGAGAAGGGCTGATTCGCGATTACCTGCTCGAAGAAGTGATCGATTGCCTGCCCGCCGAGGTGCAGTCATTCCTGTACGAGACCGCGCCCCAAGAGCGCTTTTGCAGCGAGTTGTGCGACGCCGTGCGCGAAGCCCATGACAGTGCCGAGATCCTGCGTTTCCTGCTGGCGCATCAGGTGTTTCTGGTGCCGCTGGACGAACACGGTCACTGGTATCGCTATCACCACCTGTTTTCCGACCTGCTGCGCAGCCGGCCCACCGCCCAGGCGATAGTGCCGACGGCCAGCCTGCATCTGCGTGCCTGCCGCTGGTTCAACTCTCAAGGGTTACTCGATGAGGCGGTGGAGCAGGCGTTGCGTGCCGGGCATCTGGATGTTGCGGCGAATCTGGTGCAAAACCTCTCCGAAGAACAGCTGCTGGCCGAGCAGAACGTCGGCATGCTGCTGCGCTGGAAAATGGACCTGCCCGACAGCTTGCTGATCAGCACACCACGGCTGATCGTGCTCTACAGCTGGGCGTTGGGGCTGGCCTGCCAGTTGGACGCCGCCGAGGAGCTGGCCAGCCATTTGAGCCGTTTCTTGCCGGCGCCGTCGGCTACAGCGCAAAAATCCATGCTGGCGCAATGGCTGGCCCTGAGCGGCATCATCGCCCGGGGCCGAGGTAATCGCGAGCTGACGTTGCGCTATTGCACCGAAGCGCTGGAGAGCCTGCCGGCCAAACGCTATGGGCAACGCCTGATGTGCCTCTCTACATTGTCCAACCTGGCCATTGCCGACAGCGACCTCTGGCGTGCCCGGGAGTTGAATCGTGAGTCCCTTGAACTGGCACAACGAGTCGGTAATCCGTTGTTCGAGGCGCTGGCCCATTACGACCGCGCTCGTGTGCTGCAGGCGCGTGGGGAGATTCTTCGCTCACTGGATGAAGTCCGCCAGGGGCTGCAACGCCTGCAAGGCTTATCCCCGCAACGGCTGTACGCAGTGCGCGCGCGGCTGACGTTATACGAAGGATTCTTGCTGGCTCTGCGCTTGCAACCCCAGGCTGCGCGGGCACGTTTGCAAGCAGGGTTGGGCGAAGCCCGGGCCTGTCGCGACATCAGCGTGCTGATCGGCCATTGCGTGATCGCACGGCTGGATGGCCACAACGGCGAATTCGCAAAAGCCTTCGCCGAACTCGCCGAGGCCGAGCGTCTGATGCACATCTGGGATGTCCCGCCGATTTACTACCTGGCGATGATCACTCTGGTCAAATGCGAACTCTGGCTGGCCCAGGGCCGCACCGACCTCGCCGAAGCCTGGCTCACGCGATTGGGTCAGACTTACAACGGCGAGCATCCGGCGGCCCCCCCGGAGTTCCATCCGCAACTGCCGCTGCACATTGAACTGCAACAGGCGGTGCTGGACATGATGAAGGGCCAGCCCATGCTCGCCGAAGGGCGATTGAATGCGTTGCATGAACACGGTCAGCACAGCGGCCGGCAGATGCTCAGCGTGATGGCGCTCAGTCAGAAAATCATGCTGTTGCTGGCGGGCGGGCGCGAATCCGAGGCGCGCAAGGCGCTGGCCCAGGCTTTGGAAGCGGCTGCCGGAGGCGTCCTGCAACCGTTTGATCCATTGCTGGCCGAGCACTCGGACTGGCTGCGCGGGCAACTTCAACTCTGTGCACCGACGGCCGTTTCGCAAAGTCTCTCGGAAAAACTTCCAGCCATGGCCTCTCGGCCGGTGGTGGAATCATCGCCAGCTGCCGAACAGCTCAGTACGCGTGAACTGGCCGTTCTGCGACTGATCGCCCAAGGGTGTTCGAACCAGGAAATCAGCGATCAGTTGTTTATTTCGCTGCACACGGTGAAAACCCATGCCAGTCATATCAACAGTAAGTTGGGGGTTGAGCGACGCACGCAGGCGGTGGCGCGGGCGAAGGAGTTGGGGGTGTTGGTTTAATCGCTCAAGAACCTTCCACGGCAAACAAAAACGCCCCGAACAAGTCGGGGCGTTTTTGTTTGTATATTCCGGCCTGACTGACAGGCCGGAATTTGTGTTTACGATGAGAGCCGTCAGGCCACCAGATCGCTGGCACTGAAAGTATTGACACCCACCAACTGGATTTCGAAGTCCGCTCCGGCGTTGCCGCTGACGTTGCCCGAGAGCACATTGTCGATGAAACGTACCTGGCCTGCGCCTGTGAAGTCATTGGCACCGATAAAGCTGAAGCCGTTGAAGCCACCCTGCAACAGATTGGCGTCGAATTTCGTCAGGTCGATCTTGTCGCCTTGCAGGCTGTTGAAGTCGGTGATGATGTCGCGCGAGCTTCCGGTCCCCGTCTCATTCCAGGCATTGAACACAAATACGTCGCCACCTGTGCCACCTGTGAGCGTGTCGATGCCCAATCCGCCGATCAGGGTGTCGTTGCCGACGCCACCATTGATCAGGTTATTGCCGTCATTTCCGGTTAACACGTTGTTTAGGGCATTACCGGTGCTATTGAGGTTGGCGTTACCTGTGAGGACAAGGTTTTCCAGGTTGGCGCCCAGGGTCCAGTTCACCGAGGCGCGCACGGTGTCGATTTCACTGGCCAGGGTGCTGGC
>NZ_JBXAOA010000078.1:0-13059 GCF_058802325.1 Pseudomonas sp. GW822-FHT02E03 | reverse complement strand
GCCGGATAGATGAAAGCAAGCCAAACACGCATCAAGAACAGTATTGCAGAAAAGGGGGTAACCATAGATGTAGGAGCTGCCGAAGGCTGCGATCTTTTGCTTTCAGGGCAACTCCAACCCACCCGCAGCCTTGTGCAACTTCCGCAAATGTTCGCCAACCTGCTTCAGGTTGGCTTCGTTGGCGGCCATTTCGGCGGCACGACTCGGCTCGAGCAACGCTCTCACTTCCTTGTCGAGATCCCCGGTCAGCGCTTGCAGCTGCTTCTGGCGCAGGTTGCTTTCCGACTCCAGACGCGTCCACTCGTTCGCTTGCGGCAAACCATAACCACCGGTGCCGAGCAGTTCGGCCGGACGGCTGAGGAAGCCGCTGTTGGCGAGAATCTCCTGCAAGGTCGCATTGGCCTTATCCATGCCGCCATTCTTCAATTCCCGAGCACCCAGATAACGTTGCTTCACTTCGTCCTGGGCCAGCACCATCTGCTGACGGAAACTGGCCTGCTCCAGCAGCAGTAACGCCGCACTGGTGCGCAAATCAGCCTGATCAATCCATTTGCGGCGCTCTTCAGCTTTCAAGGACAGCCAGTCCTCGACCTTGTCCTGCTTGATCGGTAAATGCTTTTTCAGCACTTCGAACATCGCTTGATAACGCTCGCGAAAGGAGTCGAAGCGATAGCCCAGGCGCAGTGCTTCGCGAGAATCATCCAACACGCTGGTGTCTGCCAATCCGCGGCCCTTGAGCACTTCCAGCAAACCGTTGGGCATGATGCTATCGAGGCCGACCAGTTGCGCATTGTTGGTGCTGCTGCGCAGTAATTTCAGGCCTTCTACTGCGCAGTTGTTGGACAGGAAAAAATAGTTACCGTCGTAACTCCAGTGCATCTCCGCGGCGTGTTCCACCACGTCTTCGACCTCGCTGTGCGACAGGTTCAGCGGCACCGATGCCAGGCTGCGCAGTTCGGTCTTGGTGTATTCGTCGATCACCTGGGCCAGCGGCAAGACAAACAGGCGCGATGGGTATTTACCCACCAGCCCATCCCAGCTCGACAGCTGTAAGTCACCGACGAAGGCGCGGTAGGACAGCACCAGATGCTGATCCAGATCCAGTCGACAATCCGGCCCGCGAGGCCGACCCGGTGCGCAGATCACCAGTCGCAGCATGCTGTGACCCCAGCGGCTGACCCAGTTCTGGTTGGCTTCTGCCAGTAGATAGTCAACCGCGTAGACCCGCTCAGGATCGACCTGACCCAGAGGCTGCTTGGCGAAGTCGTTACCCGCATTGAGAAAGGCAAATGATTGGGCGCACGTATCTTTTGCGGCAGGAGCCCAGCCGAAATGTTCTTTGTAGTAGCGATACAGCGCAGGGCGACGGCAGGCGTAACTTGGGTCAAGGAGGAAGTACTCCATGTTGACCGCGACGAACTCCTTCGGGCTGCTCGTCTCGTAGATGTCCGGGCTGCGGGCAATCTGCCGGTTGTGCTGTTCGCGCTCGCCGCGCCGACCGACGTATTGCGGCCAGCCGGCCAAATCCAGCAGACGAGGGTCATCGCTGAGGGTCCAGCGTCTCTCCGTCTGCCCACGGCATTGATCGGGGATGCCGATCAGCCCGGAGCTGCTGTTACGTTGTGTGCAACGCTGGATCAGTGTGCGCTCGGCGGCTGGCCACAGGCGCGCACGGTCATAAATGTGGGTGAGTTCGTGCAACACCGTGGCGAGCATTTCCCGGCGCACGCTACCGTGGGGACGATACGTTTTTTGGGTCGCGGCGCTGCCGTTGGTGAGGCTGGCGAGCAGATTGCGATTAAGGTCCAGCTCGGACACCAGTGACGCCTGGCCGTAGGCATCGCTCGGCATGTCGTCGGTCCAGCCGACATCAATGCGCCGGTCCAGTTGCTCGATGAAGCGCGGCGGTAACGCCTGCATGGCTTCATCAAGCAGCGCCTGACTGGCCTGCTGTTGCGCGGGGCTCAGACCGTCGGTCTTGAGTCGTAGTTGCAGGCTGGCCTGAGCTGTGTTGCCAAGCAGCAACACAACCCCGGCCAGCAGCCAGGCGCCGAGTGACTTCACAGTGCGAGAATGGCTTCGGCGAGAACCTGATCACTGGCGTCGCGGGCTTCCGGCACGCGAGTGCGCAAGGTGTCGAAGGCCGCTTCCAGGTGCGCACCACGGATTTCACCCTCGCTGGCGACGAAACTGGCGGCATCGTCGTGGGCTTCACGGACGATCTTCGAATCGCGGATGGACGTGGTGGTGTCGGAAGTGAAATCAAGCGTGCGTTCGGAAGCACGAATGATGATGTTACTGGTGGCTACCAGGGTTTGCGCCTGGGCCACATTGGCCAACAACAGCAGGCCAAGGGTGGCAGCAATCAGCGGGCTACGCATGGAACGACTCCGGAGGAACAAGGGATAACTATTGGACGAGAATTGCCTCTGCCAGTTCAAGGTCGCTGGCATGAAGTTTTGGCTGGATCCGGCGCAGGTAAATCAAGGCGGACTCCAGTTGCGATCCTCGCAGTTGACCGTCACTGGCAATGAACGCGGCAGCATCATCCTGGGCGGCGATCAGCAGTTTATGGTCGAAGGGGGCGGAGGTCACCATGCTGGAGGCATAACCACTGGCCACGGTGCCTTGCGTAGAGAGGTTGAAAGCATCGAAGGCATGGGCCGAACCCGACCAGCAAGCCGCAAGAAAAACCGCAGTGATCGAAATACTTGAAAGAAAACGCATGAGACTCGATAGCTAAAAGCGAGTCCCAAGGCTAGCGCAATGCCCGGGCTAGAGCCAGCGCCGAAACATTGGGACACCTGTAGGAGCGGGATTGCTCGCGAAAGCGGTCTGTCAGGCGACATCAATGTTGGATGTGCGACGCCTTCGCGAGCAAGCCCGCTCCCACACGGGTTGCGTTTAACTGATCAGCATTAGGGCGTACCCCGCTTCAGAGCTGTCGCTTAGATCGTCAGGATGGCCTGGGCCAGCTGTGCGTCGGTCGCATTCAGTTGTGGAGTCTGTTGGCGGATGTGGTCGAGCGCACTTTCCAGTTTCACACCACGAATGGCGCCTTCACTGGCGACGAAGCTGGCGGCATCGTCACGAGCAGCACGGACGATTTTGTCGTCGCGAAAGGACGACGAGACATCCGACGTTGCGTCAGAGGATGCCTTCAGTCCACCAACAATGGAATCGGTGGTCACGATAAAGCTGGTGGCGTGGGAATTGGCAGCAACGGCAAGCAGGGCAGCAGCGCTGAGCAGACGAAGACGGGACATGGGGTAGCTCCTTTGTATAGACCGATTTAGAAGTGGCTCAGGATCAGACGCCTGTCGTAAAGCGATCGCCACGTTCTATCTGGATATTAGGCCTGTGCATATCGGTTAGAACAGCCCCTGTCTGCCAAGGGAGGAAATTAGCGCCAGAACGGTTTGTCCACTTCGTTGAGGCGCTCGGCATGGCTGATGCCCAGATCCGAGAGCTGTTGATCATTGAGTTGGCCCAGCAACCGTCGGGTTCGAGCCCTTTCGAGGCTTTCGATGAACGCTCTCAATATTCCTCGAGGCCAGGCCAAGCGGGGCTTTGCTTGCGGTGTGACGATGGAAGCATTTAGTAAGTTATTCATGGGCGCGGTCCTTTTGCCAACTTGTCGGGATTCAATGGTGACCCCCCTACGCCTGCGGGCACAGACACACTCCGATGAAATTGTACTGGTTCAATCTGTTAAATATATAAACTGTACCTATTTAGGGCTATGTCTTCTGTACGGCCCAATGTGAACGCTCCAAAACGACAAAACCCGTCGTGGTTTCCCACGACGGGTTTTGTTTGTTCAATTCGGGTTGCTGGCGGTGGATCCAGAGGATCAGAGCCAGCGACGCTAACTTAGCGCCAGAACGGCTTGCTCAGCTCTTCGTAGCGTTGTGCTTCGCTAATCCCTGCGTCAGCCAGCAGACGCGAATCCAGACGAGCCAGTTGATGGCGGCTGGAGATGCGGCGCTGCCACAGCATCAGGTTGGCGATAACGCGCAGAGGCATGGAAGCCTGGGTTTTTGCAGCAGTATCTTCGAAGAACAGTTCGGAACTGAGTGTACGTTCCATGGTTGACATCCTTCCGCTTATGGCGGGATTAGGTAGTGGTTTAACTGATGCCAATGATCCTCTCGTTTGGCCAGTCTCTGTAGATACAGTTCACCTGTATTGTGAGAGGCCAGTTAACTGTTAAAAGGCAGTGTACTGGTCGAAATTGAGGCAACTGTACCTGTCTGCACTGATACGGTGCATTTTTGCTCCATTCAACACAAAAGGTCGGAAAATACCGTAGGAAAAGACCGGTACAGCAGTACAGTTTTTGACGGTGTGGAGTGTTATCACCGCGAGCTGACGAAACTGTGTTTGCGTCAGCTGCAATCTGTATCAATTACACCGCCAGCATGCGCCCGGTTTCTTCCAGGTTTATGTGCCAACTCAGGGCATCACGCAGGATGTGAGGGGTATGCCCGCCGACTGCGCAAGCGGCAGTGAAGTAGTCATTCAAGGCTGGTCGATAGTCCGGGTGAACGCAGTTGTCGATGATGACCCTGGCGCGCTCACGCGGTGCCAGGCCACGCAGATCGGCCAAACCTACTTCGGTCACGAGAATGTCCACGTCATGTTCTGTGTGGTCGACATGGCTGACCATGGGGACCACGCTGGAAATCGCGCCGCCCTTGGCAATCGACTTGGTGACAAAGATCGCCAAGTGCGCATTGCGCGCGAAATCGCCGGAGCCGCCGATCCCATTCATCATCCGAGTGCCGCAGACGTGGGTGGAATTGACGTTGCCGTACAGGTCGAACTCCAGGGCAGTGTTGATGCCAATGATGCCCAGGCGTCGCACCACTTCGGGATGGTTCGAGATTTCCTGAGGGCGCAGGACCAGCTTGTCCTTATAGTGCTCCAGATTCCCGAACACATCGGCATTGCGCCGGCTCGACAGAGTGATCGAGCTGCCCGACGCAAAGCTCAGCTTGCCGGCGTCGATCAGATCGAAAGTCGAATCCTGCAGCACTTCGGAGTACATGGTCAGGTCTTCGAACGGCGAGTCGATCAAGCCGCACATCACCGAATTGGCGATAGTGCCGATACCGGCTTGCAGCGGGCCGAGCTTGTTGGTCATGCGACCGGCAGCCACTTCTTGTTTGAAGAAATCGATCAGGTGATCAGCAATGGCCTGAGTGTCGCTGTCCGGCGGCAGGACAGTGGACGGCGAGTCGGACTGGTTCGTAATCACGATCGAGACAATTTTTTCCGGCGGTATCGGGATGGCGGTGCTGCCGATGCGGTCGTCGACCTTCACCAACGGAATCGGGGTGCGGGTCGGCCGGTAGGTCGGGATATAGATGTCGTGCAGGCCTTCGAGATTGGGGTTGTGAGCCAGGTTGATCTCGACGATCACGTGCTTGGCGAAAATCGCGAAGCTGGCCGAGTTGCCTACCGAGGTGGTCGGCACGATATGGCCCTGCTCGGTGATTGCCACGGCTTCGATCACCGCGATGTCCGGCAGCTTGAGTTGTTGGTTACGCAGTAGCTCTACGGTTTCCGACAGGTGCTGGTCGATGAACATGACTTCGCCGGCATTGATCGCCTTGCGCAGGGTGCTGTCCACCTGGAACGGCATGCGTCGCGACAGTACGCCGGCTTCAGTCAGTTGTTTGTCGAGGTCGTTGCCCAGGCTGGCACCGGTCATCAGGGTGATTTTCAGTGGCGTGACCTTGGCGCGCTCGGCCAGGGCATGAGGCACAGCCTTGGCTTCGCCGGCTCGAGTAAAGCCGCTCATGCCGACGGTCATGCCGTCCTGAATCAGAGCGGCAGCGTCGGCGGCGCTCATCACCTTGTCCAACAACGAAGGCAAGCGAATACGGTCACGGTACATAATTATTTTCTCGGGGCAGCGGAAGCAAGGTGTGCAGTCTAGTGAATTTGATGAGCCTGCGTCCCGCTACCAAGGTCGCATTCGAGGCGTCTATTCTGGGTCTTTCAGACAAAACACCGTTACAGGATCGGTAACAGCCACAAACAAAAACGCCCCGACGAGTCGGGGCGTTTCAGGTTGCCAAAGGGGATTACTCGACGGCTTTGACCATGTCTTCGATGACTTTCTTGGCGTCGCCGAAAACCATCATGGTCTTGTCCAGGTAGAACAGCTCGTTGTCCAGACCAGCGTAGCCGCTGGCCATCGAGCGCTTGTTGACGATGATGGTCTTGGCTTTGAACGCTTCGAGAATCGGCATGCCGGCAATCGGCGATTTCGGATCGTTCTTGGCCGCCGGGTTAACCACGTCGTTGGCGCCGAGCACCAGCACCACGTCGGCCTGACCGAACTCGGAGTTGATGTCTTCCATCTCGAACACCTGGTCGTAAGGCACTTCGGCCTCGGCCAGTAATACGTTCATGTGGCCAGGCATCCGACCGGCAACCGGGTGGATCGCGTACTTCACGGTCACGCCGCGGTGAGTCAGTTTCTCGGTCAGCTCTTTCAGCGCGTGCTGCGCCCGTGCGACCGCCAGGCCATAGCCCGGAACGATGATCACGGTGTCGGCGTTGGTCAGCAGGAAGGTAGCGTCGTCAGCCGAACCGGATTTCACCGGGCGGGCTTCTTTCGAGCCTGCCGGGCCAGCGGCATCTGCTGTGTTGCCGAAACCGCCGAGCAGCACGTTGAAGAACGAGCGGTTCATCGCCTTGCACATAATGTACGAGAGGATCGCACCGCTTGAGCCCACCAGCGAGCCGGCAATAATCAGCATCGAGTTGTTCAGCGAAAAGCCGATACCCGCTGCTGCCCAGCCGGAGTAGCTGTTGAGCATTGACACCACGACGGGCATGTCTGCGCCGCCGATCGGGATGATGATCAGCACGCCCATCACGAAGGCCAGGGCCAGCATCAGAGCAAACGCGCTTAGATTGCCGGTCAGCATGAAGGTGACGCCCAGTGCCAGCGTCGCCAGACCCAGCAGCAGGTTCAGCTTGTGCTGACCGCTGAACTGTACTGGTGCGCCCTGGAACAGGCGGAACTTGTACTTGCCCGACAGCTTGCCAAACGCGATCACCGAACCGGAGAAGGTGATTGCACCGATGGCAGCGCCGAGAAACAGCTCCAGGCGGTTACCGGCAGGAATCGAATCTCCCAGTTCCTTGACGATGCCCAGCGATTGCGGCTCGACCACCGCCGCGATGGCGATGAACACTGCGGCCATACCGATCATGCTGTGCATGAAGGCAACCAGTTCCGGCATCTTGGTCATTTCAACGCGCTTGGCCATGATCGAGCCGGCAGTGCCGCCGACCAACAGACCTACGATGACGTAACCGATGCCGGCAGTAGCAAGCTCAGCGCCCAGCTTATAGATGAGGCCGACAGTAGTGAGGATCGCCAACGCCATGCCGAGCATGCCGTAGACATTGCCGCGCCGCGACGTGGTTGGGTGCGACAGGCCTTTGAGGGCCTGGATGAAGCAGATCGACGCGATCAGGTAGAGCGTCGTTACCAGATTCATGCTCATTACTGGGGCGCCTCTTCTTTTACGGCTTTCGGGGCTTTTTTCTTGAACATCTCAAGCATTCTGCGCGTTACCAGGAAACCACCGAACACGTTCACTGCCGCCAGAGCCACGGCGAGGGTGCCCATGGTCTTGCCCAGTGGGGTCACGGTCAAAGCTGCCGCCAGCATGGCGCCGACGATCACGATCGCCGAGATGGCGTTGGTCACCGCCATCAACGGCGTGTGAAGTGCAGGTGTAACGTTCCAGACCACGTGATAACCGACATAAATCGCCAGCACGAAGATGATCAGGTTGTAGATACCGGGGGAGATAAGCTCTTCCATCGTCTGAATCCCTGCTTAGGCGTTTTTGCGGATGACTTGGCCGTCGCGGCACATCAGGCACGCGGCGACGATGTCGTCTTCGAGGTTCACTTCAAACTGGCCTTCTTTGTTGAAGACCAGCTTCAGGAAGTCCAGCAGGTTGCGCGCGTACAGCGCCGAAGCATCGGCCGCGACTGCGCCGGCCAGATTGGTCGGGCCGCAAATGGTCACGCCATTCTCGACGACCACCTGATCAGCCACGGTCAGCGGGCAGTTGCCGCCCTGAGCGGCCGCGAGGTCGATGACCACGGAGCCTGGCTTCATCTGCGCCACGGTTTCCGCGCTCAATAGCGTCGGCGCCTTGCGGCCCGGGATCAGTGCAGTAGTAATGACGATGTCAGCCTGCTTGGCGCGTTCGTGCACGGCCAAGGCCTGGCGCTGCATCCAGCTGGCCGGCATGGGGCGTGCGTAACCGCCGACACCGACGGCGCATTCGCGCTCTTCATCGGTTTCGTACGGCACATCGACGAATTTCGCACCCAGGGATTCGATCTGTTCCTTCACGGCAGGACGCACGTCGGACGCTTCGATGACTGCACCCAGACGTTTCGCCGTGGCAATCGCCTGCAAACCGGCTACGCCAGCGCCAAGAATCAGCACGCGCGCCGCTTTCACGGTGCCCGCAGCGGTCATCAGCATCGGCATGAAGCGTGGATAGTAGTGAGCAGCCAGCAACACGGCTTTATAGCCGGCGATGTTCGCCTGGGAGGACAACACATCCAGGCTCTGAGCGCGGGAGGTGCGCGGCGCGGCCTCCAGTGCGAAAGCGGTAATGCCGCACTCAGCCAGCTTGGCAATGGTTTCATTGCTGAACGGATTGAGCATGCCCACCACAACGGTGCCGCTTTTTATCAGCGTCAGTTCGCTGTCGCTGGGGGCGACCACCTTGAGAATCAGCTCTGCGCCAAATGCATCATTGGCACTGCCAATGGTCGCGCCTGCCGCTTCATAAGCACTGTCGACAACGCTGGCGTTAACACCGGCGCCGCTTTGCACAGTGACTTTATGACCCTGGCCGATCAGCTTTTTGATGGTTTCCGGGGTTGCAGCAACCCGTGTTTCACCCGTCTGGGTTTCGAGAGGAACACCAATGTGCACGTCAAATCTCCTGCGTGATCTTATTGAGTAAACCCAGGCACTTCGGATGGTGCGGCTGGGGCGGCCGATCAGCACGATCCCGCTAAATCAGGGCGGGGCGCGGCATTTTGCAGGCGAACTTTGTGCCCTTCAAGGGATTATGACGGGTGACGGAAAATTAACTACAAGTCACCCCGTGACCGAATGTCGCACTGATCGGTGCAATCCCTTGCAGGCCGTGGCTTGTGAGGATTCTGTCCAAAATTCAAGAATTTACACATCGGCACGGTGAATGAGGTGTCATTGCCTTCCAATGGAGGCTCAAGGCCACGTATTCAGGCCTTTGTAGGACGTTTGTGCTACTCCTCAGTACAGTCTGCCAATATGCGACAAATACTTATATCTGTAGTGCTTTTGTTTTCCTGACTACGGGGTCAGCTAATAAGTGTGAGCCTTTATCCTTCTAGGCTGTAGCTTTGTGCCTGATTCACCAGCCAATCGCGAAATGCCTTTAAAGAGGCTGATTCGACCTTTCGCTCGGGAATCATCAGGTAGTAGGCCTTAATGCTCGATAGTGCCTGGGCGTTGGCAATCACCAGACGCTTCTCTGCTAATTCGCGCTGAATCAGGAACGGTGGAATCAGCGCGATCCCCATATCGTGCATCGCAGCTTGAGCAAGCATGGAGAATAGCTCGTAACGCGGCCCTGTCATGTCTCGCGGGACATTCAGGTTTTGAGAGTTGAACCACTGGCGCCAGGCATAAGGGCGGGTGGTCTGCTGCAGCAGGGGCAGTTCGGCGATTTCACTGGGGGTCAGATTGGTTTTTTTTCCCAGTAACGTGGGGCTGCACACCGGCATCGGATTTTCGCCCATTAGCCTGTGGGATTCGGTACCCGGCCAGTCGGCGTCGCCGAAATAGATCGCGGCGTCGAAGTCGGTGTCGGCAAACAGGAAGGGGCGCGTGCGATTGGTGAGGTTGACCGTCACTTCCGGGTGTTTGTGCTGAAAATCCTTGAGTCGAGGCAGCAGCCATTGAGTGCCGAAGGTTGGCACCACCGCCAGTTCGATCATGTTGGCGCCTTGCTGGCCCATCACTGACAAAGTATCGCGTTCAACCGCGTCGAGTTGGGTGGCCACTCGGCGGCTGTAGGAAAGCCCGGCCTCCGTCAGCTTCACTCCGCGCCGCGAGCGTCGGAACAGTTCGACGCTGAGGAACTCCTCAAGGCTGGCGATCTGTCGGCAAATCGCTCCCTGCGTGAGGGAAAGTTCCTGGGCGGCCTTGGTAAAGCTCTCGTGGCGCGCTGCAGCTTCAAAACTGATCAGGGCGGTTGTGCTGGGGATCTTCCTGCGCATGTACGTCAACCTCACTAATACATCGCATATAGGCTATTTTTGCGACGTTACGGAGTGAGAAATTAGCACAACAGTATGCAAAATCCTCGTTTGTCGTGAAACCAAACCCGGCCTAGGATCACTCCACGTTATTTGACCCGATTCGAGAGGACTCACTCATGGGCGGTAAAGCTAGCTTCAACTGGATCGATCCCCTGCTGCTGGATCAACAGCTCACTGAAGAAGAACGCATGATTCGCGACACCGCTCAGCAGTTCGCTCAGCAGAAGCTCGCGCCGCGTGTTCTCGAAGCTTTCCGTCATGAGAAGACCGACCCGGCGATCTTCCGCGAGATGGGTGAAGTGGGTCTGTTGGGTGCCACTATCCCTGAACAATACGGTGGCAGCGGCCTGAATTACGTCAGCTACGGTCTGATTGCTCGCGAGGTCGAGCGTGTCGACTCCGGCTATCGCTCGATGATGAGCGTGCAGTCCTCACTGGTCATGGTGCCGATCAACGAATTCGGTACCGAAGCACAGAAGCAGAAATACCTGCCGAAGCTGGCCTCGGGTGAATGGATCGGTTGCTTCGGTCTGACCGAGCCTGACCACGGTTCCGACCCGGGCGCGATGATTACTCGTGCACGCAAAGTGGAAGGCGGCTACAGCCTCACCGGCAGCAAAATGTGGATCACCAACAGCCCGATTGCCGATGTGTTCGTGGTTTGGGGCAAGGACGACGCGGGCGACATTCGTGGCTTTGTTCTGGAGAAGGGCTGGAAAGGCCTGAGTGCTCCGGCGATTCACGGCAAGGTCGGCCTGCGTGCATCCATCACCGGCGAGATCGTCATGGACAACGTGTTTGTCCCTGAAGAGAACATCTTCCCGGATGTCCGTGGTTTGAAAGGTCCTTTTACCTGCCTTAACTCGGCGCGTTACGGCATTTCCTGGGGCGCACTGGGCGCTGCCGAGTTCTGCTGGCACACCGCTCGCCAGTACACCCTGGATCGTAAGCAGTTTGGTCGTCCATTGGCGGCCACACAGTTGATCCAGAAGAAGCTGGCTGACATGCAGACCGAAATCACCATGGCGCTGCAAGGCTGCCTGCGTCTGGGTCGTATGAAGGATGAAGGCACTGCTGCCGTCGAGATAACTTCGATGATGAAGCGCAACTCCTGTGGTAAATCCCTGGATATCGCTCGCATGGCGCGCGACATGCTGGGTGGCAACGGCATCTCCGATGAGTTCGGTGTCGCTCGGCATCTGGTCAACCTGGAAGTGGTGAATACCTATGAAGGTACGCATGACGTCCACGCACTGATCCTCGGTCGCGCGCAGACCGGCATCCAGGCGTTCTATTAATAGGAGAACGGTCATGGGCGCGCTTTCGCATCTACGGGTACTGGATTTATCGCGGGTGCTTGCCGGGCCCTGGGCCGGGCAGATCCTGGCGGACCTTGGCGCCGAAGTTATCAAGGTCGAGCGCCCGGGCAATGGCGATGACACGCGCGCCTGGGGACCTCCGTTTCTTAAAGATGCTTATGGCGAGAACACCAGCGAGGCGGCCTATTACTTGTCCGCCAACCGCAACAAGCAATCAGTGACCATCGACTTCACGCGGCCAGAGGGGCAGCAGCTCGTGCGTGAACTGGCGGCGAAGTCGGACATCCTCATTGAAAATTTCAAGGTCGGTGGTCTGGCGGCTTATGGACTGGACTATGAGTCGCTCAAGGCGATTAATCCGAAGCTGATCTATTGCTCGATCACTGGATTCGGTCAGACAGGTCCGTATGCCAAGCGTGCGGGCTATGACTTCATGATCCAGGGGTTGGGCGGTCTAATGAGTTTGACTGGCCGTCCCGAAGGAGATGAGGGTGCAGGACCGGTGAAAGTCGGTGTGGCGCTGACAGACATTTTGACCGGGCTCTATTCAACGGTAGCGATCCTGGCGGCCTTGGCTCATCGGGATCAGGGTGGTGGCGGTCAGCATATAGACATGGCATTGCTGGATGTTCAGGTGGCTTGTCTGGCCAATCAGGCGATGAACTACCTGACTACAGGCGTTGCGCCTAAGCGCCTGGGCAATGCTCACCCGAATATCGTGCCTTATCAGGACTTTCCTACGGCCGATGGCGACTTCATCCTCACCGTGGGTAACGATGGGCAGTTCCGCAAGTTTGCGCAGGTGGCTGGTCAGCCGCAGTGGGCGGATGATCCACGTTTTGCGACCAACAAATTGCGGGTGGCTAACCGAGCAGTATTGATTCCGCTGATTCGCCAGGCGACCGTGTTCAAGACTACTGCTGAGTGGGTGGCGCAGCTGGAGCAGGCAGGCGTGCCATGCGGACCGATCAATGATCTGGCTCAGATGTTTGCCGATCCTCAGGTTCAGGCGCGGGGGTTGGCCATTGAGCTGCCTCATGCTTTGGCCGGGATGGTGCCGCAGGTTGCGAGCCCGATACGTCTGTCCGAGACTCCGGTGGAGTACCGTAGTGCGCCTCCTTTGTTGGGTGAACACACGCTGGAGGTTCTGCAGCGGGTGTTGGGTCTGGATGCCGGAGTCGTTGCTGGGTTCAAGGCGTCTGGAGTGCTCTGAGCATTCCTTCTATATAGCAGGGCTGGTTTTGCTCTCCTATATAGAGGGGAATGCGCAGTTTTCCGGCGTTCCGCAAGTTATTGATAGAAAAGCGTAATTAGAGGTTGACGGCAGATTCTGGACGTCTATAATTCGCCCCACTTCCGGCGCAGTCGAAACGGA
>NZ_JBXAOA010000077.1:0-13615 GCF_058802325.1 Pseudomonas sp. GW822-FHT02E03 | reverse complement strand
CCCCCCCCCCCCCCCCCCCCCCCCCCCCCCCCCCCCCCCCCCCCCCCCCCCCCCCCCGCTCCCACAGGTTCTGCGCCTTGACTTACCTGCATTAGGGTTTCCCCCTCGCCACACGGCAGTGTTCATTCATGAGTAGCTGCATCGCGACTACCCTCAGTAGTAAGCAAACACCGTCCAAGGGTTTGTTTGAACCCGTTTGGGGAACGAGCGGTCATTTGCTTCAGGTGTCGCGCACCCGCGGCACCTTGACGACCACAACAATGGAGTCAGACTCATGATCGACAGTGAAAGTATCTGCGACTGCCCCAAATGTTCCTGCAAACTCGGCGAACATCCGATCGCGCGTCACGGCAAGCACTATTGCTGTGAAGCCTGCGCCAAACATCACGAACACGGCGAAGCATGCTCCACCAAAGGCTGCAAGTGTGCTCAACACTGACCGTTCAGCCAAAAAAGTGGAGCCGTTCAGGCTCCACTTCGGTTTGAATCTTTCTTTTTGACGCTCAACTGGCGGGTCGCCAGGTCACATTCTCGATGCCGAATTTCTCTGCCAGCGGTTTGCTGGTCTTCTGCACCCTCTCACGGCCAAAGCGCGGGATCCGGCCTACTCCGGCATCGCAACTTGCCCAGTGCCAAGCCTCTGCATTGTCCATTTTGTCCAGGCGGATAATGAAAGACTTGGGCTGGCCATGAAGGGTGTATTCAATAACGAAAAGTTTTGCGTTGTTCATAAAGCCTGTATTCCTCCCTGTAGTTATAGAGGGATCACGAGGCGCGGCGAAAATTCAGTCGAATAGTCGGACGGTGACAGTGACTGGCGACAGCCGGGCGCCTCGTGATCCTGGAGCGTTCCTGACTCCCGATGATCCTGGCGTAAGGCTACGCCGCCTGACTTGAACATGCCTGGGATGGTTGCCGTAATGCTACTAAAGTGGGAGCGGGCTTGCTCGCGAAGGCGGCTTCACATTCAACATCCACGTTGACTGTCAGTTCGCTTTCGCGAGCAAGCCCGCTCCCACATGGGTTGTGTTTTGTCAGATCAAGCTTCGGGAACACCTTTCTCCCAAACCGACCAATTCTGCAAAATCTCCTGCACCAACGGATTCCCCGTGCGGTACAGGTTCTCCAGCGCCGGCACAAACCCACCTTGATCGGCGTATTTGAGCAGGTTATCCACCTCGCTCTGGCCCGGCGCCGGCCGGTCGAAGTCGGAACCGGCGCGTACAACCGCCAGGCGCCGGACATCCACCAGCCCCTCGCGGCTGGCGCGCAGCAACGCTTCATAGGTGGAATTGTCTTCCTGCTGAGTCGTGCAATAGACCCCTTCGTTATTGGTCAGCAGTTTGGTCCAGACTTCCGCCCGCTCGCTCAACCGCGTTCCGGAAAACCAGGTATTGCCCGCCAGCGTGTCGCACTGGGTCACTACCGGCGGCTGATTGGCCGGGGCCGACGGATATTTCAAGCGCCATGCCGCCGATTCCTTGCTCTCGCTCAGCTGAACCTTGTGGCTCAGGGCGAACGCCTTGGCCTGCAACTTCGGATTGAGTTCGAACACTTCGGTCTTGTAGTCCAGCGGTGGCTTTTCGTTCGGCCCTTTGGTGTTGATGCCCAGGTAGCCGGTCGGCCAGTCTTTCGGCGCATCGCGGGAATCCAGCTCCCACTGGGTGCCAAATTCCACCAGATAGTGCGCCCACGCGGTGGTGCCGATGGTGCCGTGGTGCGGGCTGATGCCGGCAATCCCGGCGATCAGGAAGTAACTTTTGCGCAGGTCGAATTTCGGTGACAGCGCCAAAGCCAGGGTCGAGGCCGCGGCATTGGTCTGGCCCATGCCGGTGACCATCAGGCACACCTGTCGGGTGTTGCAGCGAATATTCGGGTACTCGGCGGACAGGCCCGGTACGCGCACTTCTTGCTTGAGCTCCAGGCGATCGATCCAGTTCTGCGCCTCGGGGGCGAACATGGTGATCAGCATCACTTTCGGCTGGATCGGTGCGTCACCAGCCCAGGCGGCAGAAGAGAGCAGAGTGCCGCAGGCCAGGGCCACGGAAAAGGAAAGACGCGTCATTGCATTCATAAAACCTCCTGATTCAAATGAGCCTTAAAACTGATAACCGACACCGGCGTAGTAGCCCCAGCCGTTGGAACGGGCGCGAAAGTCGCCATCGCCGAAATTCAACTCACTGCCGTCGTCCCAGTTGCCGCCGTTGTGGAAGTAACGGCCGACCAGGGTGAAACGCAAGTGGGTGAAGGCGTAGAGCAACACGTTGGTGGCCACGGTGGCGTTGGCGGTGCGGGCCGGGTTGTCTTTATGCAGGTCGGAGCCGAAGTCGAAGTTGGTGAAACCGATGTAGGTCAACGAAGCGCCATTGCTGAAACTGCTGATGGGCACAATGTATTTGAGCTGGGCGCGGTAGCCGTCCCACGAATACTCGTTGCTGGCGCCGTAGTTTTCCCACTGGTAGCGGCCGTAGAAGTTGGCTGACAGGTTGACCCGCGAATGGGTGTCGATGTCGGTGCCGAGGCCGCTGTACAGCGTGTTTGCCCGGTTGGCGCTGTTGCTGCCATGGTCGTAGATCCAGTCGAACGCCACGTACCACTCCTTGAACGGCCCGACGGCCAGGCTGCGGCCGGCCAGGTAGTCGATGGAGATCCGCGGTTCGTGCTCCATGAACACCGGCGAGCCGTGGTCCCACACGCCTTTGTCATGGCTGTTGCCGATGTCGAAGATCTTTGGAATGTCGATGTAGCCGTACAACTCGAACGGCCCCTTGCGGCCGAAGTATTCATATTCCAGGTAGATGTCGTCGGCCGGTTGCGGGCCGAAGCTGATGTCTTTGCTGCCGATGACAGTCAGGTCCTGGTTGAACCAGTCCGACAGGTAGGCGCCTTTTTTCGGCGGACTGGCTTCAGGGCTGAGGGCTTCGCCCTGGGCGGATTCTTCGGCGGTGGCCGGTTGGGCCAAAACGTGGCTGCTGAGTAGTCCTGTAACGCTGGCCAGCAGCAAGGAAACAGCAAAAGTGCGTGAGCAAGTCACGCGATTGGAGGTGCAATGCATTAAAAGTCCCTTTTCGTGCGGATCGAAAGCCCTGTGCTACGGGGTTGCGCGGTTTGGTGGCGAACAGGCCGGTATCGGCGACTCGCAAACGTTTGCACAAGGCATACCAGTTTTGTTCAATATTCTGAAAAATAGAGGGAATTGGTAGTTTTACTGTCCTTTTGGTCAAGGATTTCGGGGCGATGAGCAGAAGGAGTGGTTTTCAGGGCGAAGGGGATCTGGCGGGGATATGCACCAAAGTGGTGTCGACTGTCAGATGATTAACCCGAACTGTGGCGATAGAGATTTTGTGACAAAGGTGGCAATAGAGCTTTTGTGGCGAGGGAGCTTGCTCCCGCTGGGTTGCGCAGCAGCCCTAAAACCTTGCACGCAATGCCTCAAAATCCCTGTCCGCCAGTTTTGCGGATGCTTCGCACCCGAGCGGGAGCAAGCTCCCTCGCCACAATGGATCGTTTATTCCTGCGGGTTGTGAAGACCCCGTAGGAATGGGGTTGCTGTAGAATCCTCGGCATTGACTTCACAAGGTGCACCCCCGATGAGCGAGCCGATTCGTCTGACCCAATACAGCCATGGCGCAGGCTGTGGCTGCAAGATTTCGCCCCAGGTGCTGGAGGTGATTCTGGCCGGCAGCGGCGCACAAAACCTGGACCCGAAACTCTGGGTCGGCAACGCCTCGCGCGATGACGCGGCGGTGTATGCCATCGACGAAGAACGCGGCGTGGTCTCGACTACCGACTTCTTTATGCCGATCGTCGACGATCCCTTCGACTTCGGCCGTATCGCCGCCACCAATGCCATCAGCGATATCTACGCCATGGGTGGCGATCCGTTGATGGCGATTGCGATCCTCGGCTGGCCGGTCAATGTGCTGGCGCCGGAGATTGCCCGGGAAGTGATTCGTGGCGGGCGTTCGGTCTGCGATGAGGCGGGAATCCCGCTGGCCGGCGGCCATTCCATCGACGCGCCAGAGCCGATCTTCGGCCTGGCCGTGACCGGACTGGTGGAAAAACGCCACATGAAGCGCAACGACACCGCCACCGCCGGTTGCTTGCTGTACCTCACCAAACCCTTGGGCATCGGCATCCTCACCACGGCCGAGAAGAAGGGCAAGTTGCGCCATGCCGACATCGGCCTGGCCCGCGACTGGATGTGCACCCTGAACAAACCCGGCAGCCGTTTCGGCAAACTCGACGGTGTGACCGCGATGACTGACGTCACCGGTTTCGGCCTGCTCGGGCACTTGGTGGAAATGGCCGACGGCAGCAACGTGACTGCTCGTATCGAATATGACCGGGTGCCGCGCCTGCCGGGTGTCGAGTATTACCTCGATCAGGGCTGCGTGCCGGGCGGCACGCTGCGCAATTTCGACAGCTATGCCAGCAAACTGGGGCGGCTTCAGGAAATGCACAAGCGCGTGCTCTGCGATCCGCAGACCAGCGGTGGCCTGCTGATTGCGGTCACGCCTGAGGGCAATGAACAGTTTCTGATGGTAGCAGCCGAACTCGGTCTGGCCCTTGAGCCGATCGGCGAACTGGTTGAGCGACAGACTAACGCGGTAGAGGTGATTTGATGTCTATCGACTTCACCGATTACCGCGACATCTTCCTCAACGACCGGCCGATGATGGATACCCGCGCGCCGGTCGAATTCCTCAAGGGCTCATTCCCCGGGGTGGTCAACCTGCCGCTGATGAATGACCTCGAGCGGCAACGGATCGGCACTTGCTACAAGCAGCAAGGTCAGCAAGCGGCCATCACGCTGGGACATCAATTGGTGGCCGGCGAGATCAAGGCCGAGCGCATCCAGGCCTGGGCCGATTTTGCCCGGGCGCATCCAGATGGGTATTTGTATTGTTTTCGCGGCGGTTTGCGTTCGCAGATTGTTCAGCAATGGCTCAAGGACGAAGCAGGTATCGACTATCCGCGGGTCGGTGGCGGCTACAAGGCCATGCGCACCTTCTTGCTCGACACGCTCGATCAGGCCATTGCCCAGTGCGATTTCGTTTTGCTGGGCGGTATGACCGGCACCGGCAAGACCGAGGTGCTCACGCAATTGAGCAACGGGCTGGACCTTGAAGGCCACGCCCATCATCGCGGCTCCAGCTTCGGCAAACGCGCCACCGGCCAACCCTCCAACATCGACTTTGAAAACCGCCTGGCCGTGGATGTGCTGAAGAAGCGTGCCCGTGGTATCGAACAGTTCGTGCTGGAAGACGAGAGCCGCATGGTCGGCAGTTGCGCCTTGCCGTTGCCGCTGTATCAGGGCATGCAGCAATTTCCGATGGTCTGGCTGGAAGACAGCCTGGAAGGGCGTGTCGAACGGATCCTGCGTGATTACGTGGTGGACTTGTGCGCCGAGTTCATCGAAGTGTATGGCGATGAAGGCTTCGCGCTGTTTTCCGAGCGTTTGCTGGCGAGCCTGAACAATGTCCAGAAAAGGCTGGGCGGCGAACGTCATCAGCGGATGTTGACCTTGATGGAAGACGCGCTGGCAGAACAGGCGAACAGCGGTGCGGTGGATATGCACCGGGGGTGGATCGAAGGGTTGCTGCGCGAGTATTACGACCCGATGTATGCGTTTCAGCGGGAGAAAAAGGGGACGCGGATCGAGTTTGTCGGGGAGCGAGGGGCTGTCATTGAGTATCTGCGGGAGCGTGGCAAACAGCTGCTTTGAATGTTGTTTTTGCCGGCCTCATCGCGGGCAAGCCCGCTCCCACCAGGGGCAGCGTCGATCACAAATCTGTGTTCCACCACAGACCACTGTGGGAGCGGGCTTGCCCGCGATGAGGCCGTGACAGGCACTATAAAACTCGAAGCCACCACGATCACAGCTTACGTCGGACAGGTCTCCTGACCGTTATCCAGACCTTGCTTGTAGCTGTGGCTCTTCAGGCTGGCCTTGCCGTTGTGCCAGGTCAGTGTGAGCACGTACAGCGAGTCGTAGTCGCTGGATGCCCAATCATCGGTGATGTTCTGTTTCTTGCCGACGGCTTCCCCGGCGACCTTGTTGATCAGCTCGGGCAGGTACCCGTGGGACCAGGCCGTATAAATGACCGAGTTGTGATACTTGTCGTGCAGCAGTTCATCCGCCAGGTCGCTGGTGTCGTTGGCCGAGAAGTTGATGTTCACCGGCAAACCGAGCTTGATCGCGCTGGGACTGATGGTCATCAGGGGGCGGATGTAACTGTAGGAGTTATCAAATTCGCCTTCCTCGACATTGCGTGTCGGGTTAGCGGCGAACACGTAGTTGGCCTTGCCGAATTTTTCCGGCAACAAGGTGGCCAGGTCGATGGCGCGATTCAACCCCTGACAATTGAGCTGACCCAGTCCGCCGGCGGGTTTTTCCGCGTGGCGCAAGAAGACCAGCGTCTGGGTGCCGTCCGCCGGTTGGGCGCGGCTTTCACTGGACTCAAGCGACAAAAACAACGCGCTGACCGCCAGCAGGGAGGGCAGGAAGATATAGGCGCGATGTTTGAAGCGGTGGGCGAATTTCAATGGATTCATCATCGAATAGGTCATCTTCAGCGTATTCGGTTAAGGCTGACAAACCTTGACACCGCGAGCTCCCAGCATCGGGTGTTTTCCATGTCGTTGACCCGGTCCGTTTCCTACAGGGCAATGCTCAGAGTCCTCTGAAGCCCTTTGGTTCGATCCGAACGAGGTGCCCGGCACTTTAGCGGCAACCTTTAATGGATTGGGGGAAAGGTTATCGACAGGATGTTGCGGATTTATGGACACGGCACACACCTTACTCCTTGTAGGAGCTGCCGAAGGCTGCGATCTGTTGATCTTTCTCTCCGGCGCCCCCCTGAGGACGCCAAAAGATCGCAGCCTTCGGCAGCGCCTACATTATGATCTTCACTCCGTTTTTCCCGTGGATGCCCCTTATGACCGATTTGTCTGCATTCCCCATCACTCGAAAATGGCCGGCGCAATACCCGGAGTGGATCCAGCTCTATTCCTTGCCAACGCCCAATGGCGTCAAGGTTTCGATCATGCTCGAAGAGATCGGGCTGCCCTACGAGCCGCATCGTGTGGGCTTCGACACCAACGATCAGCTGTCCCCCGAATTTCTTTCACTGAACCCCAACAACAAGATCCCGGCGATCCTCGACCCCCACGGTCCGGGGGACCAACCGCTGGCGCTGTTCGAGTCCGGGGCAATTCTGATTTACCTCGCCGACAAGAGCGGGCAACTGCTGGCGCAGGAATCGGCGGCGCGTTACGAGGCCCTTCAGTGGCTGATGTTTCAGATGGGCGGTATCGGGCCGATGTTCGGCCAGCTCGGTTTTTTCAACAAATTCGCCGGCAAGGACTACGAAGACAAGCGCCCTCGCGATCGCTACGTCGACGAAAGCAAGCGCTTGCTCAGCGTTCTTGAGGGCCGTTTGCAAGGACGTGACTGGATCATGGGCGAGCGTTACACCATCGCCGACATCGCGACCTTTCCGTGGGTGCGCAACCTGATCGGCTTCTATGAGGCCGGCGACCTGGTCGGCATTCAGAATTTCCCCAACGTCACCCGCGTGCTGGAACGTTTCCTGGCACGGCCTGCGGTGATTCGCGGGCTGGAAATCCCCAAGCAAGCCCTTTGAACCCCTCATCACCAAGGCAGGCAATGAGCTCATTCGATTTCAAGCAAGTAGATGTCTTCAGCCGCGTCGCGCTCAAGGGCAACCCGTTGGCGGTGGTGCTCGGTGCAGACCGGCTCAGCGATGAGCGCATGGCGGCGTTCGCGTCCTGGACCAACCTCAGTGAAACCACTTTCGTGCTCGAACCCCGGGACCCTCGGGCCGACTATCGAGTACGCATCTTCACCACGCTTCAGGAGTTGCCGTTCGCCGGTCACCCGACGCTCGGTACCTGTCATGCCTGGCTCGAGGCCGGTGGGGTGCCCAAGGGCGAGGAGATCATTCAGGAGTGCGGCGTCGGCCTGGTGCGGGTGCGTCGACAGGGGGCGGAGCTGGCGTTTCTCGCGCCACCGCTGCTCAGGTCCGGCCCGGTGGACACCGAACTGGTCGAGCGCGTACGGCGGGGCCTCGGCTTGGCGCCGGGCGCGATTGTGCGGGCGCAATGGGTCGACAACGGTGCCGGCTGGCTGGCGGTGATGGTCGAGGATCGTCAGCAGGTACTGGACTTGCAGCCGGATCATTCGCAGATGCTGGGCCTCGCCGTGGGTGTCATCGCACCGTGGTGCGTCGAGCGCGATGGCGCTGAGGCGCAGTTCGAAGTGCGTGCGTTCATCTCCGGCGACGGCATGCCAGAAGACCCAGCCACCGGCAGCTTGAACGCCGGGATTGCCCAATGGTTGTTCAGCGAAGGGCTGGCGCCGGCGTCTTATGTCGTCAGCCAGGGCCTGACCATGGGCCGCGGCGGGCGGATTCAGGTCGAGCAGGTGGGGGGTGAGATCTGGATTGGCGGCGCAGTGGTGACGTGTATTACAGGAATACTGGCGATTTAACCTGTGGGAGCGAGCTTGCTCGCGAAAGCGGTGGGGCAGTCGACATCAATATTGAATGATAGGCCGCCTTCGCGAGCAAGCCCGCTCCCACAGGGTTCTGTGCTGGATGCGGGGATTGTTGCCGCCTCGGTAACGCAGTCTTGAGCGATCGAGGTTTGTGCCCCGCGCCTTGCAGGGCATAAGCTTCGCTCCCTATGACTTTTGTCTCATCCGCCGTTTTTCAGGAAGACCCATGCCCAGTCAGTTCCCCGAAGCACGTCCACGCCGTCTGCGCCGCAATGCGAGCCTGCGCAGCCTGTTCCAGGAAACCGAGTTCAGCTTGAATGATCTGGTGCTGCCGATTTTCGTCGAGGAAGAAATCGACGATTTCGTGCCGATCAAGAGCATGCCCGGGGTGATGCGCATTCCCGAGTCGAAGCTGGCTGGGGAGATCGAGCGTTATGCCCGTGCCGGAATCAAGTCGGTGATGACGTTTGGCGTGTCCCATCATCTGGACAGCAATGGCAGCGATACCTGGAACGACAATGGTCTGGTATCGCGCATGTCACGCATCGCCAAGGACGCCGTGCCGGAAATGATCGTGATGTCCGACACCTGTTTCTGCGAGTACACCGACCACGGCCACTGCGGCGTGCTGCACCACCACGAAGTCGACAACGACCAGACCCTGATCAACCTCGGCAAACAAGCCGTAGCCGCTGCCCGCGCTGGCGCCGATGTGATCGCTCCGTCGGCGGCCATGGACGGGCAGGTCCAGGCCATTCGCCGGGCGCTTGATGCAGCGGGTTTCAGCCAGACCGCGATCATGGCCTATTCGACCAAATTCGCCTCGGCGCTTTATGGCCCGTTCCGCGAGGCCGGCGGCAGTGCGCTGAAGGGCGACCGCAAAAGCTATCAGATGAACCCGATGAACCGCCGCGAAGCCGTGCGTGAATCGCTGATGGACGAGCAGGAAGGCGCTGACGCGCTGATGGTCAAACCGGCCGGCGCGTACCTGGACATCATCCGCGACATTCGCGAAGCATCGCGTTTACCGCTGTCGGCGTATCAGGTGAGTGGCGAGTACGCGATGATCAAATTTGCCGCGCAGGCTGGGGCAATCGATGAAGACCGAGTGGTGCGTGAGAGCCTGGGGGCGATCAAACGTGCCGGAGCGGATTTGATCTTCACCTACTTCGCGATGGACCTGGCCCTGGCCGGGATCTAACTGTCTTGAATGATCGTTCCCACGCTCTGCGTGGGAATGCCTCCTGTGACGCTCCGCGTCACGCTTGTTGGGACGCGGAGCGTCCTTGGCTGCATTCCCACGCAGAGCGTGGGAACGATCATCAAAAGATCTTCAGCCGAAGAACGGCCGAATCCCGTGATCCCGGAAATACCGCTCGATCACCTTCGGATCGGCGCTGTAGTCGGCAATCGCCACATAGGTATCCGGCCGCAGCAGGTAAAACCCGTTGCGCGCCAGCCCCGCCGTTTCAAACGCCGGCCGCCAGTCGAACACCTGCAACGGCAGGTGATGCTCGGTGCACCAGGCAATCATTTCGTCGCTGGTGTCGCCATACACATGCACCTGCCAGGTCGGGTCCTTCAGCGATTCGAAATTGTCCCCTTCACCGTCGTGGGCCCAAGGCAGGCGATCACCGCCGTGAACATGGCCAGCAACACCTTCGCTCAACGGCATGCCGCGATAGTTGAGGGTGGTCTGCGACACCGTGCGAAACAGGAATTCCCGGGCCGCCTCAAACGAGATCATTTTCGGGATCAAAAAGGGTGCCACGCGAATACGCACCAAGTCGGCTATTGGCCCATCGGCCGTAACGAAACTGAAGACCCGGTCGGTGGTGGCCACCAGTCGCCGGGCAAAGGCGATGCGTTCGGTTTCATAACTGTCGAGCAGTTTGGTCGTGGCTCCACCGCTTAAGACCGTTGCGAGTTTCCAGGCCAGATTGATCGCATCGCCAATTCCGGTATTCATGCCCTGGCCACCCGCCGGGCTGTGGACATGGGCGGCGTCACCCAACAGAAACGCGCGCCCGGTGCGAAAGTGATCCGCAACCCGGTGATGCACGCGGTAAGTCGAGAACCAGTTCACCTGATCGATCTTCAGCTTTAAATTCTCGATGGCCCGGCGACTGACGTCTTCAAACTGGAGGGTTTCGGCACGGTCGGCGCGTTCGTCGCGAACCGTGCCGATCAGTCGGGCGCGACCTTCGTCGGACAAGGGAAAAACGGCGAGGAAGTCGGCTTCGTCGAGATCTACATGCAGTTCACCATTGAATGTGGGGCCGCGAGCCTGCACATCCGCCACGTAAAAAATCTGCTGGTAAGTGCCACCCGGAAAACCGGTGTCCAGCGTCTTGCGCACAATCGACCGGGCGCCATCGCAGCCTGCGAGGTAACAGGCCTGACAGGTTTCCTGCTGGCCATCGGGCAAGCGCAGCCGGGCGGTGATGCCGTCGCCGGTTTCCTCGAAGCTTTGCAGTTCGGTATCGCGCTCCACTGTAATACCGAAGGCCTCCAGGCGTTCGATCAGCAGGCGTTCGTGCTCGTCTTGCGGATAGATTTCCAGAAACGCGTAGGGCGTCAGACCCTCGCCGATGGTGCTCAGCGGCAGGCGTGCGACGGGTTCGCCCTTGACCCAGAAATTCGCTGCGGCCACTTTATGGCCGTTTTGCACAACGGCGTCGCTGAGGTCGAGCTGGCTATACAGTTCAAGCGTTCGCGCCTGTACCGCCAGCGCACGTGAAGTGGTGCCGGGTGTCGACGTCTTGTCGATAATCCGTACCCGAATCCCCAGTTTGCTCAACCACAGCGCCAGTACCAGCCCGGTAGGGCCGGCACCGATGATCAGCACGTCGCTACGGTTCATGAGCCTGTCCTCCGCAGTATGTGGATCAAGTATGGTTCAGCCCGAATGCACTGGCCTCCCGGCTGCCCAACGGAAAACCACCCCTACAGCGCAGGGGAACAGTCCGCGACTGCCACAGTCATAGCCTGCGCCATGCCATTGATCGTATGGTTAACCCGGCTCAACGGATTTTGATGGAGCACCATGCAAGCTAATCGATTGATCATGAGCGTCGCGGCACTGTTGGTCCTGGCCGGTTGCGGTACCCAGCGTACTCAGGAGCCGCCGGCCCGCAAGCCTGCCGAGGTCAAGGCAGAGATCATGCGTCTGCTCCCGGCCAAGACAGCCGACCGCCAGGGCTGGGCCACGGACATTTACGCGGCATTTGCCGCGCAAAAGATTTCACCGACCACGCAAAACCTGTGTTCGGTACTCGCGGTCACTGAGCAGGAATCGACGTTTCAGGCTGATCCGCGGGTGCCGGGCCTGGGCAAGATTGCCCGGGACGAAATCGACCGTCGCGCCGCCAAGGCTCACATCCCTGGCCTGCTGGTGAGCGGTGCCTTACAGGTCAGTTCACCCAATGGTAAAAGTTACAGCGACCGGCTGAATGCTGCGCGCAGTGAAAGAGAACTCAGCGCGATTTTCGATGATTTCATCGGCATGGTACCAATGGGGCGGACGTTGTTCGATGGTTTCAACCCGGTGCATACCGGCGGGCCGATGCAAGTCAGCATCGATTTTGCGGAGCAGCAGGCGCGGGCTTATCCCTATCCGGTGGACGGCTCGATTCGCCGCGAAGTGTTTACGCGTCGCGGTGGCCTGTATTTCGGTATTGCCCACTTGCTCGGTTATCCAGTGAGCTACGAGCAGCCGCTGTATCGCTTTGCCGATTTCAACGCCGGTTGGTACGCCAGCCGCAATGCGGCGTTTCAGAACGCGGTAAGCCGCGCGACCGGCATCCCGCTGGCGCTGGATGGCGATCTGGTGCGTTATGGCTCGATCATGCCGGGCACCACGGAATTGGCGGTGCGTACCCTCGGCAAGCAATTGGACATGCGTAATCCGTCCATTCGGGATCAATTGGAGGAGGGTAAAAGTCTCGAATTCGAGGACACCAGGCTCTATCGACGCGTCTTCGCCCTGGCCGAACAGGCCGAAGGCCGGCCATTACCTCGGGCGGTATTGCCGGGAATCGTTCTGCAAAGCCCAAAAATCACCCGCAAACTCACCACGGCATGGTTCGCCAAGCGGGTCGATGAGCGTTATCAGCGCTGTATGAAGCGCGCAGGGATGTGAACGAGCCAGACTGAGAAACCCGGCTGGGGAGGCTAATGCCGGTCAGTTAAGACGCAGAACCTGTGGGAGCGGGCTTGCCCGCGAAGGCGGTGTTACAGACCACATTGATATCGACTGACACACCGCTTTCGCGAGCAAGCCCGTTCCCATAGGGATTGCGCTTACTGACTGGTATTGTTGATGAGGTATTCGAGCGCAATCTTCGGCAACTGCTACAAAGAGAGAGTCGCAGAGGAGATTTAGTCATGTACCAGCTCTACGGGCATCAGAATTCGGGTGCGGCCGCCATCGAAGCCGCGCTGGAACTGTGCGAGGTCGCTTATCGCTTCATCGATGTTTCTGCGTCCCCGGAGGCGTTTCAGGCGCTGGAGAAGCTCAACCCGCTCAAGCAGGTTCCCACCCTGCTGCTGCCCGATGGCGGCGTTCTCACCGAGAGTGCGGCCATTCTTATTCATCTGGGCCTCACGTTCCCGGAGTCGAACCTGTTGCCGGAAAACCCGATCAAGCGTGATCAGGTGATTCATGGCCTGGTGTATATCGTCAACAATTGCTACGCGGCCATTGGCATCATCGATTACCCCGAGCGCTGGCTGGCCAAGGTTGATGAGTCAGCCCGGCAAAACCTCATGGCCGGTGCCCGCCAGCGGCTGCATTGGAGTTGGGAGGTGTTTGCCGATCAGTTCGCCGGCAAGTTGTACCTGGGCGATGGAAAACCGGGTGCGCTGGATATTCTGGCGGCGGTGGTGACGCGGTGGGCGGGCACCCGGGAACACTTGCGTGTTGCGCGGCCGGGGTTCTTCGCCTGGCTCGAACGCTTCGACCGCCACCCGGCATTGGCGCCGGTCTTCACTCGGCATTGGCCGTAAGAACACCGCCAACCAAAATGTGGGAGCGGGGGGGGGGGGGGGGGGGGGGGGGGGGGGGGGGGGGGGGGGGGGGGGGGGGGGGGGGGG
>NZ_JBXAOA010000076.1:0-13865 GCF_058802325.1 Pseudomonas sp. GW822-FHT02E03 | reverse complement strand
ACCTGTAAACGATGTCTCCGGTTTAAAACGTAAAGGATGTCTCCGGTTTCTACCCGAGCAAGCCCGCTCCCACAGGGTTTGTGGTGTTTTATGGATAGAAAAAAGCCCCGGCGATTGCTCGTCGGGGCTCGTTGTTGCATGGAGAACTCAGTGGCCGCCGAGGTAGGCGTTACGCACCTCATCGTTCACCAGCAGCTCCTTGCCGGTGCCGCTGAGGCGGATCTCGCCGTTGACCATCACGTAGGCCCGGTCCGACAACTTGAGAGCGTGGTTAGCGTTCTGCTCCACCAGGAAGATGGTCATACCGGTGCTGGCCAGTTCCCGCAGGGTCGCGAAGATCTGTTTCACCACAATCGGCGCCAGACCCAGGCTCGGCTCATCGAGCAGCAACAGCTTTGGCCGGCTCATGAGCGCCCGGGCGATGGCGAGCATTTGCTGCTCGCCGCCAGACATGGTCATGGCGCGTTGGGTACGCCGTTCTTCGAGCCGTGGAAACAACTCGAACATGCGTTGCATGTCTTCCTTGGCGTACTTGTCACCAATTGGAATCGTACCCATCAACAGGTTTTCCTCGACGGTCATGTCAGGGAACACCCGCCGGCCTTCCGGCGATTGAGCAATACCGTTGGACGCAATGTAGTGGGACGACTTGTGGGTGATATCCACACCCTGATAGACGATTTGCCCGTCAGCCGCCCGCGGCTGGCCGAAGATCGACATCAGCAGGGTCGATTTGCCGGCACCGTTGGAGCCGATCAGGCTGACGGTTTCACCTTCATTGATGTGCAACGAGACTTTCTTCAGGGCCTGGATCGGCCCGTAGAACACGTCCAGATCCTTGAGTTCGAGGATGGGTTTACTCATACCACTTCCTCTTCTTCGGCGCCCAGGTAGGCGGCAATCACTTTCGGATCGTGTCGAATCGCTTCAGGCCCGCCCTCGGCAATGACAACGCCGTGGTCCAGTACAACGATGTGGTCGGAAATACTCATTACCATGCCCATGTCGTGTTCGATCAGCACCACGGTCAGATCGTGCTCGTCGCGCAGCAGCCGGATCATCGCGCTCAGCGCTTCGGTTTCCTGAGGGTTGAGGCCGGCGGCCGGTTCGTCGAGGCAGATGATCTGCGGCCGGGTACACATGGCCCGGGCGATCTCCAGACGGCGTTGCTGACCGTAGGACAGCTCACCGGCCAGGCGGTTGGCGCAGTCCACCAGATCCACCACTTCCAGCCAGTAGAACGCATGGTCCAGCGCATCGCTTTCGGCCTTGCGGTAACCCTTTGTGTTGAGGATGCCGGCCAGCATGCCGCGGTTGACCCACATATGCTGGGCCACCAGCAGGTTTTCCAGCACCGACATTTCCCTGAACAGGCGAATGTTCTGGAAAGTCCGCGCCAGACCGGCACGGTTGATCAGGTGCGTGCCGCCGAACATCTTGTAGCGGAGTCGGTTGATAAAGCTTTTGGGTGAAACGAAATCGACGGCCTTGAACGGTTCCCCGAGCATTTTGATGACGTCGGTTTTCACACCGCGGGTGTTGAGTTCGATATGCCCGCCGGACGCTTTGTAAAACCCGGTCAGGCAGTTGAACACGGTGGTCTTGCCAGCGCCGTTGGGGCCGATCAGGGCGAAGATCGAGTTGCGCTTGACCTTCAGGCTGACATCGCTCAGAGCCTTGATGCCGCCAAAGTGCATCATCAGTTTGTCTACCGAGAGTACGACTTCGCTCATGGCGCTACTCCTTTACGCGGGGTCACACCGGTGCGGCTGATCCGAATCAGGCCGCGCGGTCGCCAGATCATCATCAATACCATCAGGATGCCGAACAGCAGCACGCGATACTCAGCGAAGCCGCGCAGCAGTTCCGGGGCGACAGTCAGCACGAACGCCGCAATCACCACGCCGATGGTCGAACCCATGCCGCCGAGGACGACGATGGCGAGGATCAGGGCCGATTCGAAGAAGGTGAACGAGGTCGGGTTGACGAACCCCTGATAAGTAGCGAAGAACACACCCGCCAGGCCGGCAGTCGATGCGCCGATAGTG
This sequence comes from Pseudomonas sp. GW822-FHT02E03, assembly GCF_058802325.1. Taxonomy (NCBI): domain Bacteria; kingdom Pseudomonadati; phylum Pseudomonadota; class Gammaproteobacteria; order Pseudomonadales; family Pseudomonadaceae; genus Pseudomonas; species Pseudomonas sp. GW822-FHT02E03. The sequence goes on along the minus strand of NZ_JBXAOA010000076.1, from coordinate 11,817 downwards.
AACGCCGAGAGCTTGACCAGTACATGGTTCAGGCCCATGGAACGGCAGGCGATTTCGTCTTCACGCAACGCTTCCCACGCACGGCCGACCGGCATCCGGGTCAAGCGGTGCTTGATGTACAGCACGGCCAGAACCACCAGGAACAACACTGCGTATATGAAGTAGTACTTCACGTCCGGGTTATAGGCAATGCCGAAGAACTCATGAAACGGAACGCCTCCCTCCTTCGCTCTTTTGCCAAACTCCAGGCCAAAGAACGTTGGCAACGGAGCCGCCATACCGTTCGGGCCGCCGGTCAGGGACAGCCAGTTATTGAGGATCAACCGGATGATTTCACCGAACCCCAGCGTCACGATCGCCAGGTAGTCACCGTGCAGGCGCAGTACTGGAAAACCCAGGATGCAACCGGCTAACCCGGCAGTGATTGCCGCCAGCGGCAGCACCGTCCAGAAACCCAGCCCCAGGTATTGATAACCGAGCGCCAGGCCGTAGGCACCAATGGCGTAGAACGCCACATAACCGAGGTCGAGCAGGCCGGCCAGGCCGACCACGATGTTCAGCCCCAGGCCCAACAGAACGTAGATCAGCCCGAGAATGACCACGCCCAGCAGGTAGGAGTTGGAGAAGAACGGGAACACCACGGCGATGACGATCATCACCGGAATGATCCAGCGCAAGCGGGATTTGTAATCAGGCGGCAGTACATGAACCCCGGAGCCAGTGCTTTCAAAGCCTTCGAGAATTCTCAGGCCCTTGGGGGTTTGCAGGAACAGGCTCAAGGCAAAGCGGCCAGCCATGACGATGGCGACAATCCATGCCACCCGGGTCGCTTCCAGGTTGAAGCCGTAGCCGTCGAGGACCACGCCAACAATCGGGCCGAACACAATCAGGGCCACCAGGCCGGCAAGAATCGCGTCAACCAGGCTTCTTTTGAGATCAATGGTTTTTTTAGTGGTTGAAGACATCGCTTACACCTTCGACACAAGAGGACGGCCGAGCAGGCCTTGGGGCCGAAAGACCAGAACGAGAACGAGCAGCGAGAAGCTGAAAACGTCTTTGTAGTCCGAGTTGACCAATCCGGAGAACAGCGACTCGGAGATCCCGAGAATGATCCCGCCAAGCATTGCCCCTGGCAGAGAGCCGATCCCGCCAAGTACCGCGGCGGTGAACGCCTTGATGCCAATGATGAAGCCCGCGTAGAAGTCGAATGTGCCGTAGTTCATGGTGATCAGCACGCCGGCCAGGGCCGCCATCGCCGCACCGATGATGAACACGTAGGAAATGACGCGATCGGTGTTGATCCCCAGGATCGAGGCCATCTTGCGGTCTTGCTGGGTGGCGCGGCACATACGACCGAGCTTGGTGTACTTGATGACGTAGGTCAGCAGGGCCATCCCGACGAACGCGGCAACCAGAATGAAGATCTTGGTGTAGGTCAGCTGGACGAAGCCGGTCCCGACTTCAACTCGCCATGCACCGGTCAGTAGCGTCGGTACTCCCTGTTGACGGGCGCCTTGGGAAATCTGTGCATAGTTTTGCAGGATCAGCGAAATACCGATGGCGCTGATCAGCGGTGCCAGTCGGGTGGAGTTGCGCAGCGGTTTGTAGGCGACGCGCTCGATGACCCAGCCATACACCGCCGTGACGATGATGGTGAAGACCAGTGTGCCAAGCATCAGCAGGGGGAAGGATTCAATACCGAAGTATGCCAGCAGAGCCAGACTGATTGCCGCGAGGTAAGCGGAAATCATGTAAACCTCGCCGTGGGCGAAGTTGATCATGCCGATGATGCCATAGACCATTGTGTAGCCGATGGCGATCAGGCCATAGACCGACCCGAGGGTCAGGCCGTTGACCAGTTGCTGCAGGAAAATACCATCCATAACGCAATCTCACGCATTTGAGAGACTGCACAAAAACCGGGTGCGCCGGACCGGGGTTCAGCCGCCGACGCAACACGGTGATATGCAGCTCTACGAGAAAAGACAGGTACTGCACGGACATGTTCTTTGATTGCCCGGCGCACAAGGCGCCGGGCAATCAGCAAGTCATATCACTTCTGTTTTTCCAGCTGGTGGTATTTGCCATCCTTGTCCCACTGGTAAACCACGTAGTCGGAGATTTTCAGGTCGCCCTTGCTGTCCCAGGTCTTCTCGCCCATGACGGTCTTGACCGGGTTCTTCTTCAGCCATGCAGCCGCTTCTTCGCCCTTGTTGGACTTGGCGCCGTTGAAGGCTGCAGCCAGGGTCTGGACCGAAGCATAGGCGTACAGGGTGTAGCCTTCAGGCTCGGTGCCTTTCTTGCGGAAATCGTCCACCACGGTCTTGCTGTCTGGCAGCAGGCGTGGGTCGGCGCCAAAGGTCATCAGTACGCCGTCAACGAATTGCGGACCGCCAGCGGTGGTCACCAGTTCGTCGGTCACGATGCCGTCGTCGGACATGAACTTGACGTCCTTGAGGCCTTGCTCACGCAGTTGACGAACCAGAGGGCCGGCTTCCGGGTGCAGACCACCGAAGTAAACGACGTCGGCGCCAGCGCCGCGGATTTTGGTAACGATGGTGCTGAAGTCTTTTTCGCCGCGGGTCAGGCCTTCATACAGCACTGGCGTTACACCGCGCTTGGCCAGTTGAGCCTTGGTAGCATCCGCCAGACCTTGGCCGTAGGTATCCTTGTCGTGCAGGACCACCACTTTCTTGCCCTTGAGCACGTCAACAATATAGTCGCCGGCGACGATGCCTTGCTGGTCGTCACGCCCGCACATACGGAACATGGCGCTCAGACCGCGTTCGGTGACAGCCGGGTTAGTGGAACCTGGAGTGATCGCGATGATGCCCGCTTCGTCGTAGATCTCGGAGGCCGGGATGGTCGACGAGGAGCAGAAGTGACCGACTACGCCAGCGACTTTCTGGTTGGTCAGGTCCTTGGCGACCGTCACAGCCTGTTTCGGTTCGCAGGCATCATCGCCTTTGACCAGTACGATTTTTTCCCCGTTGACACCGCCAGCGGCGTTGACTGCATCAGCCGCTGCTTGCGCACCCTTCATGTACTGCTCGCCAAATGCCGCGTTGGCGCCCGTCATTGGACCCGCTACGCCGATCTTGATGTCAGCCTGAGCAAACGCAGAAACACCCAACGCAGTTGCCACTGCGAGGGCCAGAAAGCCTTTCTTGTAAAACGTCTGGGACATGAGGTGGTGCTCCAAGGTTTTTTTTAGTTGGCACTGCGACTTCACTGAATGCTCAGAGCAAGGGCCGTGCCATCGGTTTTTTATTCTGGGAAAAGTCGCTGCCTTATTGTTTTTTCGACTGTTTCGGGCCCATTTTCATTGGGCGTGCAACCGTCTAAACCGCGGGAGGTGAAACCATTTATTTTTAAAGGCGCAACCCGCACGCGCCATCATTGCAACCGCAACGCCAAACGATGTGCAACCAGCCTGTAACAGCCCGCGTCACCGAACTGCACACTGCTGGTGCGGGGACTGCTACAACCCGCACCATTACAGGCTAGCCGCTTCGCTGAAAAGCGCCGCTTCCAGCAACATATTTCAACAATCAGATGACGATCCGCAGGCACTGGCCCGCGTGATACAACGAAAATCCAGCCTCATACAGGCAGCTTCGCAGCCCCACACCCGCTAATGGCTGCATGGGCGCGAAAGGAATCGGCAAGGCCTGAGGATTTCCATTACACAAATAATCGGCAAAGGCTTTGCCGACGACTGTACCGGTGGTCACGCCTCGCCCGTTGTAGCCGGTGACGGCCACCAGACCCGGCGCCGGCTCAAACAGGCGCATCAAATGATCGGGGGTGAAAGCGATGCAACCGGTCCAGGTGCATTCCCACTCCACTGGTTTGAGGTACGGGAAGTAATGCTGCTGAACCCGGTCGGCCCAGGCTTTCAGGAACCAGGTCGGTTTCTGGTTGCCATTGCCGAGACTGCCGAGCAACAACCGCCCTTCGGCATCGCGACGGATGCTGCTGAGCACTTGTCGGGTATCCCAGGAACCCTGGCCGCCGGGCAGAATCTGCTGCGCGGCGTCTTCAGTCAGCGGCACCGAGGCCACTTGATAGTAATAACCGGGGAAGAAATTGCGCCGCAGCTCCGTCCAGTCACCTTCGGTATAGGCGTTGGAGGCGATGACCACCTGCTCGGCCAGCACCGACCCCTGGGCGGTTTGTACCGACCAACGCTGGCCCTGACGTTCGAGTCGGGTGACCGGGGAATGATCGAACAGCTGACCGCCGAGGCTGATGGCCGCGTTGGCCAGCCCCGTGGTGTAGGCCATCGGATTGATCGTGCCGGCACGCCGATCGAGCAAGGCGGCGGCGATCTTTTTTGTGCCGGTGGCTTGTTCGCAGGCTTGACCGGTCAACAGCTCCACCGGTGCACCACGACGTTTCCATTGTTCTTCGCGACTGCGCAGATCCGCTTCGCCACGCGCGTTGTGCGCCATGTGCAACGTGCCTTCGCGGCGTAACTGGCAATCGATGTTGTATTTATCGACCAGGCTGAACACCAGAGACGGCGCCGCACCCAGCATGCGGTTGAGCTGACTGCCGACCGCCTCGCCGAAACCGACTTCGATTTCATCCGGTGGAATCCACATTCCGGCATTGACCAGCCCGACGTTACGCCCCGAACCGCCATGACCCGCGCGATGGGCTTCCAGCACACAGACACTTTTACCTTGTTCCAGCAGATGCACCGCCGCCGACAAACCGGTGAAACCGGCACCGATGACGCAGACATCCACCGTCACCTCACCCTTGAGCGCCACGTTGTCGGGCCTTTGCGGCGTCAGTTTTTCCCACAGACACTCTTCGCGTAACGGCATTGCAAGCTCCTGTCGGAGCAGCTACAAGACGCAAGCTACAAGCTGCAAGCCAGTCTGCTTGAAGCTTGAAGCTTGTAGCTTGCCGCTGCTTAATCGAATGTAATCCCCTGAGCCAACGGCAACTCCAGCGAATAGTTAACGGTATTGGTCTGACGACGCATGTACCCGCGCCATGCATCCGAACCGGACTCACGACCACCGCCCGTCTCCTTCTCGCCGCCAAACGCACCGCCAATCTCCGCGCCGCTCGGGCCGATGTTGACGTTGGCGATGCCGCAATCGCTGCCCACCGCCGACATGAACCGCTCGGCTTCACGCACGTCGGTGGTGAAGATGCACGACGACAGGCCTTGTGGCACGGCGTTGTTCAGGCGCAATGCCTCTTCGAAATCGTTGTAACCGATCACGTACAGAATCGGCGCGAAGGTTTCGCTGCACACCACATCGCTCTGCTCCGGCATTTCAACGATGGCTGGCGAAACGTAGTAAGCGTTGGGGAATTTGTCTTCCAGCTGACGCTTGCCGCCGAACACCCGGCCGCCTTCGCTCAAGGCCTGCTCCAGCGCGTCCTGCATGTTTTCGAAGCTGTGTTTGTCGATCAGCGGCCCCACCAGATTGCCTTCCAGCGGATGGCCGATGCGCACCTTGGAGTAAGCAGCTTTGAGGCGGGTGACGATTTCTTCCTTCACCGACTCGTGGGCGATCAGGCGACGCAACGTGGTGCAACGCTGACCGGCGGTGCCGACGGCGCTGAACAGAATCGCCCGTACGGCCATGTCCAGATCGGCGCTTGGGCCGAGGATCATCGCGTTGTTGCCGCCCAGTTCCAGAATGCTACGCGCGAAACGTGCCGCGATTTTCGGCGCCACTTCGCGGCCCATGCGGGTGCTGCCGGTGGCGCTGACCAATGCGACACGCGGGTCATCGACCAGCGCTTCGCCGGCATCGCGGCCGCCGATAATCACTTGGCTCAGGTGCGGCGGTGCGTCGCTGAAATTTTTCAGGACGCGGTCGAACAATGCCTGGCAGGCCAACGCGGTCAGCGGGGTTTTCTCCGACGGTTTCCAGATCACCGGGTTACCGCAGACCAGCGCCAGCGTGGCATTCCAGGCCCAAACGGCGACCGGGAAGTTGAACGCACTGATCACGCCGACGATGCCCAGTGGGTGCCAGGTTTCGCGCATGTGGTGGCCAGGACGCTCGGAGGCGATGGTCAAACCGTACAGCTGACGGGACAGACCGACCGCGAAGTCGCAGATGTCGATCATTTCCTGAACTTCACCCAAACCTTCCTGAGTGATCTTGCCAGCTTCCCAAGACACCAGCTCACCGAGGTCGGCTTTGTACTCGCGCAGGATGTCGCCCAATTGGCGCACCAATTCACCGCGGCGTGGCGCCGGAACCTTGCGCCACAGTTCGAACGCATGATCTGCGCGACTGATGTGCTGCTCGACTTCAGCGGCGCCTTCCCAGTTCACGGCAGCGATACGGCTGCCATCGATAGGCGAATGCACCGGCACTTTGCCGTTCTGGTACAGGGCCGGGTTCACACCAAGACGATCAAGCAATGCGGCAACCATGGGTCACTCCTCAAGCAAAAAACAGAAAACGTGCAGCCGGATTAATCCGGCTGATCAGACCTGTAGTTTTAGCTCCCCGGAGGTTACCCAACAAACGACCTTTAAGAGAGATATCATTCCGTTTATTCATGCTGCGAATCTGCCGGTAAAAAAGAGCACAGAGAAACAAGAAAAAGGACCACCCATGCTGAATAAACGCTACTTGCCGTCGATCACCGCGTTGCAGTGCTTCGAGGCCGTGACCCGGCATTTGAGCTTCACTCGTGCCGCCGAAGAGCTGAACCTGACGCAGAGCGCCGTGAGCAAACAGGTCGCGCAACTCGAAGAGTTGTTGCAACACTTGTTGTTCCGCCGGGTGCGCCGACGTCTGCAAATGACCCCCGCCGGCGATTTGTACTTGGTGGAAGTGCGAAAAATTCTCACCCAAGTCGAAATGTCGACCCATTACCTACGCTCCTACGGCGGTGATACCGAAGTCTTGCGTGTCTCGACACCTCCGACCTTCGGTGCACGCTGGCTGGTGCCGCGCCTGAAAGGCTGGCGCCTGCGCCATCCGTCGATCCATCTGGACTTGTGCAGCGAGCAGGAAGCCGACGACCTGCTGCAAGGTCGCAGTGACCTGGCGTTCTACTTTGGCCAGGGCTCACGGCCCGGCACCGAATGCCTGAAGCTGTTTGGCGAGGAACTGGTGCCGGTCTGCGCACCGGGCAGCCTGCCGGATACGCCGTTTACCGACCCTACGCAACTCACCGACCTGGTCCTGCTGCAGAACGCTTCCCGGCCCCAGGCCTGGCACGACTGGTTCGACAGTCAGGGCTACCACACCGAACACAGCTACCACGGCCCGCGTTTCGAAACCTTCTACATGTGCATCCGCGCCGCGCAGGTCGGCTGCGGCGTGGCGCTGCTGCCGAAGTTTCTGGTGGAAGAGGAATTGGCTGACGGCAAACTGGTCATTCCCTGGAAGCATGCAATGCCCAGCACCGACGCCTATTACCTGGCGTACCCGGAGCATTCGGCGGAAGTACCCAAGGTGCGGGATTTTGTGAAGTGGATGCTGGAGCAAATCGATAATCCAGACATACCGCAAATTTAGGGTTGCACTCAATACCTGTGGGAGCGGGCTTGCTCGCGAAGGGGCCGGCACATTCAACATCAATGTTGACTGGCATTACGCTTTCGCGAGCAAGCCCGCTCCCACAGGGATCTGCTGCGATCTAAAAAATCGCTGGCAATCCTCACCGCTGATATGCGCCACTAGCCCCATTCATTGAAACAGCTGCAACGTCGCTGCCACGGGCCGCGGCCAGCCTGGAGAACCCCGTTATGAGCGAGAGTGTGTTTGCCGATCGCATCGTGCAGAACCTGCTCGACACCGACTTCTACAAACTGACGATGATGCAGGCGGTGCTGCACAACTACCCGAACGTGGAAGTCGAATGGGAGTTTCGTTGCCGTAACAGTGAGGATCTGCGCCCATACCTGGCGGAGATCCGTTTCCAGATTGAGCGCCTGGCTGAGTTGAGCCTGAGTGCCGATCAATTGAGTTTCCTGGAGCGCATCAGCTTCCTGAAACCGGACTTCCTGCGTTTTCTCGGTCTGTTCCGCTTCAATCTTCGCTATATCCATACCGGCATTGAAAACGGCGAGTTGTTCATCCGTCTGCGCGGGCCGTGGCTGCACGTGATTCTTTTCGAAGTGCCGCTACTGGCCATGGTCAGCGAAGTGCGCAACCGTTATCGCTACCGGGAAATCATTCTGGAACAGGCCCGTGAACAGCTCTATCGCAAGTTCGACTGGCTGTCCGCCAACGCCAGCGCGGACGAATTGTCCGAGTTGCAGGTAGCCGATTTCGGCACCCGCCGTCGCTTTTCGTACCGTGTACAGGAAGAAGTGGTGAACGTGCTCAAGCATGACTTCCCCGGTCGCTTCGTCGGTACCAGCAACGTGCACCTGTCCCGGGAGCTGGACATGAAGCCGCTGGGCACCATGGCTCACGAATGGATCATGGCCCACCAGCAACTCGGTCCACGGCTGATCGACAGCCAGATTGCCGCCCTCGACTGTTGGGTCCGCGAATACCGGGGTTTGCTGGGGATCGCCTTGACCGACTGCATCACCTCCGATGCCTTCCTCAACGATTTCGACCTGTTCTTTGCCAAGCTCTTCGACGGCTTGCGCCACGACTCCGGTGACCCGGTACAGTGGGCGGAAAAAGCCATTGCCCACTACCACAAGCTTGGCATCGACCCGATGAGCAAAACCCTGGTGTTTTCCGACAGCCTGACGCTACCCAAATCTCTGGAGATTTTTCGGGCATTGCGCGGTCGGATCAATGTCAGCTTCGGTATCGGCACTAACCTGACGTGTGACATTGCGGGTGTCGAACCGATGAGCATCGTGCTTAAAATGACGGCCTGCAATGGTCAACCGGTGGCCAAAATTTCTGATGAGCCTGGCAAGACTCACTGTAAAGACCCGAATTTCGTCGCCTACTTGCGACATGTTTTCCAAGTACCTGCCACCCTTTCCAGTACATCAAGCAAGGAGTGAATTCATGCAAGCCGTACAGCGTGAGATTGCTGAACAGCTCAAGGTCCAGCCGCCCTTCGCGGACCAACTCGCCCTTGAGGCTGAAGTCGCCCGGCGGATCACCTTCATCCAGGACTGCCTGGTCGATTCCGGGCTCAAGACCCTGGTGCTCGGCATCAGCGGTGGCGTCGATTCTCTGACCGCCGGCCTGCTTGCCCAGCGTGCCATGCGTGAACTGCGCGAACGTACCGGGGACAGCAACTACAAGTTCATCGCCGTGCGCCTGCCATACGAAACGCAGTTCGATGAACACGACGCCCAGGCTTCGGTGGACTTCATTGCCCCGGATGAGCGCCACACGGTGAACATCGGCCCTGCAGTCAAATCCCTGGCCAGTGAAGTGGCGGCCTTCGAAGGCAAGCACGCGGTCTCGGTGGACTTCGTGTTGGGCAATACCAAGGCGCGGATGCGCATGGTCGCGCAATACACCATCGCTGGCGCGGCTCATGGCCTGGTGATCGGCACCGATCACGCGGCAGAAGCGGTGATGGGCTTCTTCACCAAATTCGGTGACGGCGCCTGCGACCTCGCACCGCTGAGCGGCCTGGTGAAAAATCAGGTCCGGACGATTGCCCGCAGCTTCGGCGCGCCGGAGTCGCTGGTGGAAAAAATCCCGACCGCCGACCTTGAAGACCTGTCACCGGGCAAACCGGACGAAGCATCCCACGGCGTGACCTACGCCGAGATCGATGCCTTCCTGCATGGTGAGCCGGTACGTGAGGAAGCGTTCAAGATCATCTGCGACACGTACAAAAAGACCCATCACAAGCGCGTGATGCCGTTTGCGCCATAAGGACGTCGGAGTCTGTACCGACGCCTTCGCGGGCAAGCCACGCTCCCACAGATTTTGTGTCGGACCCCGGTAATGGGCACGACACAAATCCTGTAGGAACGAGGCTTGCCCGCGAAAAACGATGACTCGGTCTATCGTCAGGCATAAAAAAAGCGTCCCTCGCAGGACGCTTTTTTTATGAACGCAATTTAATCACTTCAGGGTAACAGTGCCTTTCATCATCGAGATGTGGCCTGGGAACGAGCAGAAGAAACCGTATTTTTCAGCAGCATTGAGCTTCGACACGTCGAAAGTTACCGAGTCGGTTTCCTTCGCGCCGATGACTTTGGTGTGGGCGATGACGCGGGTATCGCCGTCTTTCAGGTAGTTCTTGTCGATGCCAGCCGACAGGCCGTCAGTGGCGATCGGCTGCATGTCGGCTTCTTTGCTCAGCACCCAGTTATGACCCATGACGTTTTTCGGCAGGCTGCCAGAATGTTTCAGTTCCACGGTGAACGTCTTGCAGCTCTTGTCGATGGTGATGTCCTTGGTATCGAAGGACATCTGGTCAGTGGAGTCGACAGTGACCTTGCATTCGGCGGCCATCAATTGGCTGCTGGCCAGTGTCAGCAGGGATACCGCAACAAGTTTGGCAAACATGGTGAATCTCCAAGGCAGGGTTAACAAAAGTGCTAATGGACAGAAGACTGCCTGAAATCTTCGCAAGTTCCTATGACCTGAATCAAAAATTGTATACAACTTTCGGACTATGACACTCATCGAAACAATCTACCAGCCAGACGTCTGGCACGGCCCTATCATCAGGGCCGTCATCTCTCATCTGGAGCGTCTGTCATGCCTTTCAACAGCTTGTTGTGCAGTTTGCTCGCCGCCTACGCCTGCGGCGCCAGTGGCACCTGTGAAACACCAAAACGCGAGGTTTAACCCTTGGAACGAGGCAAGCCTGCCTTTACTCTGTGGCCCTGATGACCATGGAGTAAGGCATGTCTTTAGCGTCCGTTTGTGTATTTTGCGGTGCCAGCACTGGCACTAACCCGGCTTATCGTGAAGCGGCTGTCGCCCTGGGGCGAGCGTTGGCCGAGCGCAAGCTGACCCTGGTCTATGGCGGCGGCGCCGTCGGGCTAATGGGGATCGTTGCCGATGCGGCGCTGGCGGCCGGCGGTGAAGTGATCGGGATCATCCCGCAGAGCCTCAAAGACAAGGAAATCGGCCACAGCGGCCTGACTCGCCTGGAAGTGGTCGACGGCATGCATGCGCGCAAGGCGCGAATGGCCGAGCTCAGCGATGCCTTTATTGCTCTGCCCGGCGGCCTGGGCACGCTGGAAGAGCTGTTCGAAGTCTGGACCTGGGGCCAGCTCGGCTATCACGGAAAACCGCTGGGTTTGCTGGAAGTAAACGGTTTCTACAGCAAGTTGACGTCTTTTCTTGATCATATCGTCGGCGAAGGCTTCGTTCGCGAAGCGCACCGTGACATGCTGCAAATGAGCGAATCGCCGCAAACCCTGCTCGATGCACTGGACGCCTGGCAACCCTCGGTACCGCCAAAATGGACCGAGCAAAAACCCAGCTAACGGCTCGGCATCGATACAGGGCAGAATATGCGCCGCTCAACCTCACCTTCGACCCCAGAGGATCGCCCATGGCTAAACCTAATTATTCCTTCGCCAAACGTCAGAGAGACTTGGCCAAGGAGCAGAAGAAAGAGGAAAAGCTTCAGCGCAAGAAAGCTACAGCTGAAGAAGAAGCAGCAGCACTGAACCCGGATACCGAAGGCGAAGTGGCTACAGACGAAACTGAAGCACCGAAAGATCAGGCGCCCGACGCCTGAGACCCTCAGGGCCCGATGATCTGATCAGGCCCACCGGATCTGTGTCCAGGGTCAGCAACGATGTTGCTGACCCTCACAGTCCCATCTGAAATCCCTCTCCAAAAAAATTGCACATTCCCTGTGGGAGCGGGGGGGGGGGGGGGGGGGGGGGGGGGGGGGGGGGGGGGGGGGGGGGGGGGGGGGGGGGGG
>NZ_JBXAOA010000075.1:0-13876 GCF_058802325.1 Pseudomonas sp. GW822-FHT02E03 | reverse complement strand
CGGATAGATGAAAGCAAGCCAAACACGCATCAAGAACAGTATTGCAGAAAAGGGGGTAACCATAGATGTAGGAGCTGTCGAGCCTGCGGTCGATCAGCGTGCGGCCGGGCGGTCGTGAGATAGACTGATCAGCGGGCATCGGACGGTGGGGGTGACAGGTGGCGCGCTTCAGATGGATTCGCTGATCACCGCTGCAGCGCGTGCGCTTGCGGCGGGTGATCCCCTCGGCGCGCTGAACCGCATCGCCTTGCGCGACGATGCGCCGGCGCTCGCGCTTCGTGGCATCGCGATGGCGCAGCTGGGAGACCTGGTGCGCGCGAAGGCGCTGGTGCGCAGCGCCGCACGTGCTTTCGCGCCGAAAGAGGCGTTGGCCCGCGCGCGATGTGTCGTCGCCGAGGCCGAGATCGCGCTCGCCTCGCGGGACCTGAACTGGCCAACCAAGGCACTCGACGCCGCGCGGGTGACGCTTCAGGCGCACGGCGACTGGGTCAACGCCGCCCATGCGCGGTACCTCGAAATCCGCCGCTTGCTGTTGATCGGGCACCTCGACGAGGCTGAGCACCGGCTCGCCGAACTCGATCCGACACCGTTACCGCCCGCATCGAAGGCGGCCTACGAGCTGGTCGTGGCAGGCATTGCGATGCGTCGCCTGCAAACAAAAGCAGCGCGCGCTGCACTTGAACGGGCCGAGCGTGCCGCACAACATGCCGCTATCCCCGCGTTGACGGCCGAGGTCGAAAGCGCCGCCCGCATCCTCGACACACCGGCGGCGCGGCTGATTGTCGGTGGCCAGGAACAGCCGCTGCTGCTCGATGAGATTGAAGCGTTATTGGCATCCCCTAAGCTGGTCGTGGACGCCTGCCGGTATGTCGTGCGCGATGCAGGCTCGGCGGTTTCACTCGCCCGCCGGCCGGTGTTATTCGCGCTCGCCCGGGCGTTGGGCGAAGCGTGGCCTGCCGACGTGCCAAGGGAGACGTTGATTGCGCGCGCCTTTCGTATGAAAGTCGCGGATGACTCCCATCGCGCGCGGTTGCGCGTCGAGCTCGGGCGGCTGCGCGCGGCGCTGCACCTGATCGCCGATGTCGTCGCGACCCCGCGAGGGTTTGCGTTGGTGCCGCAGGATGCGCGTGACGTCGTGGTGCTGGCGCGGCCTGTCGAAGAGCAGCATGCGACGCTGCTCGCCTTCCTCGCTGACGGCGAATCGTGGTCGAGTTCGGCCCTGGCGTTGGCGCTTGGCGCCAGTCAGCGCACCGTGCAACGAGCCCTCGACACGCTGGCGGTTGCGGGCAAGGTGCAGTCGTTCGGTCATGGCCGGGCCCGTCGCTGGATGACCCCGCAGGTCCCAGGATTCGCGACGGTATTGTTACTCACAGGGTTGCTGCCCAATGACTAGCATCCACTTCACCAACCCAGTGAACGAGGAGCAAGACATGAAACATTCAACAGCCGAAATCATCCGCGAATACGGTCCTTTCCCAGGCGTCGACAGCGTCCATGGCGTCACCCATGACGGCCAGCAGGTCTGGTTTGCCTCCGGCGACAAACTCAACGCCCTGGACCCTGCAAGCGGCAAGACGCTGCGCTCGATCGATGTCGCCGCCCATGCCGGTACAGCCTTCGACGGTCAGCACCTGTTTCAGATCGCCGAGGATCGCATCCAGAAAATCGACCCACAGACCGGCCGTGTACTCTCCACCATCCCTGCGCCCGGCGGCGGTGGTGACTCGGGGCTCGCCTGGGCCGAAGGGACGCTCTGGGTGGGTGAATATCGCGAGCGCAAGATTCATCAGGTCGATCCCCAGACCGGGGCAGTGCTGCGCACGCTCGAATCCAACCGCTTCGTCACCGGGGTAACCTGGGTCGAGGGCGACCTATGGCACGGCACCTGGGAGGGTGACGAGAGCGAATTGCGGCGAGTCGATCCGGTCACGGGCGAGGTGCTGGAGAGCGTCCAGATGCCGGCTGGCGTCGGGGTCTCGGGACTTGAGTTCGATGGCCACGACCGGTTTTTCTGTGGCGGCGGCAACAGCGGGAAGGTGAGGGCGGTGCGCCGGCCTTGATAAGCGTTGGGGGCGGGTATCGGGCCGCAATACCCGCCCAGAAAAAACGAACTTGCGACGCGGCCGCGTCTCGAATTTAAAAGACTCGAGAAGAAGGCGCCCAATGAGCAAGTCGATCGGCGCAAAAGACCTGAGTGCTCACAGCAGACCTCTGCCGGTCATGACGCCCAAGGAGCATCCGCGATACGACCTGGCGCTGTTGATTGCCTTTCTTCTCATCATCGCAGCGCTGGGTATTTCACCTCATAGCCGAGTGGATTGGGTCCTGGAAAACCTGCTGGCCCTGCTGCTGGTGATGGTCCTGGTGGGCGTCTCTCGACGGTTCCGCCTGTCTGCCGTTTCCATCAGCCTGGTGTTCGTATTTCTCTGCATTCATGAGCTGGGGTCGCACTACACCTATGCGCTGGTGCCCTACGACCGCTGGTGCTCTGCCTTGACCGGCGTCAGCCTGAACAAAACCCTTGGGTTTGAGCGCAATCATTACGATCGGCTGGTCCATCTGACATATGGACTCTTGCTGGTGTATCCGATTCGGGAAGTGCTGGTGCGAATCACGCCGCTGCGGGGTTTCTGGGTGGGTTTTGTCGCGCTGAACATTGTGCTGTCGACCTCGGCTGTCTATGAAATCGTGGAATGGATAGGTGGGCAGTTCCTGGGAAAAGACACGGCGAAGGCATTCGTCGCTGCACAAAATGACCCATGGGACTCTCAAGCCGACATGGCGCTGGCCGTGGCAGGGGCGTTCTTTACGTTGCTGGTTGCCCGGTTCTGGCGAGGTTTTTTCATCAAGACTCTGGATTAAATGACTCCGGAAAAAAATTCATAAAACTTATAGATTGTTGGGGTTTGGAGCAGTTGCTCAGAAGCCTTGATGGCGATGCTCGGTGAGCACCCGGCTTTGTATCAGGATTCTTGCAGAGGCAGCGTGCATGACTGTCGCGGTTGGAGAAAGTTGGAGGTCGTGCCGGAGGGGGAAACAGCCATCACCGATAGGCTCGCGCCCTGAAAATACTGTGGAATATGAGTCATTTTCGATACAACCATTACCCATTCTTTACATTGAAACGGTGCTCAAAGCCCGGTCAACACTGTCTGAAAGGGCGAGAAAGGTTGTTTTTCTCGCCTAAATAGAGAGTGAAGTAATGATGTTGAACAGAGTTGTAAAAGTGGCGTTGGTATTCGCTTTGTTGTCGTCCCTGTCGGGCTGCTGGATGTTCTTCCCGCCGGGTGGTGGTGGTGGTGGTGGTGGTGGTGGTGGTGGTGGCCATCATGGAGGTTTCGGTGGTGGTCCCGGTGGCGGCCCACGCTGACCAGCCATCACAGCATCACCCAGCGTGTCAGAAGGTGAACGCTTGTCCCGCCCGTGACGGATGCTGAGCCATTTCAGTCTCCAGTAGATGCTCAACCAGCACATCATTCAAAAAGCGGAACTGATCGTTGAGCCCGACCACTTCGTTACTGAAGTGGTTGGCCGCTGCCGGCATCAGCAAGGCCTCGAAGTGCTCATCGAACACCAGCGCGACTGCTTTGCGAGACACGACCTGCTGCGAATAGTAGTTGCTACCGAATACCGGGAAGCTCACGGCGAGGCTGACGGAATGAATCATGATTTCGGTTCCTCGGTTTGACCGATATCCAGCACGAAGCGGGAAAACAAGGTCAGGGTAACGGCCGTCAGGGCCAGGCAGGTCAGGAGATGGATCAACATGATTTGCCCCTCCGGTGCGGGGTTGAAATAGGGATGAGATTGATCCTGCACCTGATGGTTTTTTTGCGGAAGGCATTCGCGGCGATGGTAAGTATTGACGTGAATGATGGTGGCGATCTGCGCAGGGGGAAATAGGAACCCAGGGATCCATTGTGGCGAGGGAGCTTGCTCCCGCTCGGCTGCGAAGCAGTCGCAATAAAAGACACCTGCGTTATATCTGAACCACTGCGGTTGGCAGGTTTCAGGGCCGCTCCGCGCCCCAGCGGGAGCAAGCTCCCTCGCCACGCCCGCCCCCGACCTATACTCAAATCAGTACGCTGTTTAGCGTCGGACACTCCGTTCGACGCAGTCTGTAGGACCCCGCGATCTTGAACCTGCGTTCGCTGATCGTCGCTGTGTTGGTGATATTGGCGGGATGCGCCACGCCCACGCCTGCCCCGGTAATCGTGGTGCCGGTGGTGGTGTCCCAGAGCACCTGGCAGCAGGTGGACCGGGAGATTGTCGCCGCTTCGCAACAGGCCACCGAACAGGCCAGGGTCTACGCCCGCGGGTCTATGGAGCACTGGCGCACGCGGGTTTATCAGCAAACCGAAGAAGTCTTCATTCCGTGGTTCAGCAGCTACTGGACCCAGGAATGGCTGTCGATGAAAGTCAGCTGGTACGCCATCAATGCCGGAGACGAGCAGGATGCGGCAACCAAACGCCTGGCGGCCTATCTGCTGGAGCAATATCACCGGCGCGTGCTGGAACCGGTGGCGGTGGAGATCGATCCCGACGCGATCCTCGGCCAGGCGACAGAGTTTTATGTGCAATTGATGGGGCAGCAGCTCGAAGTTATTTCCAAACGTCATGGCGTGCCAATGGCGCAGCTCAACGGTCGCATCCAGAAAATTCCGGCTATTTCACTGGGCCCGCCGCCTGCCCGTGACGCTTCGCTGTATCAGGTGGTGCATGCCGAACTGAGCAAATTGCCGGCCTATCTGGCGTTGATCGAGAAGATCCATACGGCGGGCGGCGAGAAGGGCATCGCCTCGACGGACGCTGGCATGGCGCCGGTAGCCAAGCGTGCCAGTAAGCGAATACAAGCCGAAATGGCCCCGCGAGGGGCGGCCAGTGCGGTGGCGGCAATGGCGGGGAAGGCGGCCGGTGCGCTGATCTCCGTGGGAGTGGCGGGGGTGCGCGCAATTATCCAGGCCAACGACCGGCCCGATAGCGAAGCGCTGATCCGCAGCAGCCTGGGCAATTCGTTCGACAAGGCATGGGTGAAGCTGGTGGATAACCCCGCAACCGGCGTCATGGCCGGAACGCTGTACATGGCCAGGCAAATTGAGGGCAGCCTGGAGGAGACCGTCGAGCCGTCGGTCGGTCTGGATGCAGGAACTGTCGATTTTAGCCACGTTGATTCGACTACCCAGCAGATCACCCCATAACCCGAAGGAGAACGATCATGGCTTACGTTGATGGCTTCGTCGCTGCAGTACCCACCGCCAACCGCGAAAAATTCAAGCAACACGCACAATCCGCTGCCGAAATTTTCAAGGAAAGCGGCGCACTCAGTCTCGCCGAATGCTGGGGCGATGACGTGCCCGATGGCAAACTGACCTCATTTCCCATGGCAGTAAAACTCAAGGAAGACGAAACCGTGGTGTTTTCCTGGATCGTCTGGCCAGACAAGGCCACCCGTGACGCCGGGATGGCGAAACTCATGAGCGATCCGCGGATGCAGCCGGACGTCAATCCGATGCCGTTCGACGGCCAGCGGGCGATTTTTGGCGGTTTCGAGATGCTCGTCAAAGCCTGAACATCGCCGCAGGATCACTCCGGCGTCGGGGTGGTCCTGCAACTCTTGCGGTTACGAATCTGGCTGTCCGTCGGCCGCTCCTTGATGAACTCGAAGCGCGGCTCGCCTTCGTTGTAGTGAACCAGCCAACCCCATTCCAGCTCGGATTCATCCTGGCCCGGCTTGGGTGGCACAGCCCACCATGGCTCTTTGCTGATGACCTGACGCATGGCGCCCTCCCGTCGATTCGGTTGCTTCAACTATAACGCGCCTGCCGGGTGGTGCCAGAAATGCACTTGCTGGTGTGGTATCCCTTTGTAAAATCAAAGGGCCCGAGGCCTTGAGGTGCCAGACATGAGCGATGAATCCCGTGAGCCGTTCAAACGGCTGTTTTACGCCCTCAACTGCGCCCCCGAACAACGCCGGGCCATCGCCCAATGGCGCAGCGCGCTGGGGCTCAACATCGGACGCCCGGTGCCGGCGGAAAACTTTCATCTGACGCTGCTGTTTCTCGGCACGGTGGGGATGGCGCAGATAGCGGGCGTCTGCAAGGCCGCCGCCAATGTGCGCACGTCCGGCGTGCCGTTGACGGTGGTGCTGGATCGGCTGGACGTCTGGCGTCGCTCCGGGGTGTTGCTGCTGGCGCCCGCTCAGGCGGCACCGGAGCTGCTGCGCCTGGTGTATGCGCTGGAGCAGGCGATGCTGCCGTTCGGTTTTGAAGACACCCGCCGGGAATTCCGCCCGCATTTGACCCTGATGCGCGACTACCGGGCACCGGTCCCCGAATCCGCTACGCCGCCAGAGTTTTTCCTGCGTGCCGATCGCTTTACCTTGTTCGAATCCCATAAAGGGCGGTACCGGGCGCTGGCGGAATGGCCGCTGGTTTGTGCATAAGCCCACACAAAAAAAGGCGCCCGAGGGCGCCCGAAATTCACCTTAACCGAGGAAGCCAGGTGAAACCGTTCTTCTGAGAGGAGTGCAGCGGTGGTAAGGCGCTGCGTGAACGGAAAATGGTTGAAACCTTGCCACTGATCGTTCCCATGCTCAGCGTGGGAATACAGCCCGGGACGCTCCGCGTCCCTTCCAGAGCCGAACGCGGAGCGTCCGTGGAGGCATTCCCACGCAGAGCGTGGGAACGATCAAAGCTGTCATTGATGCTGGATGTAATGGCCTCATCGCGAGCAGGCTCGCTCCCACAGGGGATCGGCGTCGTTAACAAATCTGCGTTCCACCACGGACTACTGTGGGAGCGAGCCTGCTCGCGATAGCGATGTCAGGTTCAACAGTGATGCCGAGTGAATCACTTACCCAGCTTCACCCGCGTCCAGCCCCGGGTCATCACCCGCTGAATACCGATCGGCATATCTGGAATGGCATACAACGTCGCCATCACCGCTTGCGGCGGGTAGGAGCCCGGGTCGTCGCGAATCGCTTCATCCACCAGTGGCGTGGCCGCTGCGTTGGCGTTGCTGTAGCCGATGTTGTTGGTGACCTCGGCGATGATGTCCGGACGCATCAGGAAGTTCATGAACAGGTAGGCGTTGTCGACGTTGGTCGCGTCCCGTGGGATGGCGACCATGTCGTAAAAGCTGCCGGCGCCTTCTTTCGGGATGCTGTATTCGATCTTCACCTTGTCGCCGGCTTCCTTGGCGCGGGCCTTGGCTTGCAGCACGTCGCCGGAGTAACCGACCGCTACGCAGATGTTGCCGTTGGCCAGGTCGGAGATGTACTTCGACGAATGGAAATAAGCCACCGACGGGCGAATCTTCATGAACAGCGCTTCGGCTTCGGCGATCTGTGCCTTGTCTTGGGAATTCACCGGGTAGCCCAGATAGTGCAGGGCGGCCGGGAGCATTTCTGTCGGTGAATCAAGGAAGCTGATGCCGCAGGCTTTGAGCTTCGCGGCGTTTTCCGGTTTGAACAGCAGGTCCCAGGAGTTCACTGGGGCATCAGTGCCCAGCACTTCCTTGACCTTGGCCGGGTTGTAACCGATACCGATCGAACCCCACATGTACGGGAAAGCGTGGCCATTGTCAGGGTCGCTGGCAGAGGCGTTTTTCAGCAGCACCGGATTGAGATTTTTCCAGTTCGGCAGCTTCGATTTGTCCAGCGGCTGATAGACACCAGCCTTGATCTGCTTGGCCAGGAAACTGTTGGACGGCACCACAATGTCGTAGCCGGATTTACCGGCCAGCAAGCGTGCCTCAAGGGTTTCATTACTGTCGAACACATCGTAGGTCACGCGAATGCCGGTCTCGTCTTCGAACTTCTTGACCGTGTCCGGGGCGATGTAATCCGACCAGTTGTAGACGCGCAATACCTTGTCATTGGCCTGGGCACCGGTAGCCATCGCGCCCAATAAGGACAGTGTCAGCAGAGTCCTGCCAAACATTTTCATCGGTACAACTCCATTTTCTTTTTATAGAACACAGTAGGAGCGAGGCTTGCCCGCGAAGAACGATGACGCTCGCTCCTACAGGATTTTCACTAGGCCGTTGCTTCGACCCGCTGGTTTTTCGGCTGCTGCCAGGACTCGCTGGCGGTCTGGTCCATGGCTTCCTGGATCGCCCGCTTGCGCGTGGCTTCGGCCTTGCGGCTGAAGTACCAGACCATGAACGTGACGAGCGACACCGCCAGCAGAATCAGGCTGGCTACGGCATTGATCTCAGGCTTCACGCCCAGACGCACCGCCGAGAACACTTCCATCGGCAACGTCGTGGAGCCCGGGCCAGAGACGAAACTCGCCAACACCAGATCATCCAGCGACAAGGCAAACGACATCATGCCGCCCGCCGCCAGCGACGGCGCGATCATCGGGATGGTGATCAAAAAGAACACCTTGAACGGCCGCGCGCCCAGGTCCATGGCCGCTTCTTCAATCGACAGGTCCAGCTCACGCAAACGCGCTGAAACGACCACCGCCACATACGCTGCGCAGAACGTGGTGTGGGCGATCCAGATCGTCACCAAACCACGTTCCTGCGGCCAGCCAATCAACTGCGCCATGGCCACGAACAGCAACAACAGCGACAGACCGGTGATCACTTCCGGCATCACCAACGGCGCCGTCACCAGACCACCAAACAGCGTACGGCCCTTGAAACGTGTCACACGGGTGAGCACGAAAGCGGCGAGGGTGCCCAGCGCCACGGCGGCAATCGCGGTGTAGCAGGCGATTTCCAGGGAGCGCACCACCGAGCCCATCAGTTGCGTGTTGTCGAGCAGGCCGACGTACCACTTCACCGACCAGCCGCCCCACACCGTCACCAGTTTCGAGGCGTTGAACGAGTAGATCACCAGAATCAGCATCGGCAGGTAGATAAACGACAGGCCGAAAATCAGCATGAACTTTGAAAATCCGAAGCGTTTCATCCCCGTCCCTCCATCTCTTTGGCCTGGCTGCGGTTGAACAGCAGAATCGGCACAATCAGGATCGCCAGCATCACCACCGCCAGGGCGGATGCCACCGGCCAGTCGCGGTTGTTGAAGAACTCTTGCCACAGCACCCGGCCGATCATCAGGGTCTCCGGGCCGCCTAACAGTTCCGGGATCACGAACTCGCCGACCACTGGAATGAACACCAGCATGCACCCGGCAATGATGCCGTTCTTGGCCAGCGGCACAGTGATTTTCCAGAAGTTGTTGAAGTTGCTCGAACCCAGGTCCGACGCGGCTTCCAGCAAGCTGTGATCGTGCTTGACGAGGTTGGCGTACAGCGGCAACACCATGAACGGCAAGTAGGCATAGACCACGCCGATGTACACCGCCGTGTTGGTATTGAGGATCTCGATCGGATGCGACGTGAGCCCGGTCCACATCAGGAACGCGTTGAGCAAACCGTTGTTGCTGAGAATGCCCATCCACGCATAGACGCGAATCAGGATTGCGGTCCAGGTCGGCATCATGATCAACAGCAGCAGAACGTTCTGCGTTTCCTTGTTGGCCTTGGTGATCGCATAGGCCATCGGGAAACCGATCACCAGGCACATCAGTGTGCTTAAAAACGCGACCTTCAACGAGCCGAAGTAAGCCGAGATGTACAACTCATCTTCGGTCAGCAGCGAGTAGTTGCCGATGTTCAGCAGCAGCTGGAATTTCTGTTCGGCGAAGGTGTAAATCTCGGAGTAGGGAGGTATGGCCAGGGCCGCTTCCGAGAAGCTGATCTTCATCACCAGGAAGAACGGCAACAGGAAAAACAGGCACAGCCACAGGAACGGGATGCCGATGACCAGTTTGCGGCCGCTGGGCACCAGGCGCAGGAACTGCTGATTGAAGGTTCTCATGAGCGCAGTACCACGCCGCTGTCGTCTTCCCACCACACGTAAACCTGATCGTCCCAGGTCGGGCGCGCGCCACGGCGTTCGGCGTTGGCCATGAACGACTGGACGATCTTGCCGCCGGGCAATTCCACGTAAAAAACCGAGTGGCCGCCGAGGTAGGCGATGTCATGCACCTTGCCTTCGGACCAGTTATAGCGAGTCTCGGGCTTGAGGGTGCTGACCAGCATTTTTTCCGGGCGGATCGCATAGGTGATCGACTTGTCCTGCACCGACGTGCTCACGCCGTGGCCGACGTAAATCTTCTGCTCAAGGTCTGGGCTGTGAATGATCGCGTGACCTTCCAGATCCTCGACCACCGTGCCGTCGAAGGCGTTCACGTTGCCGATGAATTCGCAGACCATGCGGCTGACTGGCGCTTCATAGATGTCGACCGGGCTGCCGATCTGGGCGATCCAGCCCAGGTGCATGATCGCGATGCGTTCGGCCATGGTCATGGCTTCTTCCTGATCGTGGGTCACCATCACGCAGGTCACGCCGACCCGCTCGATGATTTCCACTAACTCCAGTTGCATCTGCGAGCGCAGCTTTTTATCCAGCGCACCCATCGGTTCGTCGAGTAGCAACAGCTTCGGACGCTTGGCCAAGGAGCGCGCCAATGCGACACGTTGACGTTGGCCGCCAGACAACTGATGCGGCTTGCGTCTGGCGTACTGGGTCATGTGCACCAGCCGCAGCATCTCTTCGACACGGGCGTCGATTTCGCTGGCGGGCAAACGGTCCTGCTTGAGGCCGAAGGCGATGTTCTGCGCCACCGTCATGTGCGGGAACAGGGCGTAGGACTGGAACATCATGTTGATCGGCCGTTCGTACGGCGGCATGTCGGTGATGTCGACACCGTCGAGCAGAATCCGCCCTTCGGTCGGGCGCTCGAAGCCGGCGAGCATGCGCAGCAGCGTCGATTTACCCGAGCCGGAACCGCCGAGCAGGGCGAAGATTTCGCCTTGATGGATCTCCAGGGACACATCGTCCACAGCGGTGGTTTCGTCGAATTTCTTGGTGACGCGGTCGACTTTCACCAACACCTTTTTCGGTGCCTGGTGACCTTCAAGAGCCTTCCTGTAGATGCTGGAGGCGTTTGCCATATGAAACTCCCAACAGGTTTCAGTCGTCGGGCCAACGCGGCCTGACTTAAGAGTGGATTGCAAGCCCTGGCCGGACGATGCCAACGCGATCCCTGTAGGAGCGAGGCTTGCCCGCGAAGACGGTGTGTCAGTCGACATCATCGTTACCTGATACACCGCCTGCGCGGGCAAGCCTCGCTCCTACAGGGATTTGCGCTTACCCATACCGGAGGGCTTATTCGGCACCGCCATCCTGGCTGCCTGGTCGTACTTGTTGTTATTGCGGTTCATCTATTACGTGAGCGACCGGCGCGCAAAGGCACGCCCGCCAGACTCACGGGGGCAGTTAAATCGTTGAATGCTGTTTGAAGTCAGCGCGTATTACGCAGCGCCGCCCGTTGCCGGCACGCGTCGCCAAACGCCTGGAAAATACTCAAGTAGGGGGGATTCGAAAGCACCTGCCATTCAGGGTGCCATTGCACGCCAACGGCGAAGGCCTTGCTGTGCTCGACCGAAATCGCCTCGATCAAACCATCCGGCGCGACAGCTTCAGCGCGCAGGCCGGGAGCGAGTCGGTCGATGCCCTGGCTGTGAATCGAATTCACCTGAAACACCTGCGGCAGGTCCAGCGCTTCGAACACGCCACCCGGTTGCACACTAACCGCATGCGCCGGTGCGTACTGCACAGCCAAATCCGGATGATCCGCTTCCCGGTGATCGAGCATGCCGGGCAGTTCGTGCACCTTCTGATGCAGGCTGCCGCCGAACGCCACGTTCATTTCCTGAAAGCCCCGGCAGATGCCGAGCACCGGAACACCGGCGGCGATGGCTGCGCGTAATAAGGGCAGGGTGGTGGCGTCCCGTTGCGGATCGTGATCCGTACCGGGGGCGCTGGCCGGGCCTTGATAGTGGAAGGGCTCCACATTTGATGGCGAGCCGGTCAGCAACAGACCGTCGAGCTGCGCGAGCAGGTCATCGATTTCGGTCAGTTCGCCTAAGGAAGGAATAACGACGGGCAACCCCAAAGCCGCGACGCTGACAGCACGCAAATACTTGTCGCCGCTGACGTGGTAGGGGTGCAGGCCAATCTGTTTGATGCACGCAGTAACGCCGATCAATGGCTTGAATGCCATTTTTATCACCTCGAAGTTTCACACTTGAACGAGCTTTTCCGGAGCTTAGCCTTGTTGATTTTAATTAACAACTCTCATGTAAAAAATTCTAAACGCCACACGTCAGATCTTCAGGATTTACGCGGTGCGCAAGACTGATCTGGCACTCTTGTGCCCAAAAAAAGCCCGAAAATAAAGGTTGAAAGGCCAAGTGTTCGCTATTGACTTCACTTTGCCTTTCGGATTGACTGGGCTCGTGAAAGGGTAGTGAACATAATAATTAACAGCTAATAGGTGCATCATGTCGGTCCCTCTGCGTGCCGTTCAACTCAACGAAGCAAACGCATTCCTTAAGAAATATCCTGAGGTTTTGTACGTCGACCTTCTGATTGCGGATATGAACGGTGTGGTGCGCGGCAAGCGCATCGAACGCACCAGTCTTCATAAGGTTTACGAAAAAGGCATTAACCTCCCGGCGTCGCTGTTTGCCCTGGACATCAACGGTTCTACGGTGGAAAGCACCGGCCTGGGTCTGGACATCGGCGACTCGGATCGAATCTGCTTCCCCATCCCCAATACCCTCAGCATCGAACCCTGGCAGAAGCGCCCCACCGCGCAGCTGTTAATGACCATGCACGAACTCGAAGGCCAGCCGTTCTTCGCTGACCCTCGCGAAGTGCTGCGTCAGGTGGTGAGCAAGTTCGATGACATGGGCCTGACCATTTGCGCAGCGTTCGAACTGGAGTTCTATCTGATCGACCAGGACAACGTGAACGGTCGTCCGCAGTCGCCGCGCTCGCCGGTGTCCGGCAAACGTCCAATGTCGACTCAGGTCTACCTGATCGACGACTTGGACGAATACGTCGACTGCCTGCAAGACATCCTCGAAGGCGCGAAAGAGCAGGGCATCCCCGCTGACGCCATCGTCAAGGAAAGCGCCCCGGCGCAATTCGAAGTGAACCTGCATCACGTCAACGACCCTATAAAGGCCTGCGACTACGCGGTGTTGCTCAAGCGTCTGGTGAAGAACATCGCCTACGACCACGAGATGGACACCACCTTCATGGCCAAGCCGTATCCGGGCCAGGCGGGTAACGGTCTGCACGTGCACATTTCGATTCTCGACAAAGAAGGCAACAACATCTTTGCCAGCGAGGATCCCGAGCAGAACGCCGCACTGCGTCACGCGATCGGCGGTGTGCTCGAGACCCTGCCGGCGCAGATGGCGTTCCTCTGCCCGAACGTCAACTCGTACCGCCGTTTTGGCGCGCAGTTCTACGTGCCGAACTCGCCAAGCTGGGGCATCGACAACCGTACCGTTGCGGTACGCGTGCCCACCGGTTCAGCGGATGCCGTGCGCATCGAGCACCGCGTAGCCGGCGCCGATGCCAACCCGTACCTGCTGATGGCGTCGGTGCTGGCTGGTATTCACCATGGCCTGACCAACGAAATCGAACCGGGCGCCCCGGTCGAAGGCAACAGCTACGAGCAGAACGAGCAAAGCCTGCCGAACAACCTGCGCGATGCTTTGCGTGAGCTGGACGACAGCGAAGTCATGGCGCGCTACATCGACCCGCTGTACATCGACGTGTTCGTGGCGTGCAAGGAAAGCGAGCTGGCCGAGTTCGAGAACTCCATCTCCGACCTTGAGTACAACTGGTACTTGCATACGGTTTGATGGGGCCACAACCCGTCAATCAAGGATAAGGGGGTGAACACAAAACCTGTGTGCACCACCAATCCCTGTGGGAGCGGGGGGGGGGGGGGGGGGGGGGGGGGGGGGGGGGGGGGGGGGGGGGGGGGGGGGGGGGGGGG
>NZ_JBXAOA010000074.1:0-14599 GCF_058802325.1 Pseudomonas sp. GW822-FHT02E03 | reverse complement strand
CCCCCCCCCCCCCCCCCCCCCCCCCCCCCCCCCCCCCCCCCCCCCCCCCCCCCCCCCCCCCCCCCCGCTCCCACAGTGAATCTATGTCGGCCAGTAGACCGCCTTCCATACGAAAAGCCCGGCGTTCACGTGAGTGAAGCCGGGCTTTTTTATCGCCGGATCAATCAGGCATCCAGCTCGGCCCAGCGCTCGACCATCACGTCGAGTTCAGCCTGCAACTGCTCCAGCTGAGCGATCACCGCAGCTGTCTCGGCAGCAGGACGCTGATAGAAACCGGCATCCGCCATCTGCGCTTCAACCACCACGATCTGCTGCTCCATGACTTCGATCTGACTCGGCAACATTTCCAGCTCACGTTGCAACTTGTAGCTGAGCTTCTTCTTTGCCACCGGCGCCTCTACTCCCGCAGCGACTGGCGCTGGTTCAGCAGTGACGACAGCCGAGTTCAGGTCGGCCTTGCCGGACTTGCTCTCGGTCACGCCCAACAGGCGCGGCGAGCCGCCCTGACGCAGCCAGTCCTGATAACCACCGACGTATTCGCGAACCTTGCCTTCGCCTTCGAAGACCAGGGTGCTGGTGACCACGTTGTCGAGGAATGCCCGGTCGTGGCTGACCATCAGCACAGTGCCGTTGAAGGTCAGCAAGACCTCTTCCAGCAGCTCGAGGGTTTCCACGTCCAGGTCGTTGGTCGGCTCGTCGAGTACCAGCAGGTTCGCCGGCTTGCTGAACAGTTTGGCCAGCAACAGACGGGCACGCTCACCGCCGGACAGCGCCTTGACCGGCGTGCGGGCACGCTGCGGGCTGAACAGGAAGTCGCCGAGGTAGCTCAGCACGTGACGGCTCTGACCATCGATATCGATAAAGTCGCGACCTTCGGCCACGTTGTCGATCACGGTCTTTTCCAGGTCCAGCTGATGGCGCAACTGGTCGAAGTAGGCCACGTCGATGCGCGTCCCCTCTTCCACTTTGCCGCTGGTCGGTTGCAGACCGCTGAGCATCAGTTTCAGCAGCGTGGTCTTGCCGGTACCGTTGGCACCAAGCAGACCGATACGGTCGCCGCGCGTCAGGACCATCGAGAAATCCTTGATCAGGAACGGGCCACCCGGGTGAGCGAAGCTCACGTTCTCGAGGACCATCACCTGCTTGCCGGACTTGTCAGCGGTATCCAGCTGAATGTTGGCCTTGCCGGTGCGCTCACGACGCTCGCTACGCTCAACGCGCAGGGCTTTCAGGGCGCGGACGCGGCCTTCGTTACGGGTGCGGCGAGCCTTGATGCCCTGACGGATCCAGACTTCTTCCTGGGCCAGTTTCTTGTCGAACAGCGCGTTGGCGGTTTCTTCAGCAGCCAGAGTCGCCTCTTTATGCACGAGGAAACTGGCGTAGTCGCCGTTCCAGTCGATCAGGCCACCGCGATCCAGTTCCAGGATGCGGGTCGCGAGGTTTTGCAGGAAGGAACGGTCGTGCGTGATGAACAGCACGGCGCCCTGGAAATCCTTCAGTGCTTCTTCGAGCCAGGCAATGGCGCCGATGTCCAAGTGGTTGGTCGGTTCGTCGAGCAGCAGCAGATCCGGTTCGGAAACCAGGGCCTGAGCCAGCAGGACGCGGCGACGCCAGCCGCCGGACAATTCGGCGAGGGTCTTGTCGGCCGGCAGTTGCAAGCGGCTCAAGGTGCTATCGACCAATTGCTGCAAGCGCCAGCCGTCGCGGGCTTCGAGGTCGTGCTGGACGTGCATCAGCTTGTCCAGATCGGCGTCGGTAACGATGTTCTGGCTCAGATGGTGGTACTGCGCGAGCAGCTCGCCAACACCGTCCAGGCCTTCGGCAACCACGTCGAACACGGTCCGCTCGTCGGCTACCGGCAATTCTTGCGGCAATTCGCCAATTTTTAGGCCAGGTGCGCGCCAAACAGAGCCGTCATCAGGCTTCTGGTCGCCCTTGACGAGCTTCATCATGCTGGACTTGCCAGTGCCGTTGCGGCCGATGATGCACACCCGCTCACCACGGGCGATCTGCCAGGACACCTTGTCCAACAACGGCATAGCGCCGAAAGCAAGGGACACATCGCTGAATTTGAGCAGGGTCATGAGCTTCTCCAAAAACCGGGCGCGCATTCTACCTGACTTGAGGCTTCAGAAGGCCGGCAATTTCAATGTCGAAGCACTCTGCACAACAATTGTTGCGAACTTGTGCCGACAGCTCGGCAAAGCTTTCGCCCGCTGCTGGCAAAAGGCTAAGCTACAGATAATTCAGTGCCGCTCTCGCCGGCACTTGTCATGATTTCTCTGCCCGGACGTCTCATGCGCAGTCGCCTTTTCAATCTTTTTTCGTGTTTGCTTCTTACAGCCGCTGCCGCTCAATCCGCCCAGGCGGTGGACCTGTCCACCCAACGCCAGTATTACGATGAAGCCAAGC
Organism: Pseudomonas sp. GW822-FHT02E03; assembly: GCF_058802325.1. Lineage (NCBI taxonomy): Bacteria > Pseudomonadati > Pseudomonadota > Gammaproteobacteria > Pseudomonadales > Pseudomonadaceae > Pseudomonas > Pseudomonas sp. GW822-FHT02E03. The sequence goes on along the minus strand of NZ_JBXAOA010000074.1, from coordinate 12,187 downwards.
GAGCCTTGGCCAAAGGCGATTCCGGCCCTTATTTCCGTTACAGCCAGGCTCTGAGCGATTATCCGCTGGAGCCCTATCTGGCTTATGACGAACTGACCGCGCGCCTGAAAACCGCGAGCAACGCCGAAATCGAGAAATTCCTCGCCGAACACGGTGACCTGCCCCAAGCCAACTGGATGAAGTTGCGCTGGCTGCGCTGGCTGACCGAACGTGGCGATTGGGCAACCTTCGTTAAATATTATGACCCCAAGCTCAACTTCACCGAACTGGACTGCCTGAACGCGCAGTATCTGATCAGCCATAACCGCAAGGCTGAAGGCTACGCCAACGCCGATAAACTCTGGCTGACCGGTAAAACCCAACCCGACGCTTGCGATGCTGTGTTCGGCATGTGGGCCGCCGATGGTCAACTGACTGAACAGAAACGCTGGGAACGCACCAAGCTCGCCGCCCAGGCACGCAACTATCCGCTGGCCAACAGCCTGATCAATGGCCTGACGACACTCGCCCCGCGCGGTCGATTGCTGGTGGATGTGGCGCAGAAACCCGAGCTGCTCAATCAGCCGTCGCGCTTCACCCCGGCGGATGAACCGATGTCCGACATCGTCAGCCTCGGCCTGCGCCGCCTGGCCCGTCAGGATCCGGACAAGGCCATGGCCCTGCTCGACGGTTACGCCAGCAGCATGCATTTCTCCCGCGACGAAAAAGTCGCGATTGCCCGGGAAATCGGGCTGACCCTCGCTCGTCGTTTCGACAGCCGAGCGCTGGACGTAATGACCAAATACGACCCGGAACTGCGGGACAACACCGTTTCCGAATGGCGTTTGCGCCTGCTGTTGCGCCTGGCCCGTTGGGACGATGCCTATGAGCTGACCCGCCGCCTGCCTCAAGATCTGGCCACCACCAACCGCTGGCGTTACTGGCAGGCTCGCAGCCTGGAGCTGGCGCAGCCACAGAATCCGCAAGCGCAGACGCTTTACAAGGGCCTGGCTCGCGAGCGCGACTTCTACGGTTTCCTGGCGGCCGATCGCTCGCAATCCCCCTATTCACTGAACAATAAACCGCTGGTGCTCAGCCAGGCGCTGATCAACAAGGTGCGTAATACCCCTGGCGTACGACGCGCCCTGGAATTCCATGCCCGCGGGCAGATCGTCGACGGTCGTCGCGAGTGGTACCACGTCAGCCGGCATTTCAGCCGTGACGAAATGGTCGCCCAGGCGAAACTGGCTTACGACCTGAAATGGTATTTCCCGGCGATCCGCACCATCAGTCAGGCGAAGTACTGGGACGACCTCGATATTCGCTTCCCGATGGCCCACCGCGAAACCCTGGTCCGTGAAGCCAAGGTCCGTGGCCTGCATTCGAGTTGGGTATTCGCGATCACCCGCCAGGAAAGCGCCTTCATGGCCGATGCACGCTCCGGCGTCGGTGCTAGCGGCCTGATGCAACTGATGCCCGGTACGGCCAAGGAAACCGCGCGCAAGTTCAGCATTCCCCTCGCTTCGCCACAGCAAGTGTTCGATCCGGACAAGAACATCCAGCTCGGCGCCGCTTACCTGAGCCAGGTCCACAGCCAGTTCAATGGCAACCGCGTCCTCGCTTCCGCCGCCTACAACGCCGGCCCCGGCCGCGTACGTCAATGGCTGCGTGGCGCCGATCACCTGAGCTTCGATGTGTGGGTGGAAAGCATCCCGTTCGACGAAACCCGACAGTACGTGCAAAACGTGCTGTCGTACTCGGTGATCTACGGCCAGAAGCTCAACTCACCACAACCGCTGGTGGATTGGCATGAACGGTATTTCGACGATCAATAATCTGTAGGCGCTGTCGCAGGTTGCGATCTTTTTCCGTCGCTGTAAAAAATGCCCGCCTCTTTCAAGGCGGGCATTTTTGTTTGCAGCTCAAAGCACTCACTGATTTTCACCGGACCGGTCCCTTCGAGAGCCCGAAGCAATTTCGCTACTTGGTCGGTTACTTGATCGGTTACTGGGTCGCTCTTCTTTGATGGGAATCGAAAAGATCGTCCCGAACCAACAGTGTCTACGCTCGCAGATCGGTTTCGACTTTGCCGTCATTGAACTGCAACGCCGCCAGCCGTGCATACAGCGCATTACTCGCAATCAACTCCTGATGCGTCCCCACCGCCACCACTTTCCCCTGATCCATCACCGCGATCCTGTCAGCATTTTTCACTGTGGCTAACCGATGGGCGATGACCAGCGTGGTGCGGTTTTTCATCAGGCTGGGCAGGGCTTGCTGGATCAGGTGCTCGCTCTGGGCGTCGAGGGCGCTGGTGGCTTCGTCCAGCAGCAGGATCGGCGCGTCCACCAGCAGCGCCCGGGCGATGGCCAGCCGCTGGCGTTGCCCGCCGGATAAACCGAGACCCGCGTCGCCGAGGTGAGTCTGGTAGCCGTTGGGCATTTGCTCGATGAAGTCGTGGGCATAGGCGATTTTCGCGGCTTCCTGGACCTGGGCCAAAGTCGCCGTCGGGTGACCGTAGCGAATGTTCTCTTCGATACTGCCGAAGAACAGCGCCGGGGTTTGCGAAACCAGGGCGAAGCAGCGGCGCAGGTCCAGAGGATCGAGCTGAGTCAGCGGCACACCGTCCAGCAGGATGCGTCCTTCGGCGGGGTCGTAAAAGCGTAATAGCAGGTCATACACTGTCGATTTGCCAGCGCCGGACGGCCCGACCAATGCAAGGGTTTCGCCAGCGTTGATTGTCAGATTCAGACCATCGACGGCATAGCTTTGCGGACGCGACGGGTAGGAAAAGCGCACATCTTGTAGCACCAGATCGCCCTTCACCCGTTCAGGCAACGCCACCAGGCCCTGGGTCGGTGGCTGGATGATGTTTTCCGAGCGTAACAACTCGGCTATCCGCTCCGCCGCCCCCGCTGCTCGCTGCAGTTCGCCGATCACTTCACTCAATGTACCGAAGGCACCGCCGACGATCAGGCTGTAAAAGACAAACGCCGCCAGCTCACCCGCGGAAATCCGCCCGGCGATGACATCCATGCCGCCGACCCAGAGCATCACCCCGACGGCGCCCAACACCAGCAGGATCACCAGGGTAATCAACCAGGCTCGCTGGAAGATGCGCTTGCGGGCAGTGTTGAAAGCCTCTTCCACGGTCGTGGCAAAACGCTGCTCGTCCTGAACCTGATGGTTGTAGGCCTGCACGGTTTTGATCTGGCTCAGTGTTTCGGAGACATAGCTGCCGATATCGGCAATCCGGTCCTGGCTCAGACGCGACAGGGTGCGCACCCGGCGACCAAAAATCAGGATCGGCGCGACCACCAGCGGCAATGCGACCACCACGATGCTGGTGAGTTTGGGGTTGGTGATAAACAGCAAGACAATCCCGCCGATCACCATCAGCCCATTACGCAGGAACAGCGACAGCGAAGAGCCGATCACCGATTGCAGCAGGGTGGTGTCGGCAGTCAGCCGCGACTGGATCTCGGAGCTGCGGTTGTCTTCATAGAACCCCGGATGCAGGTAGACCAGATGGTTGAACACCCGTCGGCGTATGTCGGCGACAACGCGCTCGCCGATCCACGACACCAGGTAAAACCGTGCAAAAGTGCCAATCGCCAGACCGACCACCAGCAGCATGAACACGCCGATGGATCGGTTGAGCAAATGCGGCGACTGGGTCATGAAACCCTGATCCACCAGCAGACGAATCCCCTGCCCCATGGACAAGGTGATGCCGGCAGTAACAATCAATGCCAGCAAAGCGCCGAAGGCCGGCCAGCGATAAGGCGCGAGGAAACGGCTGGCCAGACGAATGGCGCGGCGGTGACGGGAAGAGAGCATGAAGATCATCCGATGGCGCAACCAATGGCTTTAACTCGACCAAGCCTACACCGCCCAACGGGATTGAACGCGGTAAATCATAATGAGTCAGGTTAATTATGACCGCCAAGACTAGTGGCTAGAGATTATTGGTCTAAAGTCCGGGTGGAAACGTCAGGGTATTTCTGATGGACTGAAGATGCCGACCTGAAAGATCGCAGGGAGTTGTCACAGCCCGGTCACCTGGCGGTTCTACAGTAAGCACACAACCTGATGAGGAGACAGGCCATGTCCTTGCAAAACAGCAGCGATGACAAGATTCCAGTGATCCGCACGCAGCCAGACCAGTCTCTAGGTTGCTCGATTATTGATAAGGATGGGCACGAAGTACCGATCACTGAAAACATGATCCAGGACGCTTGCCGCGAACTGGAGAAGCGATTGGTCAAGCCTGCCGAACAAGAGTGATATAGCCACCGTCTTCTTGACCCGGCTCTTTTAGCCGGGTTTTTTATGGGTGCCTTTTGAGGGTGCTGCGCACCCTATCGCGGGCAAGCCCGCTCCCACAGGATTACCGCGATTTCAAAATTGACGCATGACCTGTGGGAGCGTGGCTTGCCCGCGATAAGGCCAACGCGGTACTCAGACAGCCGAAGCCCCCAACGCCGCCACGATCTGCTGCAACGCCGGCGAATCCCCCTCGATCCGCACCTTCACCCCATCGATCTCACGCCGCAGCGGATAATGCTTGCGCAGTGCATCGAACGCCGCACGCTGCTCGCTCACATTACCTACAAGGCTGCGACGGAAATTCGCATCGTCACGGCGCGGGTCGTACACACCACGGCACAACATCGCCAGCGCCCAGGCCGGTTCGCTGTCGGCGTTCAACGTCACCGCCGACAACCACGGTGCTGGCAGCAAATCGTTCAGGCTGACCTGTTCCGGTTGCCCAAGGAACTCACAAAGCGCCTGATAGATCTGCGCCGTCCCGCGCTGTCTGCCGTCGAGGCTGTAACCGGCAATGTGTGGCGTCGCCAGCACACACAACTCGGCCAGTGCCACATCGACCTCAGGTTCCCCCTCCCAGACATCCAGCACCGCTTGCAGGTCTTCACGCTCCAACAGCACCTGGCGCAGAGCGGCATTGTCGATGACCGGGCCACGACTGGCGTTGATCAGCCAGGTGCCGGGCTTGAGTTGGTTCAAGCGGTTTTTATCGAATAGATGCCAGGTCGACTGAGGGCCTTGCTTGTCTAGCGGAGTGTGCAGACTGATGACGTCGCATTGCTCGATGATCTGCTCGAGGCTGACGTAATCACCCCCTTCGGCCGCTTGCCTTGGGGGATCGCAGACCAGCACGTTCCAGCCCAGACCTTGCAAAACCTTGACCAGCCGCCCGCCCACTTCACCGGCGCCGACCACACCGTAGGTGCGTCGAGTAAGGTCGGCACCTTCGATTTCGGCCAGGGTCAGCAGGCTGCCCAGCACGTAATCGACGACCCCCCGGGCATTGCAGCCTGGGGCGCTGGACCAGGTAATGCCGGCCTGTTGAAAGTAATCCAGATCCAGGTGATCGGTGCCGATGGTGCAGGTGCCGACAAAGCGCACCTTGCTGCCCTCGAGCAATGCGCGGTTGACGTTGCTCACTGAGCGCACCAACAGCACATCGGCCTGCTCGACAGTGGCGCGGTCGATGGCACGTCCCGGTACCCGGCGGATTTCACCGAAACCTGCGAAGAAGGCATCGAGTAGCGGGATATTTTCGTCGGCAACAATCAGCATGGCAGGCTCCTTTGGCGGATCGGCAGTTTAGGCGTAGATGACCGTGATGGGCCAGCGGGCATTGTTCGTCTTGATGTGAAGGGCAACACGGCCCCTGTGGCGAGGGAGCTTGCTCCCGTCCGGCTGCGAAGCAGTCGTAAAGACTGATGCCGCGGTGTGCCTGAAGGAAATGGGTTGCTGATTTTGGGGCTGCTGCGCAGCCCAGCGGGAGCAAGCTCCCTCGCCACAGGAATGTCGAAACAAGCTGATTACAAATCCCTAACACAGGACTTTTCCTGACCACTGCGTCAAGGCGTAGAATGCGCCGCCTCGCGCATCAAAATCTTTTGGACGTTTCGCCTTGAATTCCGTGACTGACCGCCCCGCCGCTGTTTCCCTCAACCGCCCGGCCCGGGTTCGCCTGGAGCTGAAAAACCTGCTTGGCCTGGCGTTGCCGATCATGATCGCGCAACTGGCGACCACCGCCATGGGCTTCGTCGATGCGGTGATGGCCGGTCGTGTCGGGCCTCGAGATCTGGCGGCCGTCGCGCTGGGTAACTCGATCTGGGTGCCGGTGTTTCTGCTGATGACCGGCACACTGCTGGCCACCACCCCGAAAGTCGCTCAGCGCTTCGGCGCCGGCACCCACAGCGAGATCGGCCCGATCGTGCGCCAGGCGTTGTGGCTGGCGCTGGTGGTGGGCTTGATGGCGACCGGCATGCTGTTCAGCGCCGAACCGATCCTGCACATCATGAAGGTCGACCCCGAGCTGATCGGCCCTTGCATGCAGTATCTGCACGGCATCGCCAGCGGCCTGCCCGCCGTCGCGCTCTATCACGTGCTGCGCTGTTTCAGTGATGGCCTGGGTCGCACCCGCCCGGCCATGGTCCTTGGCCTGTGCGGGCTGGCACTGAATATTCCACTGAACTACATCTTCATCTACGGCCACTTTGGTGTGCCGGCCATGGGCGGGGTCGGTTGCGGCTGGGCCACGGCGATCGTGATGTGGGTGATGGCGTTGGGCATGGCCGGCTGGGAGCGCTGGGCGCCGGCCTATCAGTCGAGCGAGTTGTTCAGCCGTTTCGACTGGCCACAGTGGTCGGTGATCAAGCGTTTGTTGAGCATCGGCCTGCCGATCGGCATTGCGGTGTTCGCCGAATCAAGCATCTTCGCCGTGATTGCCCTGCTGATTGGCAGCCTCGGCGCCACCGTGGTCGCCGGGCATCAGATCGCGCTGAACTTCAGCTCGCTGGTGTTCATGATCCCCTACTCCCTGGGCATGGCCGTGACCGTGCGTGTCGGCCAGGCACTGGGCCGTGAGGAACCACGCGAAGCCCGCTTCGCCGCCGGTGTCGGCATGGGCACTGCCTTGGCTTATGCGTGCTTGTCGGCGAGCCTGATGCTATTGCTGCGTGAACCCATCGCTGCGATTTACACCGCCGACCCGACGGTGATTCAGGTGGCCGCGATGTTGATCGTGTATTCGGCGCTGTTCCAGTTTTCCGATGCGATCCAGGTGACCGCGGCGGGCGCACTGCGCGGTTATCAGGACACGCGGGTGACGATGATCCTGACATTGTTCGCGTACTGGGGGATTGGTTTACCAGTGGGTTACGCCTTGGGCCTGACCGATTGGTTCGGTGCGCCGAGCGGCCCGAGCGGGCTGTGGCAGGGTTTGATCGTAGGCTTGAGTTGCGCGGCGCTGATGCTGTCGATCCGCCTGACGCGCAGTGCACGCAAGCGGATCCGCATCAGTCGTTCAGCGGGTTAAGCGAGCGCAAAAAAGGGCCTGTAGATGCAGGTAATGCCAGTCAGTTAAGGTGCGAAACCTGTGGGAGCGGGCTTGCTCGCGAAAGCGGTGTATCAGGCGACATCAACGTTGACTGTGCTGCCGTCTTCGCGAGCAAGCCCGCTCCCACAGGGATTCGGCTTTAACTGACTACCATTGTGCATATACAGGCTATTTTTTACCTGTTAAGCGAGTTTCTTGCGGATCCAGTACAGGTAGGTGCCTGCCTCTTCATGTTGCGCGACCAGTTCGTGGTCGAGAAACACGCAAAACTTGGGAATGTCGCGACGGGTCGACGGGTCGGTGGCGATCACCTTCAGCAGGCCGCCGGGCACCAGGTCACGAATGTGCTGGTGCAGCATCATCACCGGTTCCGGGCAGTTGAGGCCGGTGGCGTCGAGGGTGCCGTCTACCGGCGTATCGATCATTTCACTCATGGTTTACTCCTGAAACTTGCCGGCATTGTCGCGCATTGCCGGGTGTCTAGTCACTGGCAGCTGATCGTTCCCACGCTCTGCGTGGGAATGCATCCCGTGACGCTCTGCGTCACATCCAAAGGCGGAACGCGGAGCGTCCCCGGCGGCGTTCCCACGCGGAGCGTGGGGACGATCAGTGTTCAAGATCAGCGGGACTTGGGTTTCTTTACGTCGAGCCGGCGAAGGTGGCAGGTCACTTCTTCGCGATCGTGATACAGCTGCTTGCAGCCGATCTCGACCCGAATGCCCCGTGCCTTGAATCCGTCGGCAATACGCTCCAGCAAGCGCTTCACTTCGGCATAACGCTGTTTCATCGGCAGCTTGAGGTTGACCACCGCTTCCCGGCAATGCCCCTCGCCAATCCACTCTTCCAGCATCGCCGCGTTGCGCGCCGGTTTCTCGACGATGTCGCAGACCATCCAGTCGACCGGTTGCTTGGGCTTGAAGGTGAAACCGTCAGCCATCAAATGCTGCACCAAACCGGTGTCCATCAGGCTTTCGGCCATCGGGCCGTTGTCGATGGCGGTCACCAACATGCCGCGATTGACCAGTTGCCAGGTCCAGCCGCCGGGTGCAGCGCCGAGGTCGACACCGGTCATGTCACTGTGCAGACGCTCGTCCCACTGGTCGCGGGGAATGAAATGGTGCCAGGCTTCTTCCAGCTTGAGGGTCGAACGGCTCGGCGCTTCACGCGGGAATTTCAGGCGTGGAATGCCCATCGGCCACATCGCCGAATTGTTCGATTCCGCCAGCCCCATGAACACTTCGCGGCCACTCTTGAAGGTCAGCAGCAGCCGTGGCTTGTGGGCATCTTCCACCAGTTTGCCAGCTGCCATCAGCGCCTTGCGCAGGTGGCCTTCGAATTTCTTGCAGAAGTTCGACAGTTCCTTGCCATCGTTGGTGTCGACCATTTCCAGCCACAGGCTGCCGCACAGCGGGAAGTCCGCCATGTGCGCGAGGATCACGCTGATGCGGTCGGTTTCCGGCAGATCGATGAAGATCCCGCGAGCCCACTGGCGAGGGAAGATCAGATCGGCGAAACGCTGGCCACGCATCAGGCGCTCGGCGCCGTCTTCTTCGGTGCAGATAAATTCGGCGCAGGCGCTGGCGGTTTTGGCCTTGGCATAACCGGCCACGTTCAGCCGCGCGGCATGTTCGGAAATCTCGGAACAGACTTCGCTTTCGAAGCCCGGCCGGCAATGCATAAAGAGGGTGTTCATTCTTACTCCTGGGCAGTTGGCGAAGAATTCAGCCACTGCGCGATGCCCAGACTTGCGTTGAAGCAAAGCCTGTCACGAAAACCGGCGCATGATAGCCGAGATCGGAACCTTGGACTTGCCCGTAGAGTCCAGTTATTAGCCTTAACGTATAAACAGGGCTAGGTTTAGAGCTCTGTCCTTCCCGTCAGTCCGTAGCCGTGCGGATCTAAAGGAGTCATTTCAATGCCGTCCCTCGATAGCCTGAAAACCCTTAAAACCTTACAAGTCGACGACAAGACCTATCACTATTTCAGCCTGCCCGAAGCCGCCAAAAGCCTGGGCGATCTGGACAAGCTGCCGATGTCGTTGAAAGTGCTGCTGGAAAACCTGCTGCGCTGGGAGGACGAAAAAACCGTCACCGGCGCTGATCTCAAGGCGATTGCCGCCTGGCTCAAGGAGCGCCGCTCCGATCGCGAAATCCAGTACCGGCCCGCGCGGGTATTGATGCAGGACTTTACCGGCGTCCCCGCCGTGGTCGACCTGGCCGCCATGCGCGCCGCCATGGCCAAGGCCGGCGGCGACCCGCAGCGAATCAATCCGCTGTCGCCGGTGGACCTGGTGATCGACCACTCGGTGATGGTCGACAAGTACGCCAGTGCAAGCGCCTTCGGACAAAACGTCGACATCGAAATGCAGCGCAACCACGAGCGTTATGCCTTCCTGCGCTGGGGTCAGAGCGCCTTTAACAATTTCAGCGTGGTGCCACCGGGCACCGGCATTTGCCACCAGGTCAACCTCGAATATCTGGGCCGCACGGTCTGGACCAAGGACGAGGACGGGCGCACCTATGCCTTCCCGGACACGTTGGTCGGCACCGACTCCCACACCACCATGATCAATGGCCTCGGCGTGCTCGGCTGGGGCGTCGGCGGGATCGAAGCGGAAGCAGCGATGCTCGGCCAACCGGTGTCGATGCTGATTCCGGAAGTGATCGGTTTCAAACTCACCGGCAAGCTCAAGGAAGGCATTACCGCCACCGACCTGGTGCTGACGGTGACCCAGATGCTGCGCAAGAAAGGTGTGGTGGGGAAATTCGTCGAGTTCTACGGCGACGGCCTCGCCGACCTGCCGCTGGCCGACCGCGCGACCATCGCCAACATGGCCCCGGAATATGGCGCCACCTGCGGCTTCTTCCCGGTGGACGAGGTGACACTGGAGTACTTGCGCCTGTCCGGTCGCACCCCGCAAACCGTGAAACTGGTGGAGGCCTATAGCAAGACCCAGGGCCTGTGGCGCCTGCCCGGCAAAGAGCCAGTGTTCACCGACAGCCTGGCCCTGGACATGGGCAGCGTCGAAGCCAGCCTCGCCGGGCCGAAACGCCCACAGGACCGTGTCTCGTTGCCAAATGTCGCGCAAGCGTTCACTGACTTTCTTGGCCTGCAGTTCAAACCCTCCAGCAAGGAAGAAGGTCGCCTCGAAAGTGAGGGTGGCGGTGGTGTCGCGGTGGGCAACGCCGATCTGATCGGCGAAGCGGATTACCACCACGAAGGAAGTACTTATCGGCTGAAAAACGGTGCGGTGGTGATTGCCGCGATTACCTCCTGCACCAACACCTCCAACCCCAGCGTGATGATGGCGGCCGGGCTGGTGGCGAAAAAAGCCGTGGAGAAAGGCCTGAAGCGCAAACCGTGGGTCAAGAGCTCGCTGGCTCCCGGCTCGAAAGTGGTCACCGACTACTACAAGGCTGCAGGCCTGACCCAATACCTTGATGAGCTCGGTTTTGCACTAGTCGGTTATGGCTGCACCACCTGCATCGGCAACTCTGGACCGTTGCCGGAGCCGATCGAAAAAGCCATTCAGAAAGCCGACCTGACGGTTGCCTCGGTGCTCTCGGGCAACCGCAACTTTGAAGGTCGCGTGCATCCGCTGGTGAAAACCAACTGGCTGGCCTCCCCGCCTCTGGTCGTCGCCTATGCGTTGGCCGGGACGGTGCGCATTGACATCAGCAGCGAGCCATTGGGCAACGACAAGGACGGTCACCCGGTTTATCTGCGAGATATTTGGCCCAGCACCAAGGAAATCGCCGACGCGGTGACTCAGGTGAACACTGCCATGTTCCACAAGGAGTACGCCGAAGTGTTTGCCGGCGATGAGCAGTGGCAGGCGATCGAAGTGCCGCAGGCGGCGACTTATGTCTGGAACAACGATTCGACGTATATCCAGCATCCGCCATTCTTCGATGACATCGGCGGCCCTGCGCCGGTGGTCAAGGACGTCGAAGGGGCGAAAGTCCTGGCGCTGCTCGGCGATTCGGTGACCACCGACCACATCTCCCCTGCCGGTAACATCAAGGCGGACAGCCCTGCCGGCCATTACCTGCGCGAGCAAGGGGTGGAACCGCGGGACTTCAACTCCTACGGCTCCCGTCGCGGTAACCATCAAGTGATGATGCGCGGCACCTTCGCCAACATCCGCATTCGCAACGAGATGCTCGGCGGCGAAGAAGGCGGCAACACGATTTATATTCCGACCGGAGAAAAGCTGCCCATCTACGACGCAGCCATGCGTTACCAGGCGTCAGGCACGCCGTTGGTGGTGATCGCCGGGCAAGAATATGGCACTGGATCGAGCCGCGACTGGGCAGCCAAGGGCACCAATCTGCTGGGGGTCAAAGCGGTCATCGCGGAAAGCTTCGAGCGGATTCACCGTTCCAACCTGGTAGGCATGGGTGTATTGCCGTTGCAGTTCAAGCTGGATCAGAACCGCAAGAGTCTGAACCTCACCGGCAAGGAAACCCTGGATATCCTTGGCCTGACGGGTGTCGAACTGACCCCGCGCATGAACCTGACACTGGTCGTCACCCGTGAAGATGGCAACACGGAAAAGGTCGAGGTGTTGTGCCGGATCGATACGCTCAACGAGGTGGAGTACTTCAAGGCCGGCGGGATTTTGCATTATGTGTTGCGGCAATTGATTGCCTCGTAACAGCCTGCTGACAACGACACCGCCTTCGGGCGGTGTTTTTGTTTACGCGGTATACGTCTCTATAATCGCGCGCCCATTTGTTTTGTGTCGATCACAGGACAAATGTGGGAGCGGGGGGGGGGGGGGGGGGGGGGGGGGGGGGGGGGGGGGGGGGGGGGGGGGGGGGGGGGGGGGGG
>NZ_JBXAOA010000073.1:12868-14633 GCF_058802325.1 Pseudomonas sp. GW822-FHT02E03 | reverse complement strand
ATAGATGAAAGCAAGCCAAACACGCATCAAGAACAGTATTGCAGAAAAGGGGGTAACCATAGATGTAGGAGCGAGGCTTGCCCGCGAAGACGTAGGCACATCCAGCATCGATGTGACTGAAAAACCGCTTTCGCGGGCAAGCCTCGCTCCTACAGAAATCAGTTGTCCCACAGGTATCAGACCACAGGCGCGGGCGGTGGCTCATCCGGAAGAGTGGGCTCTCCGGGTTCTGTCGGATCTTCATTGGGTGTGTCGGGATCAGGCTGATGGGGGATGCCCCCTGCCGTGACTGGCGGATGTGCCAACAAGGACCAGGCCAGCATGCCAACCTGATTGGGCTCAAGCCTTGCCAGTTCGGCACTTATTCGCGGATCGATCTTCATGAAGCACTCCTGAGCGATGGCCCGATCCGCCTTGCGCGAATCGGAGCAGTACACTCCATAGAGTGTACGCCCGCTCAGGAATTCCAACGGTTTGTCAGACGGCTGACTCAGGTACGCGGCAGGGTCACGCCACGCTGTCCCTGGTACTTGCCGCCACGGTCCTTGTAGGAGACTTCGCACTCTTCGTCCGACTCAAGGAACAACATCTGCGCCACGCCTTCGTTCGCGTAGATTTTCGCCGGCAGATTGGTGGTGTTGGAGAACTCCAGGGTCACGTGACCTTCCCACTCAGGCTCGAGCGGCGTGACGTTGACGATGATGCCGCAACGCGCGTAGGTGCTTTTACCCAGGCAAATGGTCAATACGTTACGCGGGATGCGGAAGTATTCGACGGTGCTGGCCAGAGCGAAGGAGTTCGGTGGAATGATGCACACGTCGCTGTGGATGTCGACGAAGCTGCCAGCATCGAAGTTTTTCGGGTCGACGATCGCCGAATTGATGTTGGTAAACACCTTGAAGTGATTGGTGCAACGCACATCGTAGCCGTAGCTGGACACGCCGTAGGAGATCACACGACTATCGTCGCTACCGCGCACCTGGCGCTCGACGAAAGGCTCGATCATGCCGTGTTCCTGCGCCATGCGGCGAATCCACTTGTCCGATTTGATGCTCATGGCGGGTGTCCTGAATAGCGAGGTGGAAAAATTCTGTCCGGCATCTTACCGGGCAGGCGCGCCGGGTTCAAAGTCCGGGACACAATTCTCGCCAATCGCCCGTGAATCCCGGGTCTTCACCGCCATTCAATGCACCGTCAGTCATGAAAACAGAGAAACCTTCGCAAGAAACATTGGCACGTTCCGGAAAAAGGGTTAAGGTGGCGCCACTGTGCTGCTTGTGTCACTGAGAATCTCTACACGATATGTTGAATTTCGATCCAACCATCTACAAGAATTTTTCCTGCTCTTTGCACTCAGTCTCGGCCAGGGTTCTTCCTGCGTCGCAGTTATCTTTGTTCAAGGAGTTACACCATGTCTAATCGCCAAACCGGTACCGTTAAGTGGTTCAACGATGAAAAAGGCTTCGGCTTCATCACTCCACAATCCGGTGACGACCTGTTCGTTCACTTCAAAGCTATCCAATCCGACGGCTTCAAAAGCCTGAAAGAAGGCCAACAGGTTTCTTTCATCGCTACCCGCGGTCAGAAAGGCATGCAAGCTGAAGAAGTTCAAGTTATCTAACTTGTACTTGCTTTAGTAAAAAGCCCCGCCCTCAAAAGCGGGGCTTTTTTGTGCCTGTGTGTTTTGCATGGCAAAAAAGATCGCAGCCTCGCTTCGCTCGACAGCTCCTACGTTGACATACGGTCTCTGTAGGAGCTGTCGAGC
>NZ_JBXAOA010000073.1:4942-12859 GCF_058802325.1 Pseudomonas sp. GW822-FHT02E03 | reverse complement strand
CAGATATGCCGACCGGTCTCGTGGGCTCGGAGAGGTGGATAAGAGACAGGTCTCTGTAGGAGCTGTCGAGCGAAGCGAGGCTGCGATCTTTTGATCTTTCAGTGTTACCAGGCTACGCCAAAACCCGCCGTGTAACGGGTCTTGCTCAGATCCGCATCGTCAGTACCGCTGATAATGTCTCGTTCGGCCTTCAGGTTAAGCGATGCCCAATCGGTCACTTTGTAGCGCAAGCCCATTTCGGCATCGAGTGCGTAATCAGCTACGCCTGACAACGGCTTGCCAACTTCGCCATTGGTGAAGAACTCAACCTTCTTGCCGATCAGGTAACGGTTGTAATCCCACTTCATCGCCAGGGAATAGAAGTTTTTCTTGCTGCCGTCGCTGAACTCATAGTCCGTGCGGTTGACCAGCGAGCCCAAGGAAAAGGCGCCCAGTTCGTTATCCCAGAATTGATAACCGGGGCCGGTACCGACGGTGCGCTGCCGAGCGAGCTCTTCGACCTTGTCGCGCTTGTAATTCAAACGCCCTTGCCAGAACCACTTCTCAGTGAGGAATCGGTCGAGAGAATATTCGGCACGCCAGTTGTCGGTGGTGACTACGTCATCCTGGAATTCGCGGTTGTACTCACCTTCTGCCGTGTGTCGCCATCTGCCATGGCGCGCACTGGTCTTGAAGTCGACGTCATAATCATCAGTGTCTTTTTCGGCACGCTGGTAATCCAGCGCCAAATCGACATGCCCCTTCCATACCAGATCCTCAACCACCGGTTTGGGCTTGAGCATCTGCTGGATACTGGCCAGCTCCACGGTCTTGGGGCCATCGCCGTTGGCCAGGGTGACTTTGCCATCCTCTGCCGCGTGCAGCGACTTGGCCTTCTCACCGGTGTAGGCATCCTGTTTGACCAGCAGTTGCTGATCGCTTTCCAGGGTTTTGACCTGATTCCAGTCGATCGGAACCGCGCCCGCGTACTCGGTCTGAATCAGCAGCTTGCCACCATCGAATACGGTGATTTTGCCGCTCAATTTGTCACCGTTCTTCAACCAGACGGTGTCGGCGAGCAAGGGAGTGGAAGCACTGACGACAGCGAGGCACAGCAAGGTTCTGGACAACATAAGCGAATCGAAGGCTCAACTTTGCGAAAAAAAGTCGGCATTATCCATAGGAATAAGGCCCTAGCAAGGACTGACCCGACTTTTTCTATTGAGTTCATTTCTCAATAGGCGATCCTGGATTTACTCTACAGACGGTCAATTGCGCATTTTTTCAGGAAGCCCGGGACGTGACCGACTCAACCGCTGAAACCGAAAGCGCAGCGCAAATCCGACGCACGGCGCTCTACCTGACCCTGGCGCAAGTGCCCGAGGGCAAAGTCGTGAGTTACGGCCAGCTCGCCGAGCTAGCCGGACTGGGTCGTGCTGCCCGCTGGGTCGGGCGAACACTGAGCCAACTGCCCGGCGACACCAAACTTCCCTGGCACCGAGTACTGGGTGCCGGCGGTCGGATCAGCCTGCCCGTGGGCAGCCCTTCGGGGGATGAACAACGGGCCCGATTGCGCATGGAAGGCATCAGTGTCCTGAACAATCGTGTTGATATTCAGCGCCATGGGTGGCGCCCGGTAGAGCACAGCGGTTAGAGTGCGCGCTTTGTTTCCGTAATCCTTGAGGCAGACTCCAGCCCATGCCCCGTAAAACCTGGCGCGCCGCGCTCGCCGCCTATGCCAGCCCCTCGACGCTCGTGCTGTTGCTGCTTGGTTTCGCCGCCGGCTTGCCCTACATGCTGGTGTTTTCGACGCTTTCAGTCTGGCTGCGCGAGGCCGGTGTTGCCCGCGAAACCATCGGCTATGCAAGCCTGATCGGCCTGGCCTACGCCTTTAAATGGGTCTGGTCCCCGCTGCTCGACCAATGGCGCCTGCCACTTCTTGGCAAGCTTGGTCGACGACGCTCCTGGCTGGTCCTGGCCCAGGCACTCGTAATCCTTGGTCTGATCGGCATGGGATTCTGCGACCCGCAAAAGCACCTGTCCTGGTTGATCGCGATCGCCGTGGTCGTCGCCTTCGCCTCGGCGACGCAAGACATTGCCGTCGATGCCTATCGCCTGGAAATCGCCGACGAAACCCGCCAAGCTGCGCTGGCGGCCAGTTACATGGCCGGTTACCGGGTCGCGGCCCTGCTGGCGACTGCCGGCGCACTGTTCTTCGCCGAAGGCTTCGGCTCCACCGGTTTCAACTATAAGCATGCGGCGTGGACCGGCACCTACGTGCTGTTCGGCGTCTTGATGGTCCCGGCGCTGCTGACCACCGTGTTCATGCGCGAACCGCCGGTGCCTTTGCGCACCCAGTTGCAGGCCGGACGCTACAGCTTTGTGCACCAATTGGCGTCGGTGTTCGTGCTGATCGTGCTGCTGGTGTCCGTACCGGCCATGTTCACCCAGCTCTACAACACTGACTTCGCCAGCGTACTGTTCAACGGCGTCAGCGTACTGGACCTGCTGCTCGAAGACCGTGCGTTCCTGCGGGCGATTCTCTATATCACGCTTACCGGCCTGTGCCTGTCGGCCATGGGCCGCCGTGGCTTGGCCCCGGTGCTGACACCGGTCAACGACTTCATCCTGCGTTACCGCTGGCAAGCCCTGCTGCTGCTCGGGCTGATCGCCACCTATCGGATGTCCGATACGGTCATGGGCGTGATGGCCAACGTGTTCTACATCGACCAGGGGTTCACCAAGGATCAGATTGCCAGCGTCAGCAAGATATTCGGCCTGATCATGACGCTGGTCGGCGCCGGCATGGGCGGCCTGCTGATCGTGCGCTTCGGCATTCTGCCTATCCTGTTCATTGGCGGCGTTGCATCGGCCGGTACCAACCTGCTGTTCCTGATGCTTACAGATATGGGTGCCGATCTGCAGATGCTGATTGTCACTATTTCACTGGATAACTTCAGCTCAGGGCTGGCGACTTCGGCATTTGTCGCTTACCTGTCGAGCCTGACCAATCTCAAGTTCTCCGCCACCCAGTACGCCCTGCTCAGCTCGATCATGCTCCTGCTGCCCCGCCTCATCGGCGGCTACTCAGGGGTTATGGTGGAAAAATTCGGCTATCACAACTTCTTCCTGATCACTGCCCTGCTGGGTGTTCCGACTCTCCTGTTGATCGCGCTGCACTGGTTCCAGGAAAACCGCCGAGCCGGTCCGACCCCGACGCCGGAACCGGTGCAGTCCCAGGTCGCGGAAGAATCGTAGGCACTTAAGCCAGAAGTGTCGCAGAGGGCGGGCAGATTCTCGCCCTCTGCGACACTGCCGGCCGCACTCCTGTACGCCAGCTGATCTCGCCCGTACAATGTTCCGTCATTTCTCGTCATCAGCAACCGACAACGGCCAACCATGCGCACCAGTCAATTTTTGCTCGCCACACAGAAAGAAACGCCTTCCGACGCGGTTGTCATCAGCCATCAGCTGATGCTGCGCGCCGGCATGATCCGCAAACTCGCCTCGGGCCTGTACACCTGGCTGCCCATGGGCTTGCGAGTGATGCGCAAGGTTGAAGCCATCGTGCGTGAAGAAATGAACGCCGCCGGCTCTCTCGAAGTGTTGATGCCGAGCACTCAACCGGCTGAGCTGTGGCAGGAATCCGGTCGCTGGGAAGAATACGGTCCTGAATTGCTGCGCTTCAAGGATCGCCACGGTCGCGACTTCTGTGCCGGCCCGACTCACGAAGAAGTCATCACCGACCTGATGCGCAACGAGCTGAGCAGCTATAAACAGCTGCCGATCAACCTGTATCAGATCCAGACCAAATTCCGTGACGAAATCCGCCCACGCTTCGGTTTGATGCGCGGCCGCGAATTCATCATGAAGGACGCCTATTCGTTCCACGCTGATCAGCCTTCGCTGCAGATCACCTACGATCGTATGCACCAGGCGTACTGCAACGTGTTCACCCGTCTGGGCCTGAAGTTCCGCCCGGTTGAAGCCGACAACGGCTCGATCGGTGGTGCCGGCTCCCACGAGTTCCACGTGCTGGCCGAATCCGGCGAAGACGACATCGTCTTCAGCAACGGTTCCGACTACGCAGCGAACATCGAAAAGGCCGAAGCCGTACCGCGCGAAACCTCTCGTGCCGCGCCTGCCGAAGAGCTGCGTCTGGTCGACACGCCGAACGCCAAGACCATTGCGCAACTGGTCGAGGGCTTCAATCTGCCGATCGAAAAGACCATCAAGACTCTCGTGGTACACGCTGAAGAACAAGGCAAACTGATTGCCCTGATCATCCGTGGCGACCACGAGCTGAACGAAATCAAGGCCGCCAACCAGCCTGGCGTTGCCAGCCCGCTGGTCATGGCTTCCGAAGCTGAACTGCGCGACGCCATCGGCGCCGGCGCCGGTTCTCTTGGCCCGTTGAACCTGCCACTGCCAATCATCATCGACCGTTCCGTCGAGCTGATGAGCGACTTCGGCATCGGTGCCAACATCGACGACAAGCACTACTTCGGCGTGAACTGGGAACGTGATCTGCCGGTTCCGACCGTCGCCGACCTGCGTAATGTCGTGGCCGGTGATCCGAGCCCGGACGGCAAAGGCACCCTGGAAATCAAGCGCGGTATCGAAGTCGGGCACATCTTCCAGCTGGGCAACAAGTACAGCAAAGCGATGAAGTGCGAAGTGCTGGGCGAGAACGGCAAGCCGGTCACCCTGGAAATGGGCTGTTATGGCATTGGCGTATCTCGTGTAGTGGCGGCCGCCATCGAACAGAACAACGACGAGAACGGGATTATCTGGAGCGACGCCCTGGCCCCGTTCCAGGTTGCTCTGGTACCGCTGCGCTACGAAACCGAGCAGGTTCGCGAAGCTACCGACAAGCTCTACGCAGAACTGACTGCCGCCGGCTTCGAAGTGCTGCTGGACGACCGCGACAAGAAAACCAGCCCGGGTATCAAGTTCGCGGACATGGAGCTGATTGGCATTCCACACCGGATCGTGGTCAGTGACCGCGGCCTCGCCGACGGCAATCTGGAATACAAGAGCCGTACAGAGGCCGAGGCGCAAGCGCTGCCGGTCGCTGACGTGCTGTCTTTCCTCCAGGCCCGTATCCGCCGCTGACACCAGATAGAGACGTCATGTTCAAGCGAAACACCTTAGGCCTCGGTAGCGCCGCCCTGTGCGGCGCGCTGCTGGTCAGCGGCTGTGCCAATCAGATGTCACAACGCAACGAGCACGAGGAGCGGGTCGAGCGCAAATTGCTCGATCACAGCCTGCAGATCGATGTCGGCGAGCCCAAGGTGCTTGAGCTGCCACAACGTCGGGTGAAAATCCACGAGCAGAAGACTTTCGAAGTCACCGAGTTCGAAGTCACGCGTCACTACGATCGCTACACGCCTTACCAACCCTGGAGGGAGGTCTATGAGATCCCGCTGGGCGCGGTGGCCGTGGTGGCCGGTGTCGGTGCGAACGTGGTCAACGTGTTCGCCCTCGGCAATCTGCCGGACAGCGTGACGAAGGACTGGCTCAGCTATGGTTTCGCCGGGCTCAACCCGTTCATGAACGCGCAGTCTCATGGTCGGGCACAACAGAACCTGGCGGGTATCGACGAAGTCCAGCGCGACAAGCGCACGGAGTACTCGAGCCTGCCGTGGAGCGAGCGCCCGGTGCAGGTCAAGGCGGCCAAGAACACCTTCGAACTGACCACCGATCGTAACGGCGTGTTGCGCCTGAACCTGCTGGACAGCCCATTCGCCGAACATGACCTCAACCATCTGGGCAAACTGCAGATCAGTGTCGAGGACAACAAGGACGATGTGCACACCGACTCGTCCCTGGCGATCAGCAGCAACTTGCGCGGCAAGCTGCTCGAAGCGCATGGGTTGATTTACGATGACCTTGAAGACGACGAAGTGAGCCAGTGGGTACACCGGGTCAAACGTCTGTCGGAACTGGGGCTGGAAGAAGAAGCCAGCGAGCTGGAACAGAGCCTGATCGAACTGACCCGCAACGATCCCGAGTTGCAGGCCGAATTTCTCAAGTCATTGACCAAGGATGCCGGGCGACTGGTGGCGGATCCGGGACCGAATTAAACCCTTAAAGCTTCGCGAGCAAGCCCGCTCCCACATTGGTTTTGTGAACACCATAAAACCAATGTGGGAGCGGGCTTGCTCGCGAAGGCGTCATTACATTTACCACCGCACCAAAACCCCGCCCCTACCGCTCAAACAACTCCATCTGCTCAAACCCGCCCCGCAAATCCTCCAGCCTCACCCCAATCCCCAACAACCGCACCGGTTTCCCGCCACGGTTAAAGGCTTGGGTCAGCAACAACTGATAACTCCCCAGATCCCGCCCTGCCCCAGCCTGCTCCAAAGTGGTCTGGGTAAAGTCATGGAATTTCACTTTGACAAACGGCTTTCCCGGCCGATAACTGCTGTCGATCCTTGCCATGCGGCCATTCAGGGAGTCCAGCAACTCGGGCAATTTATCCAGGCAACTCACCAGATCCGGCAGGTCCGTGTCGTAGGTATTTTCGACGCTGATCGACTGCCGCCGACTGTCGTTATGCACCAACCGCTCATCGATCCCACGGGCGAGGCTCCAGAGCCGCTCGCCGAAGCTGCCGAATTCGCGCACCAGCGCCAACTTGTCCCACTCGCGCAAATGCGAGCAATCGACGATGCCGAGCCTGCCGAGTTTGTCGGCGGTCACTTTGCCAACACCGTGCAGCTTGCTCACCGGCAAACCACTGACGAAGTCTTCCACCTGATCCGGCGTGATCACGAACAGGCCGTTAGGCTTCTTCCAGTCACTGGCAATCTTGGCGAGAAACTTGTTCGGCGCCACGCCGGCCGACACGGTGATGTGCAACTGGTTGGAGACACGGCGGCGAATGTCCTGGGCGATTCGCGTGGCGCTGCCGCCAAAATGCGCGCTGTCCGACACGTCGAGGTAGGCCTCATCCAGGGAAAGCGGTTCGATCAGGTCGGTGTAATCGCGAAAGATCGTATGAATTTCCTTCGATGCTTCTCTATAGGCCTCCATGCGCGGCTTGACGATGGTCAGGTCCGGACAGAGTTTCAAGGCATGCCCGGAAGACATGGCCGAGCGAACGCCATAAGCCCGCGCTTCATAGTTACAGGTGGCAATCACCCCACGCCGATCCGCCGAGCCGCCCACCGCCAATGGCTTACCGGCCAGGCGCGGGTCGTCACGCATCTCGATGGCGGCGTAGAAACAGTCACAATCGACGTGGATGATTTTTCGCTGCGTCATATAAAAGCGGTGTTCATGGCGAAGAAATGATGTGTTGGTGAGTCGTACCGGCAGTATCTCACTGACACCTGTATATAGCACCAGTACTCTGAATGTTCTTTTTCCTCCGTAGGAAAAGCACACAGGAATTTATTTTCTCAATCGAAAGAGCCCTCTCGATAGAGCCACAAGCCTTGCCCCGCCTGCGTTTCAGACCGGCAAGCCATTGATCTTTTCACCTAAGCGCTTGAATAGGAACAGGTTTTACTGAGATTGAAGGTTGACAGCCCTGCGATCCTCTGTAGAATGCCGACACACAGACGCGGGATGGAGCAGTCTGGTAGCTCGTCGGGCTCATAACCCGAAGGTCGTCGGTTCAAATCCGGCTCCCGCAACCAAACATCAAAAAAGGCTACTCGAAAGAGTGGCCTTTTTTGTGCGCGCCTGTTTTATAAAAATCGGCGGTCTATGCCTTTCGGCACAGAAACAAGAAATCGTTCTGATTCCGAAACTTAGGTCTCCCCTGCGACCGTTCACCGTCGTTTTACACTTATTTGAGCCATACTGGGATTAACGGTTGACACTCCGGCGTTCGCCTGTAGAATGCCGCCACACAGACGCGGGATGGAGCAGTCTGGTAGCTCGTCGGGCTCATAACCCGAAGGTCGTCGGTTCAAATCCGGCTCC
>NZ_JBXAOA010000073.1:0-4845 GCF_058802325.1 Pseudomonas sp. GW822-FHT02E03 | reverse complement strand
TCCCGCAACCAAACATCAAAAAAGGCTACTCGAAAGAGTGGCCTTTTTTGTATCTGTTGAAAAAGTCCTTTCGCAACAATGATCTGTCACTGTGCAGTGAGCCGTTCGGGATCGCCGGACTGTGAGTTCAGTCCAGGCTGAACCACAGGCAGAACCCTCTACGATTGATAACGCGCCATCGCCCACATCCGGTGAGAGGCGTTAATATTTGTGATTATTTTTTTCCACAGGGATTGGTAACTTGGCTGGATACCTCCATCCTGTCGCGCACAATCCAAGAGGTGATTGATGCGCGCCAACTCGTCTGATCCACAAGACACCGTCACAGCGACACAACCGATCAAAGCCGAGCGCCTGCGCTTGCTGGATCGAATCAGCAAATATCGCCAACCCATCGGTCTGGCAGTCACTTTGCTCTTGTTCGCCATCGCGCTGATTGCCTGTCGTCACCTGCTGAGCGAACTCGATCTGTACGCGCTGCATGACTCAATCCTGGAAGTGCCGAAACCGGCCTTGCTGGGCGCGCTCGCCGCGACTGTCATCGGCTTCATCATTCTGCTGGGTTACGAATGGTCGGCCAGCCGTTATGCCGGCGTGACGCTGGCGCCGCGAATACTGGCATTGGGCGGCTTCACCGCATTTGCCATTGGCAATGCCATCGGCCTTTCGCTGTTGTCGGGAGGCTCGGTTCGCTACCGTTTATATGCACGGTATGGTGTGGGGGCGTCGGAAGTCGCGCACATGACTTTGTTTGCCAGCCTCTCACTCGGCTGCGCCCTGCCGCCCCTGGCCGCCCTCGCCACCCTCAGCAACCTGTCCGCTGCTTCCGTGGCCCTGGGTTTCTCCGAGACATTGCTGGGTGCGATTGCAGTGGCCGTGCTGCTGCTCTCAACAGTACTGGCCATCGGCATCTATCGCCGTCGCTTGCCGGAACAGCCTTATCCCGACAACTTGCTGGTCAAGGTCGGTCGCCGCACCTTGCGCCTGCCGGGTCGCCGCCTGACGTTCCTGCAATTGGTCATCACCGCCCTGGACGTGGCCGCCGCCGCGACCGTGCTCTATCTGTTACTGCCGGAAGCACCGCCCTTTGGTGCCTTCCTGCTGGTCTATCTATTGGCCCTGGCCGCTGGCGTGCTCAGCCATGTACCGGGTGGTGTCGGGGTGTTCGAAGCGATTTTACTCGCCGCCTTCGCCGACAAGCTCGGCGCCGCACCACTGGCCGCCGCCCTGCTGCTCTATCGCCTGATCTACGTGGTGTTGCCGCTGCTGGTGGCTTGCGTACTGCTGCTGATCAACGAAGGCCAGCGCCTGTTTCAATCGCGCCAGTCGTTGCGTGCTGCATCTGGCATGGCCGCACCGATTCTGGCGGTGCTGGTGTTCCTGTCCGGCGTGGTGCTGCTGTTTTCCGGCGTGACGCCGGAGATCGATACCCGCCTTGAACACATCGGTTTTCTGATACCACATCGACTGGTCGACGCTTCGCACTTCGGCGCCAGCCTGGTGGGCGTGCTCTGCCTGCTGCTGGCTCAGGGGCTGCGTCGCCGCCTGTCAGCCGCGTGGATGCTGACCACCATTCTGTTGTTGGTCGGCGCCCTGCTCTCTCTGCTTAAAGGGTTCGACTGGGAAGAGGCTTGCCTGATGACCCTGACGGCGAGTTTGCTGGGGGTTTTCCGGCGCTCGTTCTATCGCCCCAGCCGCCTGACCGAAGTGCCGTTTTCGCCGCTGTATCTGGTGGCCAGCCTCTGCGTACTCGGCGCATCGATCTGGTTGCTGCTGTTCGCCTATCAAGACGTTCCCTATAGCCATCAACTCTGGTGGCAGTTCACCCTCGACGCCGATGCCCCGCGAGGCCTGCGCTCGCTGCTCGGCGCCGCGGTCCTGCTAGTGGTGGTGTCCCTGACCTGGCTGCTGCGCACCGCGCGCCCGGTGATCCATCTGCCAACGCCCGACGAGCTGGACCGCGCGGTAAAGATTCTCATGGCCTCGGCCCAACCGGATGGCGGCCTGGCCCTGACCGGTGACAAGGCGCTGCTGTTTCACCCCAACGACGAGGCGTTTCTGATGTACGCCCGCCGTGGCCGCAGCCTGGTGGCGTTGTATGACCCGATCGGCCCGACCCAGCAACGGGCGGAAATGATCTGGCAGTTCCGCGACCTCTGCGATATCCACCACGCCCGCCCTGTGTTCTATCAAGTGCGCGCCGAGAACCTGCCGTATTACATGGACATCGGCCTGACCGCGATCAAGCTCGGCGAAGAAGCCCGGGTCGATCTGCACCGCTTTGATCTCGAAGCCAAGGGCAAAGAGATGAAGGACCTGCGCTACACCTGGAACCGCGGCACCCGTGACGGCCTATCGCTGGAAATCCATGAGCCGGGGCAAGCGCCAATGGATGAGCTCAAGGCTATTTCGGACGCCTGGCTGACCGGCAAGAACGTGCGCGAGAAAGGCTTCTCGCTCGGGCGTTTCAGTGATGATTACCTCAAGCACTTTCGTGTCGCGGTGATTCGTTTCGAAGGGCGCCCGGTGGCGTTCGCCAACCTGCTCGAGACCTACGGCCATGATCTGGCCAGCCTCGACCTGATGCGCGCGCACCCCGACGCCCCCAAGCTGACCATGGAGTTCATGATGGTCGGCCTGATTCAACATTATAAAAATCATGGATACGCGCGCTTCAGCCTGGGCATGGTGCCGTTGTCGGGGTTGCAACCCCGGCGCGGCGCACCACTGACCCAGCGCTTGGGCTCGATGGTATTCCGCCGTGGTGAGCAGCTGTACAACTTCCAAGGTTTGCGCCGCTTCAAAGACAAGTTCCAGCCCGACTGGGAACCCCGTTATATGGCTGTGCCCGCCGGACTCGATCCGCTGGTTGCCCTGGCCGACACTGCCGCCCTGATTGCAGGCGGCTTGACTGGATTGGTGAAACGCTGATGATTCAACGCTCCCTGCGGTACGTACTGGCCACACTGGTAGTGCTGGCCCTGATTGTCGGTGGCGGTTACTGGTACCTGAAACGCCCGGCACCAGAACCGACCCTCGAACTGCTGACGCCGGCCGATGGCGCCGCGATGACCCGCGTCATCCCCGGCAACACGCCGCGCGCCCAGGTGCTGGTGGCGGTCAATGAAGACCAGAAGCTCAGCGACAAACAATTGCTGACCCTGAGCCGCAGCGGCTCGGCGCAGATCGTCCAGGTGATCCTGCCCAAGGACTGCATCCAGCAAGGTCGCGCCTTGCAAGCCGGCCTCAAGCAACTCAAAGGCCCGGCAACCCTGGTCAGCGGCATCGGCCCTGGCGCCGTGCTGGCGTGGCGCTGGCTGGCCGAACAGAAGGACGACAAGGCCCAGGCCATTTCGGTTGACCTGGCCCTGGAAAAACCCGGCTGCACGCACCTGCTGCCAAAAATTGCCGCTCACGGTCACTGGCTGGTGGCCTGGAACGATAACCCGGACGATACCAGCGCCGGCTTCGTGCGTGACCAGCCCAACGCCGAAACCAGCATCAGCGACTACGACATCAACCTGCCGCAAGTGCTGAACAACGAACTTCGCAAAATCCTCGTTGGCGGCGATAAAGCTGCTGGTGGCCTGCAGATCCCGGTGGTCGAAGTCCCGGCCGGCCAGGCCAAGGACACCGTCACCCTGTTCCTTTCCGGCGACGGCGGCTGGCGCGACCTGGACCGTGATGTGGCCGGCGAAATGGCCAAGATCGGCTACCCGGTGGTCGGCATCGACACCCTGCGCTACTACTGGCAACACAAGAGCCCGGAACAAAGCGCGCTGGACCTGACCGAACTGATGCAGCACTACCGGCAGAAATGGGGCACCAAGCGCTTCATCCTGACCGGCTACTCATTCGGCGCCGACGTACTGCCTGCCATCTACAACCGCCTGCCGGAAGCGGAGCAGCAGCGGGTCGACGCAATCATCCTGCTGGCCTTCGCCCGCACCGGCAGCTTCGAAATCGAAGTCGAAGGCTGGCTCGGCAACGCCGGCAAAGAAGCCGCCACCGGCCCGGAAATGGCCAAGCTACCGCCTGCAAAAGTGGTGTGCATCTACGGTGAAGAAGAAGTCGACGAGAGCGGCTGCACCGACAAAACCGCCGTGGGCGAAGCGATGAAACTGCCTGGCGGCCATCATTTCGACGAGAACTACCCGGCTTTGGCCCAGCGGTTGGTCGATGCTATCGAGAAGCGTCAAGTGAAGGAGACGGCTGCTCAGGAGTGATCTGAGCCGCGCTCACGAAAAAGCCCCCGATACCTCACGGTTGCGGGGGCTTTTTTCATAGGTACGCAATTTAACCCGCACCGCAGGTCCCTGTGGGAGCGGGCTTGCCCGCGATAGCGGCATGTCTGCCACATCAATGTTGGATCTGCCGCCGTCATCGCGGGCAAGCCCGCTCCCACAGGATCTGCGTATCGCCTGTGCGGATGCGTCTACCGCCCGCGAGCTCTTAGTCTTTCCTGGCGTACCGTGCCCGCATATCGTCGTGACTAACTGCCTCGCCCAGGCTCGGCATGCCCTCAACTCCGGCATTGCTCCCGGGGCGGCTACCGCGGCATCCCTGCCGCGGTGCCCCCTGCGCAATACCTGCGTTCGGCCTCTGGGAATGGGGCGGGCAGATCCAAAGCCAAGGCCAAAGCAACAGCAGAAGCAGACGCCAACATCAAAAGATCGCAGCCTCGCTTCGCTCGACAGCTCCTACAGTCAGGCCGAGCGTTAGCTCGCCTGCAGCTGTTGATCTTGACGCACCGCCCCCTCGTAAGGCTGAGTGCAGGTTCTGCGCAGTGGGCAACCCGGCATGGATGCCGGGTTAGCCGCGCACGGCCATGGATGGCCGATCGCG
>NZ_JBXAOA010000072.1:0-15349 GCF_058802325.1 Pseudomonas sp. GW822-FHT02E03 | reverse complement strand
GGCTTTGGCTTTGGCTTTGGCTTTTGATCTTGATCTGCCCCGTCGGAAGGCCGAGCGCAGGTTCTGCGCAGTGGGCACCGCGGCAAGGATGCCGCGGTAGCCGCCCCCGGCCATGGATGGCCGATGGCGGCGGGCCCACGGAGCAGGACCGGAGCGAGGGCATGGCGAGCCTGGGCGAGCCACCGTACGTCAGGGGCGAAAGCGTTTGGTTACTTTGCGCTTTTCAAAGTAACCCGCCGTAAGGGCGGAACCATAAGCCGCCGTTACAACAGAAATGGATATGCACTCCGACCAAAATACAGGTCGGCTATCAGGCCGCCATCGCAGGCAAGCCAGCTCCCACAATTGAACGACGTCGATTACCCCGCCGCCAACCCCTTCCCCGCCCGCTCCAGATTGCGCCACACCCAAACAGGCAACACATCAGGATCAAGACTGTCGATCAGGTTCTTCAACGCCAGCCCCAACTCCGTATCACCCTCAATCACCAAACGCCGGCGAAAAAACAGCGTATCCGGATCTTCCTGACGACTCGCCAGCAGTAAAAACTCCCGCCAGTTGCCACTGATCGTCACATGCGCAACGGCGTGCTCGGCAATCCGCAACCCTCCGCCACTGAGCGTCAGATACCAGGACAACCCCAGATCCGGAATCCGCAAACACAACCAACGCCCACGCAAAACCTCAAACTCGCCATCGCGCACCGGCCCGGCGAGGCAGCGGTTCAGCGCCTGTTGCAACGCCAGCCGCTGCACGGCAAAAGGCACTCGGCGCACCAGCGGTAACACCCGGTCGGCACCTTTCAACAGCCACTTTTTTCGATTCAACACAGGCCGACCTCCTCGACGCGCAGCATGCCGGCCTGGCCATGCCAGTAACCATTGCATCCTTCGACGAACAACGGCGGAGTCTCACCCAGACGAACCCGCTGATAGGCCGCGATCACCTCGGTCATGCCTTGAGCACGAGGACTCAAGCGCAACAGATCGGCACCGCAGGCCACCAGCCCGGAGTAATCGGCCAGCAGATTGGTCACCTCGGCCGACATCGTTTGAATACCGTTGATGGTGAACAGCGCCTGCCCTTCCTGACTGGTCAGCGCCAAGCCATCGGGGTAGTTGATGCAACAAAACTGGCAGTCGTCCTTGGGCCGGTTTTCCGCCCGAGCCGTAAAGCAGCGGGCGGAATAGGCCAATGGCAAATGCCCATAAGCGAAGATTTCAACTTCCGGCACTGCACGGCCCAGTTCGCGCACCTGCCCGATCACATCACCAATCAACGCCGCCGAACATTCCACGGGCGGCACCCAGCGGGTCATGCCGCTGTCGAGTAATTGCGCCAATGAGTGACCGTTGTACAGATTGAGGGCCGGGCCGCCCACGAACGGCAACTTGCGCTCGGCCAGGAATTGCACCGCGCCCATGTCGTTGGCTTCCACCAGCAATTGGCCGTTGTCGCACAACCGGCGCAGGCTGGAGAGTTCGGACGCCGCTTCGATCAGCGTCAGGCTGGAAAGCACCAACTGCGCCTGACTGCATTCCTGCAACTCACGGCCCAACCCCAGCCATTGATCCAGCGAAAAGGCCCGGCGTTTCGAACACACGGTTTCCCCCAGGTAAATCACATCCAGGGGCAAGGCCGACATCTCGGCGTAAAAGTGGCTGAGTTGTTCCTTGTCCCAATAAAACAGGACCGGTCCCAGGCTGAGTTTCATGTCGAATCCCTCATTGCCATGATCGATGATAAGCACCCAGAGTGGTCTGGCTGCCTTCGGACAAACCGGCCAGCACCTGACGCCATTCCTCCTTGACCCGAAAACTGCCCGGTGCGCCACGATGGGCGTCCAGTGCTGCGCGCCAGACGCGGGTGACTTGTTCGACATAGGCCGGGCTGCGTTGGCGGCCCTCGATCTTCACGGCTTCGACGCCGATGGCCGTCAGTTCCGGCAGCAAGTCCAGGGTGTCGAGGCTGGTGGGCTCCTCCAGCGCATGAAAGCGTTTGCCGCCGACCAGGAATCGGCCCTTGCACAAGGTCGGGTAACCGGCCGGTTCGTCAGGGGTGTAGCGATCGATCAGCACTTCGCTGAGGCGCGCGCTCAAGCCTTCGGCGTCCTCGCTCCAGCGCACCGCTTTGGCCGGCGAACAGACACCGCACAGGTTCGGCGACTCGCCAGTGATGTAGGAAGACAGATGGCAACGCCCTTCGGCCATGATGCATAAGCTGCCGAAACCAAACACTTCGATGGGCACCGGACTGCTGGCGGCGACCTGGCGTACTTGCGCCAACGACAACACCCGCGGCAGCACCGCGCGCCGAATGCCGTAGCGCTGCGCATAAAACTCCAGCGCGGCGGCATGGGTCGCCGATCCCTGGACCGACAGGTGCAACGCCAGTTTCGGGTGACGCTGACTGGCGTAGTTGAGCACTCCGGGGTCGGCGGCGATCAGGGCATCGACGCCGAAATCGGCGGCACGATCCACCGCTCGCTGCCAGCGCTCCCAGCCCTTGGGCTGCGGGTACGTGTTGACCGCGACGTAGAGTTTGCGTTGATGCTGACGGATATGGGCGACCGCGGCGTCGAACTGTTTGTCGTCCATGTTCAGCCCCGCGAAATGCCGGGCGTTGGTGTCATCGCGAAAGCCGACATAGACGGCATCGGCGCCTTGGCGCACCGCCGCTTTAAGCGCAGGCAGATTCCCTGCCGGGCAGACCAGTTGCATGGGTAATCCTCATGAAAAAACGCGTCCGGGCCATCGCCTGATGCCCATGACGCGAGGGTCCGGGGCGATCGAAAAAGGCGCTGCCAGTCTAGCGAGACCGGCAGGCACGGCCTTGACGGCAATCAATTGCCATCAATGCATCAGGTCGGCGAAGGACAGGAACATCACGTTGTCGTGCTTGAGCACTTGCTGCTCGCACTCGATCACCGCCAGCCCATCGGCCCAGCACGCGGCGGTCAACATGGCCGAGCTTTGCTGAGGGTGCAGTTCCACGCTCAACTGACCGTCGGCGCCGGGCGTCAATCTGGCCCGCAGGTACTGCCGACGCTTGTTACGCTGCAACCAGTCGAAACCGGCTGGCACGGCCAACGGCACCGGCAGTACGTCAGTCACGCCTTGGGCCCTGAGCAGGAACGGACGCACCACCACCAACGCGGTAATCAGCGCCGCCGAAGGATTTCCCGGCATGCCGATCCAGGGTTTACCGGCCACTTCACCAAAGGCCAGTGGCTTACCCGGCTGAATGGCCAGCCGCCAGAAATCCACGTTGCCCAGTTCCTCGATCGCCTGTTTGAGGTGATCTTCCTCGCCCACCGACACGCCACCGGAACTCAACAGCAAGTCACATTCCGAAGACGCCAGGCTCAAGGCATGCCGGCTGGCCGCCAACTCATCGACCATGACGCCATAGTCGTGCACTTCGACGCCCCAGCCGCGCAACAACGCGGCGAGGCAATACCGGTTGCTGTTGTAAATCTGCCCCGGCGCCAACGGATCGCCCGGCTCACGCAGTTCATTGCCGCTGCTGAGCAGGCACACCTGCAACGGCCGATAGACCTCGACCCGCGCGATACCCGCGCCGGCCAGCAACCCCAGTTCTTGTGCGCGCAGGCGTTTACCGGCCTTGAGCAACAGATCCCCTCGGCGAACTTCCTCCCCCTCCTTGCGCACATGGTCGCCAACGGATACAGGCGGGAACCAGACGCGCTCGCCCTCGACCCGACAGCGCTCTTGCGGCACGACGGTATCGGCGCCCGGCGGCAATGGCGCGCCGGTAAAGATCTGCACCGCCTGCTGCGCGAGCAAGGGCGTGCATGCTTGATCCCCCGCCGCAATGCGCCCGCCAATCGATAAACAGCCACCCGCCTGGGGCAGGTCAGCCGCCCTGAGGGCATA
Organism: Pseudomonas sp. GW822-FHT02E03; assembly: GCF_058802325.1. NCBI lineage: Bacteria > Pseudomonadati > Pseudomonadota > Gammaproteobacteria > Pseudomonadales > Pseudomonadaceae > Pseudomonas > Pseudomonas sp. GW822-FHT02E03. Next base: position 11,453 of record NZ_JBXAOA010000072.1, on the reverse strand, counting down.
GCCGTCCATGGCACTGTTGTCCCAGGCCGGCAGGTTCACCGGGGAATGAATGTCCGCCGCCAGTACCCGCCCCATGGCTTGATCCAGACGCACCATTTGCGCCAGAGGCGGCGGCGGTGCCTGGTCCAGCAGACGGCTGATGGCCTCGTCCACCGGCATCAGATTGCCGAGGTCGCACACCCGGCCGGTCATGAGCGTGTCCCGCAGGCGTCGATGACCCGTTGAGCTTGCGGTTTCAAATGAGGGGCGAAATTGCATGGGCCGGTGCGACTGTCCAGTTGTTCGAGCAGGATCTTGTTCCAGGCAGTCCGGCAGGCTCCCGGCGAGCCTGGAACGCAGCACACCAGCACGCCGTTACTCATGCCGGCCAGTGCCCGGGACTGCAGGCTGGACATGCCGATTTCCTCCAGAGACACCTGGCGGAACAGTTCGCCGAAGCCTTCCACATGCTTGTCCAGCAATGGCAAGACTGCTTGCGGTGTGTTGTCGCGAGCGGTGAAACCGGTGCCGCCGGTCATCAACACCACTTGCACCGTGGGGTCGGCGATCCACCGGGAAACGGTGGCGCGGATCTGATAAATGTCGTCCTTGACCAGATCGCGATCGATCAACATATGCCCGGCTGTTTGCAGCAAATCGGTCAGGGTCTGCCCAGAAGTGTCGGTGTCAAAGGTGCGCGTATCGCTGATGGTCAGCACGGCGATGTTCAGGGGTTCAAACGTGCGTTGCGCCAGATGGGCCATATCCAGGTCTTCCCGTAGATGAGGGTATGGCCCGAAGCCTGAACCGGAATAGCGAGCGAGCCTATTCCTCCAAGGAGGTACCTCCACAGGGACATAAAGAGAATGTGCAGGCCACACAAAAACCTGTGGGAGCGAGCTTGCTCGCGATAGCGGTTTGTCAGGCAACATTGATGTCGACTGATCCACCGCTATCGCGAGCAAGCTCGCTCCCACATGGTTCTTTATTGCTACGTGATCTGTTCAAGGCGCCAGTCGATTTCGTTGCCATACACCATCGCGCAACCGGTAATCGACACGATCATGCAAGCGGTCGGCCCGCCCCTGCCAGAACTCCAGACGTTCAGGGTGCAGGCAATAGCCGCCCCAATGCTCGGGGCGCGACACAGTCTGGCCAACGAAGTGTTTGATGGTTTCAGCCAGCATGGATTCCAGCGCTGCACGACTGGCCAGCGGACGGCTTTGCGGTGAAGCCCAGGCCCCCAGGCGACTGGCCATGGAACGGGAATCGAAGTACGCATCCGACAATGCCGGGTCGAGTCTGGACACCTGCCCTTCGATTCGCACCTGACGCTCCAGTCCCGGCCAGAAAAACGTCATCGCGGCATAGGGATTGGCGGCCAGTTGCTGACCTTTGTCACTCTGGTAATTACCGAAAAAAGTAAAACCTTCATCGCTCAAGCCCTTGAGCAACAGAACCCGACAGTGCGGCCGTCCTTCAGGGTCGACCGTCGCCAGCACCATGCTATTGGCCTCGACGGGCGCGCACTCGGTGTCGCGGGCCTGTTGCAGCCATTGCCGGAACATCGCCAGCGGATCGGCCAGCGCAGCCTCATCTTGCAGGCCATTAAGGGTGTAGTTACGGCGCATCTGAGCCAGGGAAAGCGGCATGACGGTGATCTCCGGAAGGTTTTACGCAGTGTGCGAGGCACTGCGCAAAGCCACCTTGACCGCCATCAACACTGTCGCCTACTTGAGACCCAGACGCCGTGCCAGTTTGTGCAGGTTGCTGGGGTCGACTTCGAGGATTCGCGCGGCGCTGGCCCAGTTTTCCCCGGACAGGCTCAGGGCCTGGAGGATTTTCTTGCGCTGGTAATCGTCGACGGCTTCGCCCAAGGGCTGGAACGGCAAATCAGCCGTAACGTCCGGGGATGGCTCGACCACCGTCCCCGATGCCGCCATTGCGCTGTCGAGATCGAGAATCTCAGGCTCCAGCGTCATGATCAATGCGCGACTCGTACCGCGACTGAGCTGCTTCAACGCGGCCCGACTGATCACGTGTTCCAGTTCGCGCACATTGCCCGGCCAGGTATAAAGCAGCAGCACGCGTTCGGCCGCCGGTGACAGGCGCAAACCACGCAGGCCGAGCCGCGCCCGATTGAGTTCAAGGAAATGCCCGGCCAGCATCAACACATCGTTACCGCGCTCGCGCAGGGGCGGAATCGGCACCGGGTACACCGAGAGCCGGTGATACAGATCGGCACGAAAAAAGCCGTCGCGGATGCTGTCCGGCAGATGCCGGTTGGTGGCCGCGATGATGCGCACATCGACGTGCAGCGGCTTGTCGGCACCGAGGCGCTGGATCTCGCCGTTCTGCAGGGTGCGCAATAACTTCGCTTGCACGCTCAAGGGCAACTCCCCGACTTCATCGAGAAACAGCGTGCCACCGTTGGCAGCATCGAAGCGTCCGGCACGGTCACTGGTGGCGCCGGAAAAGGCGCCTTTGACATGCCCGAACAACTCACTCTCTGCCAGCGACTCCGGCAAAGCGGCGCAGTTAACGTGTATCAGCGGTTTGTGATGGCGCCTTGAAAGGCGATGCAAGCGCCGGGCGAACAGCTCTTTGCCGACGCCGGTCTCGCCCAACAGCAATACCGGCAGATCGGAGTCGGCCAGTACATCCAGCTCATTGAGCAACTGATGCAACACCTCACTCTGCCCGAGGATCTCGCCCTCCTCGACCGGCATTCGCAAATCCTGGGGATCGCTGCGGGACAGGCGCAAGCTGCGGTTTTCCTGCTCGAGCCGGGTGACCCGCACGGCGGCTTCGATCTGCAAGGTGCAGCGTTTGAGCTCTTCCCGCGCGCGGCTGTCGAAGGTCCCGGCGTGCAGCGCATCGAGGGTGATCGCGCCCCAGATCCGCCCCTCGACATACAGGCTCACGCCCATGCAGTCATGCACCGGCAGCGGTTCGCCGACGTGGTTGTCGAGCAAGCCGTCATAGGGGTCTGGCAGGCGACTGTCGGGTTCGAACCAGGTCGGCTCGCGCGACGCCATGATTGCCGCCAACCGGGGATGCTGGGCGATGACGAACCGGCGCCCCAGCGCTTCATGAACCAGCCCCACCGTCGCCACCGGCCTGAGGCTGTCGTCATCCAGACGCAGCAAGCCCACGGCGCCACTGTTGAAGTATTCGCGCAGGGTCTGGACCAATCGTTGCAACCGCACGGCATTGGGCAACTCGACGATCAGGTCGGCTGCCAGGCTTTCTCGCAGCATGGTAGTAATCACCCTCTATGGTTGGATTCACCCTGAAGCGTCAGGGTGTCTATCACCACGACTAAAAATAAATCCATGTTTTTCAATCATTTAAACATGGCATGCCGGATGCAATGAGCCTGGGGAACCGTTGAAACCCAAACAAGGAACCCTGATGAGCCAGACCCTATTGGAACAAAGCCTCGGCCAACTGGCCTGCGACATTCCCGGTGCCACCCGGATCTTCCATACCTTCAAACTGGACTTCTGTTGCGGCGGGCATAAAAGCTTGCGTGAAGCGGCCCTTGGCAAAAACCTCGATCCGGTCCTCATTGCCGACGCACTGAACATTCTGCAAGACGCCGGCGAAACCCAGCACGACTGGCGCAACGAACCTTTGGAACTGTTGATCGCCCACCTTCTGGCGCGCTACCACGCCCGCCACCGCGAGCAACTGCCGGAACTGATCCGCCTGGCTCGTCGCGTCGAGCAGGTCCATGGCGCGCGCAGCAGCTGCCCCAACGGCCTGGCCGATCTCCTGACCGACATGCAGCAAGAACTCGAAGGCCACATGCTCAAGGAAGAACAGGTGCTGTTCCCGATGCTGCAACAGGGCATCGGTGCTCAAGCGGCTCCGCCGATCCAGGTGCTGCGCTTCGAACATGATCAACATGGTGAAGCACTGGAGAAAATGCTCGCCCTGACCAATCACATCATCCCGCCTGCCGATGCCTGTAACACCTGGCGCGCCCTCTATCGCGGGCTGCTGGAATTCAAGGATGACCTGATGCAACACATCCATCTGGAAAACAACGTGCTGTTCATCAATGCCCTGAACCCTCGTCATTGATCGATCGCCAGTCACACCCAACCCGCGTCAGCCCATCGGTTGACGCGGGTTTTGTTTATCCTGGACTGCTTGTAATCAACCGTGCCAATAGAACATCGCCTTGGCCAGGATCACGATCAACACCATGTGCCCGAGGATGCTGCGGCGAATCCAGCTGGCGCGAGTCGTGGTCAGGCGCGCATGGGTCAGCCAATAGGCCAGCAGCAAGTAATGGCCGATGATGCTCAGGGCCAGCAGGATCTTGAGGCTCAGCAACAGGCCAAAACTGCTGGCCAGCGGCTGACCCAATGCGCCCCGGTACTGCCACGCCAGGCCGATGCCGGCGCCATACAACAGCAACACCACGCCATGCAGCACCTTGCGCGAACGCACGGCAATCGCCTGATCCGCCGTCACTTGCGATACGTCCGCCAACTGCTGGCGCGCGCGATGCCAGATGACCACCTCGAAAAACAGCGTGCCGATGAAGGCAATCGCTGCCAGCAAATGCGTGACCAGCAAAAAGGGATACATCAGCGCCAGCCTCTGTCAGTTCGCGTGCTCATCCCGGATGACCGTCCACCCGGGCCCGCAGCAGCATCGGCCCATAGCGCCAGGCATACAGCGCAAACGCCAGCGCCCAGCACAGACCAGCCAACCACAATGCCGGCAAGGGAAAGAACTCGATCAACACGACCCGGCTCAGGCACGCCAGATTGAGCAAGATGAACGCCAGGGTCATCCCCGACGGCGGCTCCAGCGCACGGCCGGTATGCCCAAGGCTGACCCGCGCGATCATCGCCAGCACCAGGCCGCCCATGGCCCCGATCGTCAGGCAATGCACCGCCAGACTCGGGTTAATCGGCGCGCCGAAATGCCACAGCGCCATCCCGAGACAAGCCACCGCCAACCAGCCATAAGCCAGGTGCAGCGACCACAGCAACGGTACGTGCCAGAGTGCCCGGTCATGCCAGCGCACCAGGCGCACCAGATGTCCCGCCGCCAGCACCGCGAACAGCAGGCCCACCCAGACATTGGGATTGAGCGCAGGTCCTGCGGCATATAACAACGCCACCAGCGGCGAGCCCACCAACAGCAATCGATCCAGCCAGGGCCAGGCTGCAACGCCTTCCACCCGACCAAGTCCACGCTGGGTGAAGAACGGAATCACCCGCCCGCCAATCAACCCCATCATCGCCGCCACCAGCCAAATGCCGGTCAGCACACCCTGGCGCTGCCAGCCTTCATGCCCCTCGACCAGGCCGTACAAAGACAACCCGTCGGCCACGGCCAACAACAGCAGAACCACCACAATCGGGTAATTACGTTTCTGCCGCACCTTCCACAGGGTGAAGCCCATGAGCACCACCAGCGCCAACGGGAACGCCATTTCCAGCACCGCGAGCAACGGCCACGGCACATTGGCCAACCAGGCCACTCGCGCCAATAACCACAGCAACGCCAGAGCGCCCAACGGCTTGCCGCTGAGGCCGGGGCGACCGGTCCAGGTCTGCACGGCCGTCAGCAAAAAGCCCGCGATAATCGCCAAGCCGAACCCGAACAGCAATTCATGCCGATGCCAGCCCAGCCAACCGCCTGCCGGCTGCCAGTCGGACATCGAACCACTAAAAGCCGCCAGCCACAGCGGAATGGCCAGCACCGCCAACAGGCAGCCAGCGAGGAAAAACGGCCGAAAGGCCAGCCGTAACAGCGGCGCGATGGCCATCGCTTTACGGCGGTCAAGCACTTGCATAAAGCCACTCCTCTACCTGTTTGCTGACCTGGCGCCAACCCGCTCGCGCCGAGGTAAATCCAGGGACAATCATCGGGTATTACCGATTCATTGCCTTTGTCGCAGATCAAGTGTGCAAGTGGCGTGCCCCGATGCCGAGCGCGCGTCCTTTGTGGCGAGGAAGCTTGCTCCCGCTCGAGTGCGCAGCAGCCGTAAACCGGCTGATGCGTTGTATCTGAAGAATTGCGATGGCCGGTGTTGGGAGTGCTTCGCACTCCAGCGGGAGCAAGCTCCCTCGCCACAAGGTGCTCCCGACCAGGGTAAAAATGACCATTTTAGGGTTGTTTAAACCCTAAAGAGCATAGTCTTTTTTACCCTCATGCTTGAGAACCCCCATAAACAAGGCCCTCCACGCCTGGCCCGCGTCTTGCTCTGCATGGGCAACCTTTTAGAAATCCTGGATCCCTTTCGATTACCGGAGTCGTCATGAAAAAAGTCATCCAGCCACTGGCCTGGTTTGTTGTGTTGACCTCAATCCTGGCCTTGGCCAGCGGCGTTTCTCTAGGTCTCGTCTGACCTGATCCCCCCTTCTCTGTCTTCAGGATGAATTCTCATGGTGCTTCATCGCGTCCATCACCAGATTCTGCGCAGTCATCACTTGTTCGAGCCGTTGAACGAAGAACAGCTGGATGAACTGATGAGTACCAGCCACTTGCTGAGCATCGACAAAGGCGAGCCGTTGTTCCGTCAAGGTGAGCCGGCCGATTCGTTCTATTTCATCATTGCCGGCGCGGTGAAAATCTACCGGCTGACACCCGATGGGCAGGAGAAAGTGTTTGAGGTCATCAGCGATCGGCAAACTTTCGCCGAGGCGATGATGCTGATGGACACCCCGAACTACGTGGCCTCGGCCGAAGCGATCTGCCCCACCCAGCTCTACCGGTTATCCAACAGCACCTACATGCGCCTGCTGCAGAGCAACAGTCGGCTGACCTTTGCACTGCTGGGCAAGCTCTGCGTTCGCTTGCATCAACGGGTCAACGAAATCGAAACCCTGTCACTGAAAAACGCCACCCACCGGGTCGTGCGTTATCTGCTGACGCAACTGGTACGCCAGCAAACCGTTGACAGCCAATTCGAGCTGCCGATGGCCAAGCAACTGATTGCCGGGCATCTGTCGATCCAGCCGGAAACCTTTTCGCGGATCATTCGCCGCTTGATCGATGAAAACATCATCACTCAGGACGGCCGTCAGATTGCCATTCTTGATCGTCTGCGCCTGGAACAGTTCGAGTGAGCGCCATGCCCGTCTGCCTGTATTGCCAACACGCCAACCCACCACAAAAGATCGAGTGCCGCCAATGCGGCATGCCCCTGCCGGCACTGGCTGAACGCGCCGGAGAACGTCGGCAGCGCCGATTCATGTGGTTCTGCGTTGGCCTGACGATCTTCTGCGTGACGATGTTTTTCTGGCTGCCACGCAGCTGAAGACCGCACATATCCCCTGCAGCTGGCGCAGCCTGCGTCCCTGTAGCAGCTGCCGAAGGCTGCGTTCGGCTGCGAAGCAGTCGTAATCCTGAGCCCACGGTACTACTGAAACACCGCAGTGAATGGTTTTACGACTGCTTCGCAGCCGAACGCAGGCTGCGCCAGCTGCTACAAGGACGCAGGTGGTCAAGGACATTACGGTTGAGTCAGCTGACGATACAACTGCGGCAAGCGCAGCGGTAACTGCTCAGGCTGACGGATCAAGGTGTAGCCATTGGCGCCGAACATGTACGGCAGGTAATCCCCGGCCTCGCGATCGATCGTGATACAGAACGGCGTCAGCCCCTGACGCCGCGCTTCCAGCACCGCCTCGCGGGTGTCTTCAACACCGTAGCGCCCTTCATACAGATCCAGATCATTCGGTTTGCCATCCGTAAGCAGCAGCAACAGTTTGCTGCGCCGCTTGCTCGTGCCCAATAGTTGCGTGGCCTGGCGAATGGCGGCGCCCATGCGCGTGTAATACCCCGGCTTGAGCCCTTGAATGCGACCTCGGGTGGTGTCGTCATAACGCTGGGTGAACGCCTTGAGTTCCTGCATGCGCACTTGCTGACGGCGCAGCGAGGAGAACCCGTACAGGGCGAAATCATCGCCCAACACCGACAAGGTTTCGCCGAACAGCAACAGGCTGTCGCGGATTACATCAATCACTCGATGCTCATCGTTCAGGTGGGCATCGGTGGACATCGACACATCGGCCAGCAACAGGCACGCCAGGTCGCGGCGGGTCTGCCGTTGCTCCATGAACAGACCGCGTTCGGCACACTGGCCATGCTCGCGCTCGACGTGAAAATCCAGCCAGGCCTGCATGTCCAGTTCAGACCCTTGAGGTTGCTGGCGTAACCATTGGCGGTCGTTGCGCAGGTGCTCGAACTGGCGGCGCAGACGGTGCGCCGAGGCCTTCAGCCGTGGCGGTAATGGCTGCGCCTCACAGTCGCGGGGCACCATCATTTGCAGATTGACAAAGCTGTCCTGCATTTGTTGTTTGCGGTAGTCCCACTCCGGCAGCTTGATGCCCTCGCCGAGGGGAATATCGTCGACATCGGCCGGTGGCAAATCCAGGTGCAGCTTCAGACCGCCGCCCTTGCGCAGACGGGTGCGCGACAGGGTCAATTCATCCAGGTCGTCGGCGACTCGGGCTGCGTCCGGGTCTTCGCTGTCGTCCGACCAGCGATCCAGGTCCACGTGCTCGGTCCAGCTGAACAGGTTCTCCAGACGCACGATCAACAACCCACCGTCGCGACTACCTTCATCGATCCGCTTGGCGCGTTTGCTTGCGCCTTTCTGTTCACCGGACGGGGTCGTCAGCGACTCTTCCGACTCGTCTCCCAGATCGGCAGCCTGCGGGCTGGCGAGGTTTTGTGGCGGGTACAACCACAGCGGCAGCGGCCACGCGGCCCGTTCGCTGCGAGGGAAATGCTCGACACTGCCGGGTTCGCGCAGCGCCTGGCATAGCGCCCGTTCCAGTGCCGCTTCGCTGGCGTTCAACGAGGCCGGATCGGGGCGCAATTGCAGATGGGCATCGACCAGTCGTTTGTAACGAGCACGCAGCGCGGGATAGCGTTGCAACAGCTGTTGCGTCCAGCGTTGATTGTCCCGCCCCCAGTGCCGCATATGCCCGGCTTGTGCCGCCAGCAACGCGAGCCACCGATAGAGTTCCTCGTTCAGGGCGACTTCAGGAAACACCGCCAGGCTCGATGGCAGCCGCAAATTACTCGCGTCACACCACGCCAACGGCACTTGTTTGCAGGTGCCGGCGATCTGCTGCAACACGTTTCGGCGCAGCAGCAGATCGCGGTCGCTGGCCGCTTCCACACCGATGCCATTGGCACCGCCCATGGCACGAAACAACAGCGCCAGCGGGCGTTGCTGACTGGCCAGTTCAACCCGTGCTTCAGGGAAGTCCGGGCTGGCACGCCGGGTGATGAAACGATGCCAGACACTGCCTACCCACTCTTCCAGTTCGACGGTAAACGCCATGATGCTTGCCCTTGCTGGAAACCAAAAAAACGGCCCGCTGTATCAGCCGGGCCGACCTTTTCTAGCTGTTGCACTCGCTCATGAAGGTACAACCGCAGCCGGGGCGCGCAAGGCGGCGCGGCTCCGTTGCTTGAAGCTAAGCAGGTAACAGAGCAAGCCTGCGAAGAAGCCGAGACCGGCGCCCAGCCGCGCCCAGAACAGCACCTGCAGATGTTCGACCGTGGCCATGAATGGCAACGCAATCCCGTCGGCCTGCCAGCGTTGCAGGTAAACCTGGACGACACCGGCAGCGGTCAGGAACAGCGTGATCATCACCATCGACAGGGTCATCAACCAGAAGCCCCAGATCTCCAAGGTCTGCGAACGCTCGTCAGCCGCTTCACCCAGCCCGCGCAAACGCGGCATGGCGTAGCTGATCAAGGTCATCACGATCATCGCGTAAGCACCGTAGAAGGCCAGGTGACCGTGAGCCGCCGTCAGTTGCGAACCGTGGGTGTAGAAGTTGACCGGTGCCAGGGTGTGCAGAAAACCCCAGACGCCCGCACCGAAGAACGCGGTGACCGTAGTGCCCTTGGCCCACAGTGTGGCGGCGCGGTTCGGGTGTTGCCGGCGACGGTTCTTCACCATGCTGAAGGCGAAGATCACCATGGCCAGGAACGGTAGCGGTTCGAGTGCCGAGAAGATCGAGCCGACCCACAACCAGACCTCAGGCGCACCGATCCAGAAGAAGTGGTGACCGGTGCCGATGATCCCGGTAATCAGCGCCATGGCGATGATCACGTACAGCCATTTTTCCACGACTTCCCGGTCGACACCGGTGATTTTGATCAGGACAAAAGCGAGCATCGAACCCATGATCAGTTCCCACACACCTTCCACCCAAAGATGCACCACCCACCACCAGTAGAACTTGTCGCGGGCCAGGTTGCCTGGGTTGTAGAAGGAGAACAGGAAGAACACCGCAAGGCCGATCAGCCCGGTCATCATCACCATGCTGACGGTGGTCTTGCGACCTTTGAGCAGGGTCATGCCGATGTTGTAGAGAAAGCCCAGGCACACCACCACAATGCCCATCTTGGTGATGGTCGGCTGCTCCAGGAATTCCCGGCCCATGGTCGGCAGCAACTCGTTGTGGGTCAGTTTGGCCAGGCCTGCATAAGGCACCAGCAGATAGCCGAGGATCGTCAGCACGCCCGCGGCGGCGAATACCCAGAACAGGATGATCGCCAGCTTCGGACTGTGCAGTTCGCGGTCGGCCTCTTCCGGAATCAGGTAGTAGGCAGCGCCCATGAAGCCGAACAGCAGCCAGACGATCAGCAAGTTGGTGTGCACCATCCGCGCCACGTTGAAGGGAATGATCGGGAACAGAAAGTCCCCCACCACGTATTGCACACCCATGATCAAACCGAACAGCACCTGACCGAGAAACAGCATCAGGGCGAACACGAAGTACGGTTTGGCCACGGCTTGCGAGGCGAATTTCAGATGCGGATTAGCCATGCTCATCTCTTAGCCCTCCTTGTTTGGCGGCCAGTTATTGGTGTTGATGTTCGAGCTCCATTTGAGGAACTCGGCGATGTCATCCACCTCTTGCTCGCTCAACTTGAACTGCGGCATCGCGCGCCGGCCCGGTACGCCTAGCGGCTGCATTTTCATCCAGGCATGTAGAAAGGGTTTGAAGCCCGCTTCCCCGCCGCGCCGCTGGAACACGTTGCCCAGCTCAGGCGCAAAGTAGGCGCCCTCGCCCAGCAGCGTGTGGCAGCCGATGCAGTTGTTTTGCTCCCAGACCGTCTTGCCGCGGATCACTGATTCGGTTAACTGCGCTTCATTGCTGCGCACTGGAAAGGTCTGTTCCGTGTGATAGGTCAAGGCCAGGAATATCAGGAAGAAGAAGATGCTTCCCCCAAAGTAGATATTCCTGGCCATGCCTTTGGTGAAGGTCTCTGACATGGTCGCTTCCTCTTTGCTTGGCGTGCCCATGATAGAAAGCGAAGGGTTGAAACCTGCTTGATGGCGATCAAGAAAGGCAGATGGTTTTGGTCGGGTATAGATCGTATGGCTGACAGAGATCGAATGTGGGAGCGGGGGGGGGGGGGGGGGGGGGGGGGGGGGGGGGGGGGGGGGGGGGGGGGGGGGGGGGGGGGGGGGG
>NZ_JBXAOA010000071.1:0-16307 GCF_058802325.1 Pseudomonas sp. GW822-FHT02E03 | reverse complement strand
CCCCCCCCCCCCCCCCCCCCCCCCCCCCCCCCCCCCCCCCCCCCCCCCCCCCCCCCCCCCCCCCGCTCCCACATTGATCGGATTTGCATACAGAAAAGGTGCAAGCATGACCACAACAAGACTGACCATGGCCCAGGCCCTGGTGAAATTCCTCGATAACCAGTACATCGAGGTCGATGGGGTCCAGAGCAAATTCGTCGCCGGGATCTTTACCATTTTCGGCCACGGCAATGTGCTGGGCCTGGGGCAAGCCCTGGAACAGGACAGCGGCGACCTGATCGTCCATCAGGGCCGTAACGAGCAAGGCATGGCCCACGCCGCCATCGGTTTTGCCAAGCAACACCTGCGGCGCAAGATCTACGCCTGCTCTTCATCCGTAGGGCCGGGGGCGGCGAACATGCTGACCGCTGCCGCGACGGCCACTGCCAACCGCATCCCTTTGCTGCTGTTGCCCGGTGACGTTTATGCGTGTCGCCAACCGGACCCGGTGCTGCAACAGATCGAACAGTTCCACGATCTGAGCATCAGCACCAACGATGCCTTCAAGGCCGTGAGCAAATACTGGGACCGGATCAACCGTCCCGAGCAACTAATGACCGCGGCGATCCACGCCATGCGCGTGCTCACCGACCCCGCCGAAACCGGCGCGGTGACCCTGGCCTTGCCGCAAGACGTGCAGGCCGAGGCGTACGACTATCCCGATTACTTCCTGCAAAAACGCGTACACCGCATCGAACGCCGCCCGGCCACCGAAGCGATGCTGGGCGATGCCGTGGCATTGTTCAAAGGCAAGCACAAGCCGCTGATCATTTGCGGCGGTGGGGTCAAATACTCCGGCGCCAATGCAGCGTTACAGGCGTTCGCCGAGCGCTTCGATATTCCCTTTGCCGAAACCCAGGCCGGCAAGAGCGCGGTGGTGTCCAGCCATCCGCTGAACGTCGGCGGGATCGGCGAAACCGGTTGCCTGGCGGCGAACCTGCTGGCCAAGGACGCTGATTTGATCATCGGTGTCGGCACTCGCTACAGCGATTTCACCACCGCTTCGAAATCCTTGTTCAAGCACCCGGACGTGCAATTTCTCAACCTCAATATCAGCCCTTGCGATGCCCTGAAGCTCGACGGCGTGCAACTGCTGGCGGACGCCAAAACCGGTCTGCAGGCACTGGCCGAAGTACTGGGTGATTACCGCTCGAGCTGGGGCGATCAGCCCCGTCAGGCCAAGACGCAACTGGATGAGGAAGTCGATCGCATTTATCAGGTCGAATACCAGGCCAAAGATTTCGTCCCGGAAATCAACGACCACCTGGACCCGGCGGTGCTGCGCGAATTCATCGAGCTGACCGGTTCCTGCCTGACCCAGAGCCGGGTGCTCGGCGTGCTCAATGAAACCCTGGCCGATGACGCCGTGATCGTCGCCGCCGCTGGCAGTTTGCCCGGTGACCTGCAGCGCAGCTGGCGCAGCAAGGGCGTGAACACCTACCACGTCGAGTACGGTTATTCGTGCATGGGTTACGAGGTGAACGCCGCACTGGGCGTGAAGCTCGCCGAGCCTGAGCGTGAGGTTTATGCACTGGTGGGCGACGGCTCCTACATGATGCTGCACTCGGAGCTGGCGACCTCGATCCAGGAGCGGCGCAAGATCAACGTGGTGCTGCTGGACAACATGACCTTCGGCTGCATCAACAACCTGCAAATGGAACACGGCATGGACAGCTTCGGCACCGAGTTCCGTTTCCGCAATCCGGAAACCGGCAAGCTCGATGGCGGTTTCGTGCCGGTGGATTTCGCCATGAGCGCGGCGGCTTATGGCTGCAAGACATACAAAGTGAACACGGTCGAGCAACTACAAGACGCCCTGGCGGATGCGCGGTTGCAGACGGTGTCGACGCTGATCGATATCAAGGTTTTGCCCAAGACGATGATTCACAAATACCTGTCGTGGTGGCGGGTCGGCGTGGCGCAAGTCTCCACCAGCGCCCGCACCGATGCGGTGGCCAAGACCCTCAACGAACGACTGGCCAAGGCCCGTCAATACTGATTGCCCTGAAACGAACAAACAGGAGTGTTTATATGTCTTTGCTTTCCAATTCGTTGCGGATCGGCGTTATCGGCACCGGGGCCATCGGCCAGGACCACATCCGTCGTTGCAGCCAGACCTTGCTCAACAGCCAGGTCGTCGCGGTCACCGACATCAATTTGCAGCAAGCGGCCAAGGTCGTTTCCGATCTGAAACTGACTGCCGAGGTCTATCCCGACGGTCATGCGCTGATCAAGGCACCGGAAGTCGACGCGATCCTCGTGACTTCCTGGGGCCCGAGCCACGAAGAATTTGTACTGGCAGCGATTGCCGCCGGCAAACCGGTGTTCTGCGAGAAACCGCTGGCGGTCACTGCCGAAGGCTGCCGCAAGATCGTCGAGGCCGAAGTGGCCCACGGCAAGCGGCTGGTGCAGGTCGGTTTCATGCGCCCGTACGATGAAGGGTATCGGGCGTTGAAAGCAGTGATCGACAGTGGCCAGATCGGCGAACCGTTGATGCTGCATTGCGCCCACCGCAACCCGACCGTAGGTGAAAACTACAAGACCGACATGGCGATCACCGACACGCTGATCCATGAGCTGGACGTGTTGCGTTGGTTGCTCGACGACGATTATGTGTCGGTGCAAGTGGTGTTCCCGCGCAAGACCAGCAAGGCCCACGCCCATTTGAAAGACCCGCAGATCGTGCTGCTGGAAACCGCCAAGGGCACGCGCATCGATGTGGAAGTGTTCGTCAATTGCCAGTACGGCTACGACATCCAGTGCGAAGTGGTGGGGGAGACCGGCATCGCCAAACTGCCGGAGCCGTCGCAGGTTCAATTGCGCAGTGGGGCGAAGCTGTCCAATGCAATTTTGATGGACTGGAAGGACCGGTTCATCGCCGCGTACGACGTCGAGTTGCAGGCGTTCATCGATGGCGTACGGGCCGGGCAGGTCGGCGGGCCATCGGCGTGGGATGGTTTCGCGGCAGCGGTGGCGGCGGATGCCTGCATCGAAGCGCAGAGCAGCGGCCAGATCGTAAAAGTCGGCCTGCCAGACCGCCCCCATTTCTACGGCTAACCCCAAATCCCCTGTAACTGATCGTTCCCACGCTCTGCGTGGGAATGCATCCCGTGACGCTCCGCGTCACAAAACGGACGCAGAGCGTCCATGGCGGCGTTCCCACGCAGAGCGTGGGAACGATCAGCGTAAGGTGATGGAGAACAAAAAAACATGCGTATCGCACTTGATCCCTACATGTACCGCAACCTGTCCCTGGGCAAGATGGTCGACAAGGTTGCCGAGCTCGGTTACGAACACATCGAGCTGTCGCCCCGGGAAGACTTCTTGCCGTTCTATAAAGCCCCACGGGTTGATAAGGCGCGGATCAAGGAATTTCGCAAAGCCCTGAGCGACACCGGGGTCAAACTCTCTTCCTTATTACCGATGTACCACTGGGCTGCCGCTGATGAAGGTTTGCGTGTGGCCGCCGTGCGTAACTGGAAGCGCGCGATCCAGATTGCCGTGGAGATGGACTGCGAACTGGTCAACACCGAGTTCACCGGCCAGTCGGACAACCCGCTGGTGTGCGAAAACCAGTTCATGCGCTCCATGGACGAACTGATCCCCGAGTTCGAGCGCGAAGGCATCAAGCTCGATATCCAGGCCCACCCTTATGATTTCTGCGAGCGCAACAATGAGTCGGTAGACATCATTCGCGGTCTGGACCGGGACTGGATCAACTACCTCTACGCCGCGCCGCACACGTTTTTCTATGACGACGGCGTCGGTGATATCGCCTCGATGCTCAAGTACGCCGGCTCGAAACTGAGCCACCTGATCATCGCCGACACCTACAACCACAAGGCTTCCTCGGGCTTGCGCTACATCGTCAACCCGCCGGGCGTCACCGCCACCGTGCACCAGCATCTGGACATCGGCCAGGGCGAGGTCGACTGGGAAGCGTTTTTCAGCACCCTGCGCGAGATCAAGTTCGATGGCATCGCTACCGTCTCGGTATTCGCCTGGGAAGACCGGCCGGACGAGTCCAATCGCATGATGCTCGAACGTGTGACTCGCGAACTCTGCCAATAACCCTGTAGCCGATCGTTCCCACGCTCCGCGTGGGAATGCATCCCGTGACGCTCCGCGTCACAAAGCGGACGCAGAGCGTCCATGGCGGCGTTCCCACGCAGAGCGTGGGAACGATCATAAGAAGGAGTTGATTGATGCGTATCGGACTTGTCGGTTACGGCCATGGCGGCCGGTTTTTCCATGCTCCGCTGATCAGCAGTTTGCCGGCGGCGAGCTTTGTAGGCGTGGTCACCCGTTCCGCCGAGCGCCGACAACTGCTGGCCACGGAACATCCCGGTGTGCCGGCCTTCGACAGCATCGGCCAACTGGTCGAAGCCGGGGTCGATGTGCTGGTGATTTCCACGCCGCTCAAAGGTCGCCCGGCGCTGGTACTCGACGCCATCGAACACGAAGTGGCGGTGGTCAGCGACAAGCCGTTCGCTGCTGATGCGCAACAAGCGCAAACCCTGATCACCATGGCCGAGCGTCAGGGCGTGCAACTGAGCGTCTACCAGAACCGGCGCTGGGACTCGGACTTTCTCACCGTGCGCAAACTCATCGAGTCCGGTGCGCTGGGTCGGGTCACCCGTTTCGAATCGCGGATCGAGCGCTATTCGCCACAGTCGGTGAACAACGGCAGCGGCGGCGGTTTTCTGCGCGATCTGGGCAGTCATCTGGTGGATCAGGCGCTCTTGTTGTTCGGCCCCGTCACCCGTGTGTACGCCGAACTGGATTACCTCGAAAAAGGCCAGCCCTTCGACAACGGCTTCTTTATGTCCCTGACCCATGCCAGTGGCGTGATCTCGCACCTGGGCGGCAGTTGCCTGCAAAACACCCCCGGCCCGCGCTTTCGCGTGACCGGCACCCAGGGCTGCTACAGCGTCGACGGTCTGGACGGGCAAGAGGCGTCGACGCTCGCCGGGCTCACACCGAAATCCGAAGGCGAGCGCTGGGGCGTCGAAGAACACCGGCGCTGGGGCTGGTTCGAGCAGGGCGAGGTGCGTGAGCGGGTGCCGTCCGAGCGTGGCTGCTGGAATCAGTTCTATTTGCAGCTACAAACCGCGTTACAGAGCGGTGGCCCACTGCCGGTCGACGCCCGTGATGCACTGGCGACCACCCGCGTGCTAGACGCTGCGCGGCTCAGCTTCGAGCGCCATCAAGTGGTGGCACTGAGCCCGTTCGAGAGTCATGGAATAAAATCAGAATAAAATTCTAAAATGAGTTGATATAGAAATTATTTTCCAATAAAGTCATTTCCAGGTTGCCGACTATCAACGTCCGATCACGCTCAAGCAGGCCTTGAACGAGTGAAGGACGCACCAAAAACAAGAAACAAAAGCCAGGTACCGTCGATGAAAACCTTCAACTCTGCTTTGCATGCTTTACGTTCCGCGCTACACCTCTCTCGCGACCTGCCTCGCGTCTCGTTTCATTCCTTCTTTCACTTGCTTTGCGTCGAACGCAACGGCGCCCTGGTCTGCTGTATTCCGGGTGCACCGATTGTCCGCTTGCCCGTTCACTGAAATCGTCACGCCTTATCCATAAAACCAACAAGAATGTGGAGAAAGACTTTTCATGAAGACCAAGATCCGTTTCGCCTCGCTGGCCTTGTCCCTGATGTTCGCCAGCGGCGCCGCACTCGCTGATATGAAGATCGGCGTCAGCATGTCGCAGTTCGATGACACCTGGCTGACCTACCTGCGCGAATCCATGGACACCAAAGCCAAGTCCTATCCCGATGGCGTCAAGCTGCAGTTCGAAGACGCGCGCAGCGACGTGGTCAGGCAGTTGAGCCAGGTAGAAAGCTTCATCAGCCAGAAGGTGGACGCCATTGTGGTCAACCCGGTGGATACCGCCGCCACCAAAAAAATCACTGAAGCAGCGGTCAAGGCCGGTATTCCGCTGGTGTACGTCAATCGTCGTCCCGATGACCTGAACCTGCCCAAAGGCGTGGTCACTGTCGCCTCCAACGATCTGGAGGCCGGCCAGATGCAGATGCAGTACCTGGCCGAAAAAATGGGCGGCAAGGGCGACATCGTGATTCTGCTCGGTGATTTGGCCAACAACTCCACCACCAACCGCACCAAGGGCGTCAAAGAGGTGCTGACCAAGTACCCGAACATCAAGATCGAGCAAGAGCAGTCCGGCATCTGGTCGCGGGACAAGGGCATGACCCTGGTCAACGACTGGCTGACCCAGGGCCGCAAATTCGACGCAGTGGTCTCCAACAACGACGAGATGGCGATTGGCGCGGCAATGGCCCTGCAACAGGCTGGCGTCGCCAAAGGCAGTGTGCTGATCGCCGGTGTCGACGGTACGCCCGACGGTTTGAACGCGGTGAAGAAGGGCTCTCTGCTGGTCTCGGTGTTCCAGGACGCCAAGGGGCAGGCGGACGGTTCGATCGACACGGCGGTGAAAATGGCCAAAAACGAACCGGTCGAGCCGGCCGTGTGGGTGCCGTATCGCCTGATCACGCTGCAAAACGTCGACACCTTCAAATAGTCTGTCCGTTCGATAACAACAATAAGCACGCAAGGTTGCAACGCGACCTTGCTGATGGAGTACCTGATCATGTTCGCTTCAGCGACTGCTTCGAGCACCCCGTTAATGGGTGTCCAGCCAACTGCAACACCTGTCGATGAGCCGTACCTGCTGGAGATCATCAACGTCAGCAAGGGTTTTCCCGGTGTGGTGGCCTTGTCCGACGTACAGCTGCGGGTGCGTCCCGGTTCCGTGCTGGCGCTGATGGGCGAGAATGGCGCCGGCAAATCCACCCTGATGAAAATCATTGCCGGCATCTACCAGCCGGACGCCGGCGAGTTGCGCCTGCGGGGCAAACCGGTGGTCTTTGAAACACCACTGGCTGCGCTTCAGGCCGGGATCGCGATGATCCACCAGGAACTCAACCTGATGCCGCACATGAGCATCGCCGAGAACATCTGGATCGGCCGCGAACAGCTCAACGGTCTGCACATGATCGACCATCGCGAGATGCACCGTTGCACCGCCAAACTGCTGGAACGCCTGCGGATCAACCTCGACCCTGAAGAGCTGGTGGGCAACCTGAGCATCGCCGAACGGCAGATGGTCGAGATTGCCAAGGCTGTGTCCTACGATTCCGACATCCTGATCATGGACGAACCGACCTCGGCCATCACCGATAAGGAAGTCGCCCATCTGTTCTCGATCATTGCGGACCTCAAGCGCCAGGGCAAAGGCATCATCTACATCACCCACAAAATGAACGAAGTGTTCAGCATCGCCGATGAAGTGGCGGTGTTCCGTGACGGCGCCTACATCGGCTTGCAGCGGGCCGACAGCATGGACGGCGACAGCCTGATTTCAATGATGGTCGGCCGCGAGCTGAGCCAGTTGTTCCCGGTGCGCGAGAAGCCGATCGGTGATCTGTTGCTGTCGGTTCGCGACCTCAAGCTGGACGGCATTTTCAAGGACGTCTCCTTCGACCTGCATGCCGGGGAGATCCTTGGCATCGCCGGGTTGATGGGTTCAGGGCGGACCAATGTCGCCGAGGCGATTTTCGGCATCACCCCAAGCGACGGTGGCGAAATCCGCCTCGACGGTGAGGTGGTGCGCATCAGCGATCCGCACATGGCGATCGAGAAGGGCTTCGCGCTGTTGACCGAAGATCGCAAGCTCAGCGGCCTGTTCCCGTGCCTGTCGGTGCTGGAAAACATGGAAATGGCAGTCTTGCCCCATTACGTCGGCAACGGCTTCATCCAGCAGAAAGCCTTGCGCGCGTTATGTGAAGACATGTGCAAGAAGCTGCGGGTGAAAACGCCGTCGCTGGAGCAGTGCATCGATACCTTGTCCGGCGGTAATCAGCAGAAGGCCTTGTTGGCGCGCTGGCTGATGACCAATCCGCGCATCCTGATTCTCGACGAGCCGACCCGGGGTATCGATGTCGGTGCCAAGGCCGAGATCTACCGGCTTATCTCCTACCTCGCCAGCGAAGGCATGGCGGTGATCATGATTTCCTCGGAACTGCCGGAAGTACTGGGCATGAGCGACCGGGTCATGGTCATGCACGAGGGCGACCTGATGGGCACTCTCGACCGCAGCGAAGCGACCCAGGAACGGGTAATGCAACTGGCCTCGGGCATGTCCGCGGTTCACTAATGGATGCCGGCGGTGGCCATGGCCGCCGTCGATGACGCAATAGAAGGGTGAGTGGTTATGAACGCGATACTGGAAAACAAGCCTGCAGCGGTACCGGTCAAGAGTCGCCGGCGCTTTCCGACCGAGTTGAGTATCTTCCTGGTGCTGATCGGCATCGGCCTGGTCTTCGAAATGTTCGGCTGGATCGTGCGGGACCAGAGCTTCCTGATGAACTCTCAGCGTCTGGTGCTGATGATCCTGCAAGTGTCGATCATCGGCCTGCTGGCGATCGGGGTGACCCAGGTCATCATCACCACCGGTATCGACCTGTCCTCCGGTTCGGTGCTGGCGCTGTCGGCGATGATTGCCGCCAGCCTGGCCCAGACCTCGGACTTTGCCCGGGCGGTGTTTCCGTCCCTGACTGACTTGCCGGTGTGGATTCCAGTGATCGTCGGGCTCGGGGTGGGATTGCTGGCGGGGGCGATCAACGGCAGCATCATTGCGATCACCGGGATTCCGCCGTTCATTGCCACCCTCGGCATGATGGTCTCGGCCCGGGGCCTGGCGCGCTACTACACCGAAGGTCAGCCGGTGAGCATGCTCTCGGATTCCTACACGGCCATTGGACACGGCGCGATGCCGGTGATCATCTTTCTGGTGGTGGCGGTGATCTTTCACATCGCCCTGCGCTACACCAAGTACGGCAAGTACACCTACGCCATCGGCGGCAACATGCAGGCGGCGCGCACCTCCGGGATCAACGTCAAGCGGCATCTGGTGATCGTCTACAGCATCGCCGGATTGCTTGCAGGCCTGGCCGGGGTGGTGGCGTCGGCACGGGCCGCGACCGGGCAGGCCGGGATGGGCATGTCTTATGAACTGGACGCGATTGCCGCGGCGGTCATCGGCGGCACCAGCCTGGCCGGTGGCGTAGGGCGGATCACCGGCACCGTGATCGGCGCGTTGATCCTCGGGGTCATGGCCAGCGGCTTTACCTTTGTCGGGGTTGATGCTTATATTCAAGACATCATCAAGGGGCTGATTATTGTGGTGGCGGTGGTCATCGACCAATACCGCAACAAGCGCAAACTCAAGCGCTGAAGGCCGGACCAAACGCGAAAATGCGCCACGCCTGACCCGCGTGGCGCAGCCGTTTGTCTTCTATATACAGCCGCTCGACTGAATTTCTTGCTATAAACGCACTCCGATAAGCGCCTCAAAGCCAGCCGTAGCGCACTTTCAGGGCTTTGTCGGACAGATTTGCTGTCTTTTCAGTTGCTGAGGCCTCAAGTCGGCCTTAGACTGCCGCCCCTCGTAAATTGAGTGCCGGGTGGCGCTTGGAATAAACGGCGCCTTTCCAATGAACGCTTCAGGTTCAACGGATCGCTCCCTAATTCGCCTTAATGCACGTTTTTTTATAGAGATATCAATGACAAAGGACAAGTTGCTGGCCATGCCGGCGGATGACTACATGAATGCCGAGCAACATGCTTTTTTCTCTGAGCTGTTGCAGAACATGAAAGTCGAAACCCATGAGCGCATCGAGCAGAATCGCATCGCCATCGAGAGCCTGGACACCCCGGCCGATCCGGCTGACGCGGCTTCCGTCGAAGAAGAGCGCACCTGGCTGGTGAACGCGATCGATCGCGACCAGCGCATGCTGCCTCAGTTGGAACAGGCCCTGGAACGCATCAAGGAAGACAGCTTTGGCTGGTGCGACGACAGCGGCGAGGCCATCGGCCTGAAACGCCTGCTGATCAGCCCGACCACCAAGTACTGCATCGAAGCTCAAGAGCGTCACGAGCAGATCGACAAGCACCAGCGTCAGGCCTGATTCAGTAGCGCCCCCATCGCGGGCAAGCCTCGCTCCTACGGATATGACCTGTAGGAGCGAGGCTTGCCCGCGAAGCTTTTTGTCGCCCAAAAAATTTTCACGCACTTCTATTGATCTGCTTCAACCCCCCACTACTAACGGACCATAGATAATGGCTTTGTAGTGGCGTTTAATGCGATCACAACAACTAGAAGACGCGTGGGGTGACGAAGATGACGAGGGACGGATCTCTGGTTGAGGCAATGCCTGCACCAGCACTTTTGCCGAAAAACCTTTGGCTGACGCCGACCCTGCAAAGCATCGCCCTGATGCTATTGCTGTGCGGCATGGCGTTGGCTGGCTGGTCGCTTTACCTTGGTCTGCCTTTGGCCGTGCTGATTATCTGGCTGCCGCGCCTGCGCTCGCGCACTCTCCCTGACGCAACCCCCGCAGACAGTTCCAGCGCCATCGCCGAATTGACTCGCGATCTTTCCTACACCACCAGTCATAACGCCTTGTCGGCCGCTGGCGTCGCCTATTCGGTCAAGCAACTGGCGGACAAACTGCAATCCCAGCTCAACGCCGCGGCGCAGATTGTCAGCAGCGCTGAAGTGATGATTACCACCGAGCACGCTACGTCGAAACTCAGTCGGGGAGCCTTGAGCGCAGCCAGCGAAGCCCATCAGAGCAGCGCGGCAGGGCGCACGGAATTGGTCGAGTCGATTGCGCGCATGCATCAACTCAGTGAGCGTGCCAGCAGCAGTCGCGAGCTGATCGAAGCGCTGAGCCTGCGCAGCGACGATATCCAGCGGGTCACGCTGGTGATTCAGTCCATCGCCAGCCAGACCAATTTGTTGGCGCTGAACGCGGCCATCGAAGCGGCGCGGGCCGGCGAGCACGGTCGCGGTTTTGCGGTAGTGGCCGATGAGGTTCGCGGGCTGGCCGCGCGCACGGCGACGGCGACCGGTGAAGTCGGGGAGATGGTCGCCGACATTCAGCAACGCACCGCGCAAGTGGTGGAGCAGATTCGTCAACTGGCGAGCGATCTGAATACCGGTGTTGCTCAAGTCGAGCACACCGGGCAGCACCTGGAAAACATTGCGCGCCTGGCCGCCGGGGTCGAAAGGCAGGTCGGGGAAATCGCTCAAGGCGCAGACACCAACCGCGAACAACTCGACAGTCTGTTCCACGCCATCGAACAGATGCGCAGTGATCTGGCGATCAGCGACCAGCAGACTCAGCGGCTAGCCCAGGCTGCGGTGCAGATGGAAGGGCAGGCCGAAACCATCAGCGAACGCCTGGCCGAAGTCGGGCTGGATGACTATCACCAGCGGATTTATGACCTGGCCCGCGAAGGGGCGAGTCAGATTGCTGCACGCTTTGAAGCGGATATCGATCAGGGCCGGATCAGCCTCGATGACCTGTTTGATCGCAGTTACCAGGCGATCCCCAACACCAGCCCGGCCAAATACCAGACCCGTTTCGACCGCTACACCGATCAGGTATTGCCGGCGATTCAGGAACCGTTGCTGCCGCGCCATGAAGGCCTGGTGTTCGCCATCGCCTGCACGCAGCAGGGTTATGTGCCGACCCATAACACCGTGTTCAGCCAGCCGCTGACCGGTGATGTGCAGGTCGATACCCTGCACAACCGCACCAAGCGCAAATTCGCCGACCGCACCGGGATCCGCTGTGGCAGCCATCAGCAGCCCGTGCTGTTGCAGACTTACACCCGCGACACCGGTGAACTGATGCACGACCTCTCGGTGCCGATCATGTTCAAGGGGCGGCATTGGGGTGGTTTGCGCCTGGGTTACAAGCCGCAAAGTCCTCGCTGAGAGTCCCGGCCATTGTTACCGGTTCTGCAACGAAGCTGTGCAGGGCCGTTGCTGTTTCCTCGCGGATGAACTCATTAACATGTCTACATAGTTAGGTCGCTAATGAAATTCGAGAGGGCAGCATGCACAGTAAAGTCGATGTCGCGGTCATGATTGGCAGCGGTGTGCCCGCCAGTTTGCGTGCGATGGGGCAGAGCGTCTGTTGGGTCGTGCTGCTCAACGGTGAGCGCCGGGGGACGGCGTTCTCCAGTCGCAATGAGGCTGAAGAGTGCAGGGCTGCCTGGTTGGCGCAATTGAGTGCCGAAATGCCCGACAGCCTGCATTGAGCCCAGGCTAGTGGATCTGGTGCATGCGCAGGTTCAGGTCGTCGACCACATGCGCCCAATCGGCGTCTTCACGCAGTTGTTCTTTGAGGAAGCCGGCTTGTTGCGGGGTCCAGAACTCGGCGTCGATGAGTTTCTTGTCATCGGCCAAGGGGGAATGACTGGCAATGAAATCGTCGATGGCCTTCTCGCTGGAGTCCAGACCGAGCTGGTCGAACAGGCCTTTCAAATCATGTGTGGGTGAGTCCATCTTCATCTCCTTGCAGATAATTCGTCGCGTCGAGTGCGAGATCCGAGGTGCGGCTTCATTGCAGCTGAGAGGCATCTGAGAGAACCGCGCTTCAGGAGTTCGATAGCGATATTCAAAAGCAGGGATGAGCATAGACTGCAAATCCGATGATCAGGCTTTCAATGCACCTTCATCGACGGCAAGCTTCAGCGCCTTGGCGGCATCCTGGGCGGCAACGGCCGCGACATCCGCGGTCTTGAACCAGCGATCCTTTTCGACCTGATGAGACGTCACAGTGGTCAACGGCGGTTTGGCGCGCATGATAATGACTGCCTGGAATTCGCCTTCGACCTCTCTGGCTTCGCCCCGGATAAAAAATTCACCGATATCAAATTCCGTCACGTAGCAGTCTTCCCTTGGAAATAGTTGTTGTGTTGAACGCCGTCCGCCCTGGGGGCGGGTTTCATTGGTCGGGCAGTATGGCAGTAGTTGCCTGCCGGCGGCTGAGTTAAGTCACCGGTGTGACGAAACGTCTATAGAAGTGAGCGCTGCAGGTGCCTCAACTGCGTGCCTCGAGTAAACGGGCAAGGGCGCAGGCATCGTTATGATTGCCGCGGAAACCTCTTACACGTCCAGTGGATATTTCCCTGATGTGGAAAAAGGCGTTGCCGGCCAATATCACCTGAAAACGTGGGAGCAGACGCTCTTCAGGCAGAAAGTCTTGCGGGTGGAGCATCATCGAATGCAGGGATGACGAACCATTTGTGTGTCGGGCGTGAGGCTGGGCAAAGTGAGTCAGTGTGCACATATGAAGTCCTTTTCGTGGTTTTACCGACGTGTGTACGGTGTTATGGGTAGTCTCGGTGAGCATGGCTGCTCTAGAATCGCCATTGATGGTTGGCGATTGATGCCCATCTAAAGCAATTTTTTACTGGCGATATGTCGGAAAAGTGCTTTTTTTAGAGAGAATTTTCCCTAAAGTTAGTAATCCGGTTTTATCTGGCCGTCAGAAGGGCGTTTTCCTTCAACATCTGACGACCGCCAGGCAAGACGACGTGAGGGATGTTCCAGTAATCTTCTCAAGCCTCACGATGAATGGGCCCTCTGCTCATTCCAGGATTCGACCCGGGTCATTTGGCTACACCTCGGCATTGCCGCTTTTTTCTGCTGTGCGCGTTTCCGGCGTACGGCGTCATTTTCAGATGTGGGGATGTTTCCTTGGCAGTAAGTAATCTCGATATGCATGCTTTGTTCGTACTGGGTGATTTGCGCGCAAAGCTGGTTAAACAGTTTCAGTCACGTTTCGTTTACATCACCGAACAGAACGCTGAAGGCATTTACATTGCCGAGCTCGACACCGAAGCAGCGCTGGTGGTGGATGACAAACCAGGGCTTAAACTCAAGGTCGGCGATCATTTCAGCGCTTCCGTATTGCCCAGTCGCGAAGGCGGCAAGCTGGACATCAAATTCCGCGAAATCAAACTGACGGTGTACGGGCTGGGGGATTACGCGTTCGTGACCACCGCAGACGGCCACGGCATTGTGTTCAAGGAAGGTCATAGCGTGGTGATGGTGTTTGCGGCCCATCAACAATTGCAGGAAGGCCTGACCAAAACCCTGAAAGCCGTGACCGCCAAGGCCGCCAAATGGCGCAAGGGCGAACTGGTGACCTTCAAGGCCAGCGAGTAATGACCCTGACCCGCGCCGACTTCCACGAACAGAACCAGGCCAGTGCGCACACCGAGGCGCAGCGTCTGTTGGCTCAAAAGGCCGTTCTACAGGGAGCCTGGCTGAGTTGGGTGGCGTCACAGATTTACCTGTTGCGTCCGGCGGCGTACGCCAGCATGGTCAGAAGAGAGCTTGCACGCTTGCAGGAACCTTCCGAAAGTTAATCCTCGTCCCTCGAAAGCAGGAACCTCAACTACAGTCAGATGACTGAGTATTCAGAGGCTTGCGGTCTTCTTTGTCAGGCCATCCTGCTATTGCTGTGAACAGCGCGAGGTGCAAAAGCATGAGGGGATTTCGACGGTTACTGGCCGCTACCCTGGCCACGTTCGGTTTATTGGCTTCACCCGTTCCGGTGTTCGCTGCCCAGGCGCCGATCCATTTCGCCGACCTGAACTGGGAAAGCGGCAGCCTGATCACCGATATCCTGCGGATCATCGTCGAGAAGGGCTATGGCTTGCCGACCGATACCTTGCCGGGGACGACCATTACCCTGGAGACCGCGCTGGCCAACAATGACATTCAGGTCATTGGCGAGGAATGGGCCGGTCGCAGTCCGGTCTGGGTCAAGGCTGAGGCCGAGGGCAAAGTCGCTGCCCTGGGCGATACGGTCAAAGGTGCTACCGAGGGCTGGTGGGTGCCGGAGTACGTGATCAAGGGCGACCCGGCCAAGGGCATCAAGCCGATGGCGCCGGATCTGCGCAGTATCAGTGATCTGCCACGCTACAAAGACGTGTTCAAAGACCCGGAAACCCCGGGCAAGGGGCGTTTTCTCAATAGCCCGATCGGCTGGACGTCGGAAGTGGTTAACAAGCAGAAGCTCAAGGCGTATGGGCTGGACGACAGCTACGTGAACTTTCGCAGTGGTTCGGGAGCGGCGCTGGACGCAGAGATCAGTTCGTCGATTCGTCGCGGCAAGCCGGTCCTGTTCTATTACTGGTCGCCGACACCGTTGCTCGGTCGTTTCAAGCTGATTCAGTTGCAAGAGCCACCGTTCGACGCTGAAGCCTGGAAAACCCTGACCGACGCCGACAACCCCAATCCGAAACCGACTCGTTCGCTGCCCTCGAAGCTGTCCATTGGCGTGTCCACGCCATTTCAGAAACAGTACCCGCAAATTGCCGAGTTCTTCACCAAGGTCGATTTACCGATCGAAGCGTTGAACATGGCCTTGGCTGACATGAGCGAAAAACACACCCCGCCACGTCAAGCGGCGGAGGCGTTCATGAAGGCGCACCCGGACGTGTGGCGGGCCTGGGTGCCGAAGGATGTGGCGGATAAAGTTTCTGCCGCCCTGAAATAGAGGGGGCAGAGGACTGGATTGATCCCGGTATTCCTGGCCGACGCGAATCCAGTGTGGGAGCGGGCTTGCTCGCGAAAGCGGTTCGTCAGTCACCTCCAGGCTGGATGTGCCGCCGTCTTCGCGAGCAAGCCCGCTCCCACAAGGGGAACTCCGTCAATGACGAATACCCTTACAAAAACGCGCAAGGAAGTTCATCCTGCTGCAACATTTCACACCGGATGCCTGAATATGAGTCTTTTGGTCGCGCAATGGATTGCTGCAATCTTTTTATTGATCAGCCTGGTCCACCTGTATTGGGCGGCGGGTGGCAAATGGGGCAGCGAGGCGGCGGTGCCGCGCGTGCCCGGGGAGGGCGGTGAGGCATCGAGGCCGGCCTTCAAGCCGTCAGGCTTTGCCACGTTGCTGGTGGCGGTGGGCTTGCTGCTGATCGCGATGCTGGTGTGCCTGCGGGTCGGGCTGTATCTGCCCGCGGTGCATCATTGGTCGCTGCAATGGGTGATCAGCGCGATCGCGCTGCTGATGTTCGCCCGGGCGATCGGCGATTCGAATTTGGTGGGATTCTTCAAGCAGGTCAAGGATTCGAAGTTTGCCCGGCTCGACACATGGGCGTATTCGCCGTTGTGTGTGGTGTTGGGGGCTGGATTGCTGGCAGTCGCCTGGATTTGAGCCGACCGGACTTACTGTGTTGTCTGATCTGTTGCTATCGCGAGCAAGCCCGCTCCCACAGGTTCAGTGCCGGACACAAAATGCATGTACGACATCCGTCACTGTGGGAGCGGGCTTGCCCGCGATGAGCATAGGTATCTACACATCTCTAAAGTCTTCGGCTGGCCACCCAGCCGATGGCTTCTTTAGCGAAACCCGCCAGCTC
>NZ_JBXAOA010000070.1:0-16666 GCF_058802325.1 Pseudomonas sp. GW822-FHT02E03 | reverse complement strand
GGCGGAGTGTCAGTCGATATCAATGTTGGCTGTGCCGCCGCCTTCGCGGGCAAGCCTCGCTCCTAGGGGTAATATGTATCAAAAAATTTGCATTCATTTAACCGCGGGTATATACACGCACTATGCTTCCTTCTCAATGTTTGTGCACTAACCTGCGTCGCGCCGCTCGTGGCGTCAGCAGGCATTACGACGGCGCCCTCGACGGCTTCGGGATCAACGTTGCCCAGTATTCTCTGCTGTGCAATCTGCAGCGTCTGGATCAGCCAAGCATCTCGTCTCTGGCCGAGGCCATGGGCCTGGATCGCAGCACCTTGGGGCGCAATCTGCGGGTGCTGGAGGGCGAAGGTCTGGTGACGCTGGTCGAAGGCGAGGACATGCGCAATCGTATCGTCCTGCTCACCGAGACAGGGCGCGAACGCCTGGCGGCGGCGTTGCCAGCCTGGGAAGCGGCGCAGCAGCGGTTGATCGACCGTCTGGGTGCCGAAAAGCGTGAAACCTTGCTGAAACTGCTGGACGAACTGGCTTGAGGCCAGTTTGTTCGATCTTAAGCGGGTATATACCCGCTACCGGAGAACAAGAATGACATCGATGTGGCGTACGTGCGGTTGGGTGCTGTTGGGGAGTGCGCTGATTCTGGCGTTGTCCTTGGGGGTGCGACACGGTTTCGGGCTATTTCTGGCGCCCATGAGTGCCGAGTTCGGCTGGGGCCGCGAAGTGTTTGCCTTCGCCATTGCTTTGCAGAACCTGATCTGGGGCCTGGCACAGCCATTCACCGGCGCACTGGCCGACCGCTTTGGCGCTGCGAAGGTGGTGTTGATCGGTGGTGTTCTGTACGCCCTGGGTCTGGTGTTCATGGGGTTGTCCGATTCGGCGGTGACCTTGTCCTTGAGCGCGGGGCTGTTGATCGGTATCGGCCTGTCCGGCACCTCGTTTTCGGTGATCCTCGGCGTGGTCGGCCGTGCCGTGCCACCGGAAAAACGCAGCATGGGCATGGGCATCGCCAGCGCCGCCGGTTCTTTCGGTCAATTCGCCATGTTGCCCGGCACGCTGGGGCTGATCGGCTGGCTTGGCTGGTCTGCGGCATTGCTGGTGTTGGGCCTGGTGGTGGCGCTGATCGTGCCGCTGGTGAGCATGCTCAAGGACAAGCCGCTGCCGGTTCTCGGACACGAGCAAACCCTCTCTGAAGCGCTGCGCGAAGCCTGTTCCCATTCAGGATTCTGGCTGTTGGCGTTCGGTTTTTTTGTCTGCGGTTTTCAGGTGGTGTTCATCGGCGTGCACTTGCCGGCCTATCTGGTGGACCAACACTTGCCAGCCTCCGTCGGCACCACGGTGCTGGCGCTGATCGGTCTGTTCAATATTTTCGGCACCTACACCGCTGGCTGGCTCGGCGGGCGGATGTCCAAGCCGCGCTTGCTCACCGGTTTGTATCTGTTGCGGGCGGTGGTGATTGTGCTGTTCCTCTGGGCGCCGGTCACTCAGGTCACGGCTTATCTGTTCGGCATGGCCATGGGGTTTCTCTGGTTGTCTACGGTGCCCTTGACCAATGGCACGGTGGCGACCTTGTTCGGTGTACGAAATTTGTCCATGCTCGGTGGGATCGTTTTCCTCTTCCATCAGCTCGGCTCGTTCCTCGGCGGATGGTTGGGTGGGGTGGTGTATGACCGAACCGGGAGTTATGACTTGATCTGGCAAGTGGCGATTCTCTTGAGTCTGGTGGCCGCAGCTCTGAACTGGCCGGTGCGCGAGCAGCCGGTGGCGCGTCTGCAAACCCGGATGAGTGCTGCATGAACAGTCTCTGGCCGCAGATGGCTGCTATCGGCGTCGGCATATTGTTACTGGCCCTGGCATGGTGGGGCTGGCATCAGGGTGGCCTGGCATTGATGCAGCTGGGCATGGGTGCTTGCTAGCGAGCGGCGAAGGCGAGTAATTTCGTTTTCTGACGATTGTTCAAGGATGCACCGACATGCTGATGCGCTGGCTTGCAGTTCCCGCATTGTTGATGGCTTTCACCGGGCTGGCCCAGGCGGCAGAATGCCCGGAGTTGCTACAAGGCTCTTTGCCCAAGCTGCGCGCCAAGGAATCCATCGATCTGTGCCAGCGCTTCGCCGGTAAGCCGCTGGTGGTGGTCAACACAGCGAGCTTCTGTGGCTTCGCTCCGCAATTCAAAGGCCTTGAGGCGCTGTATCAGCGTTACAAGGATCAAGGGCTTGAAGTGGTTGGTGTGCCGTCCAATGACTTCAAGCAGGAGTCCAAGGATGGCGCAGAGACTGCCAAGGTTTGTTACGTGAACTACGGCGTGACTTTCACCATGACCGAGCCGCAGAAAGTCCGCGGCGATGACGCAACGCATTTGTTCAAGGTTCTCGCTGAACAAAGCAGTTCGCCGAAGTGGAATTTCTACAAGTACGTGGTCGATCGCCAGGGCAAGGTGATCGCCAATTTCTCCAGCCTGACCAAGCCGGATAATCCTGAGTTCATCGAGGCGGTGGAGAAAGCCCTCGCATCGAAACCCTGATCGACGCGCACTAAAAAGCCCCGCCTCTGTACAAGAGCGCGGGGCTTTTTCAATTCAGGCGGCGAGGGAGTCGCCGTGAATCATCAGAAACGGTATGTCGCGCCAACACCGAAACCGTTCGCATAGTTTTCATACTCTGCGCTGTAGTTCTGACGGCCGTTGCTGTTGTTGACCTTGACCGACTCTTCGCGCAGGTACGAGTACGCTACGTCGATGGTCAGGTCGTCGGTCGGGCTCCAGCCGGCGCCCAGGCTGAAAATCTTGCGATCGCCAGTCGGAATGCGCGGGGAACGGTTTTCGTTATTGGTCGGTGCCTGGTCAACGGACAGGCCGGTACGCAGGACCCATTGTTTGTTCAACTGGTACGAAGCGCCGATGGCGTGCGCCCAGGTGTCGTGCCAGTTCTGTTCTTCGGTGATGGTACCGAACTGGCCATTGAGGAGGGTCGGAACGCCTTTGTTTTCGACGGTGATTTCTTTCAGGCGGCTCCAGCGAGTCCAGGTGCTACCTGCGTAGAGCGTCCACTGGTCATCCAGTTGATGAGTGACCGAGAAGTCGACCGACTCAGGCGTGGTGATATCCAGAGACGCATCGTACTTCTGGTTCGGGTTCTGACCAACGGCACCGAGGAGGTTGTAATTGACCTTGGTGTCGCCTTCGAGCTTGTACTTCACTTTCGAGTGGTAGGTCAGGCCGACGCGCGTGCTGTCGGTGGCTTGAACCAGCACGCCGATGTTGTAGCCCAGCGCGGTGTCGTCACCCTCGATCTTGACCTTGCCGTCCGGCGCGGCCTGAGTGATCGACAGGTTCGATTCCAGGGTGCCGGAAATGTGGTTGATGGTCGGACCAAAACCGATCGACACCTTGTCGTTGAAGGCGTAGCTGACGGTTGGCTGGAGAGTCACAATTTTGACTTCGCTCT
Source organism: Pseudomonas sp. GW822-FHT02E03 (assembly GCF_058802325.1). Taxonomy (NCBI): domain Bacteria; kingdom Pseudomonadati; phylum Pseudomonadota; class Gammaproteobacteria; order Pseudomonadales; family Pseudomonadaceae; genus Pseudomonas; species Pseudomonas sp. GW822-FHT02E03. The sequence continues at coordinate 13,229 of NZ_JBXAOA010000070.1, read as the reverse complement.
TGCTGCCGAAGTATTTGCCGGCGAAGCCGTTCTCATAGTCGGTCACCAGGCCGAATGGAGCGTAGACGCCGAAACCGAATGCCCACTGGTCATCGATTGGCTTTACGTAGTAGCCCATGGGCACGCCCATGAAAGGGACCATGTCACCTTTGTTGGTGCCACTGTTCGGGCTGGAGCTCGCATCACTGATATCAGCGTGCGCGTCGATAAATGCAACACCACCGCTCACTTGTTCGCGCTTGAGGCGAGACATGCCGGCAGGGTTACCAAAAACTGTAGATGCGTCGTCGGCAGATGAAGATCGCCCGGCAAAACCTGTCCCCATCCCGCTGATGCTTTGTTCGTTGAGTGCGAAGCCACTTGCGAAGAGTTGGGTGGATGCCATGGCAACGGCGAGGCTAATGGTGGTTTTGAGCATTACTTTTTTCATTATTAGAATTCCTGGTGATCACCGGCGCGGAAATTACCAAGATTTTCGTCTGGGCGCTATAGCCTGTAACGCTTGAGTTAGAGCGGTTTTGTAGGACAATCCGACCAAAATCGCTACCTGTTGTGCGATTTTCGGAAATGGGTGGCTTAGCAGGCGACCTGATTCAACGATGAAACACAGGTCTGCCACGCGTAGGTGAAATCTCGCAGGCGACCTTGGGGCTGGAAAGTCTGGCGCCAGATTCGGGCCATTCCCAACAAGTCATCGGAGGCGGGGAGGGGAGTGTTCTGTTCTTCTACCAGCAGCCAGGCAATGGCGGTGGCGTAACGCAGGTTGACGGTCAATTCCAGATGCGGCCCGCTGAGAAAAGCATGCTGGCTGGCAAGGCCGCGGACCAGGCTTGCCCGATCCGGGTCCAGGGCCAGATAGTGATCCCAAAGAGCCTGGTGGCGGGGTTCGGTGATTCGGTACAGGCCGTGTCCACGGCGGTCATGCAGGGCTGAACCAAGGGCTGACTGACTGGCGGCGATGCCCAGCAGCAGGGATTCGGCAGTTGCGCTGTGGCGTCCGAGGTAGATCAACGTCGGACGGATCACATAACGACACAGTTCGCTGGCAGCGATTCCCATAAAGCCCTCGAAACAGGAAGTGGTCGGCGATACCTGAAGGGCCTTGGCAGCAGTTGGATCGATTCAGGCTCGCCGCAAGCGGATCAAGCCGCTTGAGTTGAAGTGTAGTGTCATTATTTCGCTGTAAAGGACTGTTTTTAAAATATTTCCGGCTTCGAGTTATAACCGTTATATCGGTTGGTGCTTAGCCGCAGGTCGCGAAATGAGAAATATCGGGCAATAAAAAGCCCCGCTTTTCAGCAGGGCTTTTTAGGTTTTCAGCTTTTCTGGCGTCTCAGGCAACCAGTGCCTGGCGAGTACGCTCGATCACAGCCTGCAGCGGTTCTGCGCTGGAGTATTGATCAGGGTACAGGCGTTCGCTATGACGAGCGATGCCGTGTTCGTTGACCAGAGTGAAGCTGAAGCAGCCTTTGCGAGCGGCCATGATCAGGCAGTTCATTGGAGCAAAAGCGTTGGTTAGGGTGCGAATGGCATCCTGAGTGTGGATTTGAGTGGACATAATTGGTGTTCCTACAAGCGACACGGATAAGAACCGTGCAAAGTTAAAACGTTCCAGTGACGACGACCACCATTGGTCGAACGAAGAACCCGACTGGAACAAAGCAGCCAGTTTGAAGCGCTGATAAATTGGCGCGCTTGGGCTGGCAGGTAGGTACTTAGGAGGGCAGGCAACACATCAAGGGCAAAGGTTCTGGGCCCGGGGTGAAGATCCTGATCAATTTGCAGGCTGGTTCGGTCAGAGTAAGTGAGCTTGGCAACACCCTTTGCTTTCGATTCAAAGGCTGTGTTGGCGCAAGATTTACCTGGAAACCATCGAGGTGGTCGATCCCGTTTTGTCGGTGGAGGCTTCTCTTAGGGAAGGCTGACCGGGGGATTTGTTCGACCAGAATTGACTTTCAGCTTGGTACTAACGCCGCGGATACTAACGGATTGAACTGTGGAAGGGAAGTCTGTTTGAAAAAAAGCGCTGAAGTGCCTGTCGGCAAGTCTCGATTGAGCGGTCAAAGAGCAGGCCAGTGCCCCGCAATTGCCCAGAACCCGACCGTTGATCCGAGAGAACGATCGCCTCAGGATCGACCGGCGGCAAGGGTTGCTCGGGTTTATCCCCAGACGCTACCGAAAAGCGCGCCGAAAAAGCGCATCGATATAACCGCCTCACAGGTACTTGTGCACATAAATTGCGCGAACTGTCATCCCACTGTCATCCTCGCCTCAACGGGAGTGGGTGCCTGTAATGAAAATTTAAGTCAATGAAAAACATCGCTTTTTTTTACTGGTGAAAAAATCGTCAGTTTGACTGCGAGCCCCACGCCACACGGCTTTGCGCGAGTTGAAAGGCGGTTGTCCACTGAGTTATCCACAGCTTCTGTGGATTGTCCCAAGCGCTTGCTCTAGGACGGGCGTGCAGGCTTTTTTCGACTTTACCTGTACGAAAAAAAGAGTAGAGTGGCGCGCCTTCCGATCTGCCCTACAGTGCTTTATGAAGTTTCGCTCAGTATCAATCTCTGCTGCTTCCACCCCCCTCAGTGTTACCCCACCCAAGCGCTTTTCGATGCGCGTGGCCGAGTGGCTACTCGACAGCCCGCGCCTGGGCGAAAACTCCAACATCAAACACTTCGCCGGACGCTTGCTTAAGCAGCCTGCCCGTGAAGGCGTCGTGGCCGCGCAAAGCCGTCTCGGCCTGCTAATGTGCCGCGAATGCGGTAACGCCCGGGATCGCCGCATTGGCCAGGAGCTCCTGCGTCAGGCCGCGCGTGCGGGCGACCGACGTGCGCAACAGGAACTGGGCCTGAGCGAAGACTGAGCTGTCCAAGACCTGACGCCTTGGTTAACCTTCACGCTTTATCGAATCGGCAGGAGTGGCTATGGCGATGGACTTGACCAGCGCATTGCTGGGGCTGGCTGGCGCTGGGTTGCCGTTACTGGTACTAGCCTGGCAACTTCAGCGTCGGGCGAGCGCGGGGCAGGCCGAGCTGGCAATACTGGAAGAGCGCCTTGCCATTGCCCAACTGACGCAGGACGGCTTGAATGCCCAGCTTGATACTTGCCGTGATGAAATCGCTGACCTGAGCCAGGCCAATGCCGCCAAACAAGCGGATCTGGCCGCCGTGCGCCGTGAAGTCGAACTGCTGCAGATCGAACGCGACGACGCCCGCGACGCATCTCACGCCTGGAACATCGAACGCGCCGGCAAAGAGGCTGAGTTGCGTCGCCTCGACGCTCAGGCCGCCTCTCTCAATGCCGAGCTGCGTGAGCAGCAGGAAAGCCATCAGCAGCGTCTCAACGACCTTCAAGGCTCGCGAGACGAGCTGCGCGCGCAATTCGCCGAGCTGGCGGGCAAGATCTTCGACGAGCGTGAGCAGCGTTTTGCCGAAACCAGTCAGCAGCGTTTGGGGCAGTTGCTCGATCCGTTGAAGGAGCGCATTCAGTCGTTCGAAAAGCGCGTTGAGGAAAGCTATCAGGCTGAAGCCCGCGAGCGTTTTTCCCTGGCCAAGGAACTGGAGCGGCTGCAACAGCTGAACCTGCGCCTGAGCGATGAAGCCACTAACCTGACGCGCGCCTTGAAGGGGCAGAAAACCCAAGGCAACTGGGGCGAGCTGATTCTCGAGCGGGTGCTTGAGCACGCGGGTCTGGAGAAGGGGCGTGAGTATCAGACCCAGGTCAATCTCAAGGGGCCGGACGGTGAGCGTTTCCAGCCGGATGTGATTATTTACCTGCCGGGCGACAAGCAGGTCGTGGTCGATTCCAAAGTCAGCCTCACGGCCTATCAGCAATACGTGGCGGCCGAGGATGATGCCATCGGCCAGATCGCCATCAAGCAGCATGTGCTGTCCCTGCGCGCTCACGTCAAAGGCTTGGCCGGCAAGGACTACAAGCGGCTCGACGGCTTGCACAGCCTGGATTTCGTTCTGCTTTTCGTCCCGATCGAAGCGGCGTTTTCTGCGGCGTTGCAGGCTGAGCCGACGCTGTTTCAGGAGGCATTCGACCGCAATATCGTGATCGTCAGCCCGACCACGTTGCTGGCCACTTTGCGGGTCATCGATAGCTTGTGGAAGCAGGAGCGCCAGAGCCAGAACGCCCGGGAAATCGCCGAGCGCGCCGGTTGGCTGTACGACAAGTTCGTGTTGTTCATTCAGGATCTGGATGAAGTCGGCAATCGCCTGCAGCAACTGGACAAGGCCTACAGCTCTGCACGCAATAAGCTGACAGAAGGCCGCGGCAACCTGGTCAGCCGCAGCGAGCAGCTCAAGTTGCTCGGGGCGCGGGCCAGCAAGAGCTTGCCGGCGGACCTGCTGGAGCGAGCGATGACCGATGTCGATGGCTTGGCCGAACTGCCGGAGTAGCCGAAAAGCTTCGCGAGCAAGCCCGCTCCCACAGGGTTTGTGGTGTTCACTCTATTTGTGCAACAACACCAATCCACTGTGGGAGCGGGCTTGCTCGCGAAGGCGTCAATCGCCCCACTGCAGGGTTCAAACCTGCCGCACTACAACGGCAAATACCGACTCAACAACGCCCGCAACGCCGCCGGTTTCACCGGTTTGGCCAGGTAATCCAGGCCAGCTGCATGCACCTGGGCCACCGTCTCCGGCCGTCCATCGGCACTGATCACTACCCCTGGCACCGGCTCGCCCAGTTGCGTGCGCAACCAGGCCATCAACTCGGTCCCGGTTTCGCCATCGTCCAGGTGGTAATCCACCAGCGCCAGTTGCGGGCGCATCCCATCGCCGAGCAGCGTCGCGCATTCCTCACGGTTGCGTGCGGTCCAGACCTGGCAACCCCAGCGCGTCAGCAAACTGTTCATGCCGATCAGGATGCTGTCTTCGTTATCGATACACAGCACCTGCGCGCCGCTGAGCAAATGGCCATTGAGTTCGGCCACTTTGGCCGGCGTCGCGGCTTGTGCCCGAGCTAGCGGTACGCTGACACTGAACACACTGCCGCGACCCGGCCAGGAACGCACGCGCAAGGTGTGACCCAGCACGCGACACAGCCCATCGGCAATCGCCAGGCCCAGGCCCAGACCTTTCTCGGCCCGGGTCTGGTGGCTGTCGAGGCGTTTGAATTCTTCGAAAATCACCTGCAGTTTGTCTTCTGGAATACCCGGCCCACGGTCCCAGACCTCAAGGCATAGCTCGCCGTTGCGCCGCCGAACGCCGAGCAGCACCGGCCCTTTGGCGTAGCGGAAGGCGTTGGTCAGGAAGTTCTGCAAAATCCGTCGCAGCAGTTTGATGTCGCTATCGACCCGCAGCGCGCTGCCCCTGACGCGAAATTTCAGCCCCTGTTCCTGCGCCAGAGCCTTGAACTCGGCGCCTAGCGTATGGAATAAATCATTGAGCTCGAAGGGCTTGCGATCAGGGTTGATCTTGCCGTTTTCCAGGCGGGAAATGTCCAGCAGGTCGCTGATCAGGTCCTCGGCCGAGCGCAGTGAACTGTCCAGGTGATGAACCAGTTTCCGGGCTTCACTGGATAGGTTTTCCTCCTGGTGGGAGAGGGCGGCAGAGAACAGTCGCGCAGCGTTCAGCGGTTGCATCAAGTCATGGCTGACGGCAGCCAGGAAACGGGTTTTCGACTGGTTGGCCGATTCGGCGGTGCCCTTGGCTTCGGTCAGGGCAACGTTGAGTTGCGACAGTTCGTGGGTCCGTTCGATGACCCGTTGCTCGAGGCCTTCGTTCGCTTCGGTCAGCGCTTGTTCGGCCTCGCGGAACGCGGTGATGTCGGTGAAACTCATGACGAAACCGCCGCCGGGCATCGGGTTACCGATCAGCTCGATCACTCGACCATTGGGGAACAACCGTTCGGAGGTATGGGCCCGGCCCTGACGCATCCAGTGCAAACGACGGGCGACATGCACTTGCGCTTCGCCGGGCCCGCACAGACCGCGCTCAGCGTTGTAGCGAATGATGTCGGCAATCGGCCGGCCCACGCTGATCAAACCGTCGGGGTAGTTGAACAGCTCAAGGTAGCGCCGGTTCCAGGCCACCAGTTTCAACGACTGGTCGACCACGCTGATGCCCTGGGTGATGTTCTCGATGGCGCCTTGCAGCAAGGCTCGGTTGAACTGCAGCACCTCCGAAGTTTCGTCGGCGATCCGCACCACATCCTCGAGTTGCATTTCCCGACCTTCGATGGCGGCTTTTACCACCGCCCGGGTCGAAGATGCGCCGAGTACACCGGCCAGCAAGCGTTCGGTATGGGCGATCCATTCACCGTCCGCGTTCTGGGTCGGGCTGAAGCCTTTGCCCTGACGGTAGGCGAAACGGATGAAACTCTGACGAGCGCGTTCTTCGCCGACAAAACGGGCAGCCAGTTGCAGCAAGTCGTTGATCTGTACTGCCAGCATTGAGCGGGCGTTGGGTCGCGCGCTGATTTCCTGGCCGATGAAGCGGCCGGCCTGCCAGTGCTCCGAAACCCGCGTGCGCGACAGCACCGAGACCCAGGCGAACAGGGTGAAGTTGCCCGCCAGGGACAGCACCACGCCTTGAGTCAGCGGCGTGATCGGCAGGTTCAACGGGTTGCCTTGCAGCCATGCCAGCCCCGGAAAACTGCTCAGGGGCAGGCCGAGACTCTTGGCGGCGATCGGCAACACCAGGGTGTAGAACCAGAGGAACGTCCCAGTGGCTAGCCCCGCGAACACCCCTCGACGGTTAGCCTGTTTCCAGTACAGCGCGCCGAGCATGGCCGGGGCCAGTTGGGTCACGGCGGCGAAGGCGATCTGGCCGATGGTCGCCAGGCTCGCGGTGGAGCCCAGCAGTCGATAACTGACGTAGGCCAACAGCAGAATGACCACGATGCTCACCCGGCGCACCGAAAGCATCCACTGGCGGAACACTTCGAACGGCCGCTCCGCGTTGTTACGCCGCAGCAACCACGGCAGCAGCATGTCATTGGAGAGCATGGTCGACAGCGCCACGCTGGCCACGATCACCATACCGGTCGCCGCCGAAGCACCGCCGATAAACGCCAGCATCGCCAAGGCAGGGTGAGATTCGGCCAGAGGCAGGCTGATGACGAATGAGTCCGGCAGCACCGAACTGGGCAGCATCATCTGACCGGCCAGTGCGATCGGCACGACAAACAGCGCCGCCAGCGCCAGATAGGCTGGGAACACCCACTTGGCCAAGCGCAGATCCTGGGGGTCGATGTTTTCCACCACGGTTACATGGAACTGCCGGGGCAGGCAGATGATCGCCATCATCGCCACGCCGGTTTGCACCACCATGGACGGCCAGTTGATGGTTTCTTTCCAGTACGCCTCGAGGCGCGGGGCGAGCATGGCCTGGTCGAACAGGTCGTCGAAACCGTCGTACAGGCCGTAGGTCACGAACGCGCCGACCGCGAGAAAAGCGAACAGCTTGACCAGCGACTCAAAAGCAATCGCCAGCACCATGCCGCGGTGGTGTTCTGTGGCGTCGAGGTTGCGGGTACCAAAAACGATCGTGAACAGTGCAAGCACCAAGGAGACGATCAGCGCCGTGTCTTGCGCGCGCGTGCCCATGGCGTCGGCACCGGCGCCGATCAGCAGGTTCACGCCCAGCACGATGCCCTTGAGCTGCAAGGCGATGTAGGGCAATACGCCGACCAGACAGATCAGCGCCACCACCACCGCCAGCGACTGGGATTTGCCGTAGCGGGCGGCGATGAAGTCGGCGATGGAGGTGATGTTCTCCTGCTTGCTGATCATCACCATTTTTTGCAGGACCCACGGCGCGCACACCAGCAGCAGGATCGGCCCGAGATAGATCGGCAGGAATGACCAGAGTTGCTCGGCCGCCTGGCCCACGGCACCAAAGAATGTCCAACTGGTGCAATAAACGGCCAGCGACAGGCTGTACACCCAGGCACGCATCCGTGGCGGCAACGGTGTGCTGCGCCGGTCACCGTAAAAGGCGATAGCGAACAGGATGGCCATATAGGCCAGGGCGACGGTGGCGATCAGCCCGATGGACAGCGACATGGGAACTCCAGACAAAAGACCTCCGGGACTCCGCCCGGTCAGGACAGTCTCGCATGACCGCTTGAGTTAGTCAGTGTCGACCAAGGTCGTGACGTGGCGGGGTGTCGCAGGTTGGGAGTCAGTTCGATTTTTGGTGTGTTTGGGGGCCTCTTCGCGAGCAAGCCCGCTCCCACACTCGATCGTCAGTGAACACAAAATATGTGGGCACCCTCAATCCAGTGTGGGGCGGGGTTGTTCGCGAAGGCGGGTGTTACTCACTCAATGCAATATCGATCAACCAATGCACTCCGTCAAAGTCTGCGTCTGATTATGTATCTGTAAAATAGATAACAGTTAGAGATATTACCCGTTATATCGATATTCGATTCGGATCTACCATGAGCTCCACCTCACGAGAGGACAGGAGTTCACCATGACCTGCACCCATAGCGTTAAACCCGGTATCAAACCGCTCAGTCATTTGCAGCACCCTCGAGAAGCCATCCGCCAATTCACCCCCAACTGGTTCGCGGCGACCATGGGCACGGGTGTATTGGCACTGGCGCTTGCGCAATTGCCGGTGGCGAATCCCGGTCTGCATGCGTTTGCCGAAGGCCTGTGGCTGTTCAACATTGTCCTGTTTGTTATGTTCACGGCCATGTATGCCGCGCGTTGGGTCATGTTCTTCGACGAGGCGCGGCGGATTTTCGGGCACTCCACGGTTTCGATGTTTTTCGGCACCATTCCCATGGGCCTTGCGACCCTCATCAATGGCTTTCTGCTGTTCGGTTTGCCGCGCTGGGGCGACGGTGTGATTCATCTCGCCGAAGTGCTCTGGTGGCTGGACGTGGCGATGTCGCTGGCTTGCGGCGTATTGATTCCCTACATGATGTTCACCCGTCAGGAGCACAGCATCGACCAGATGACTGCGGTCTGGCTGTTGCCGGTGGTGGCGGCGGAAGTGGCGGCGGCCAGCGGCGGGTTGCTGGCGCCGCATCTGGCCGATGCTCATTCACAACTGGTGGTGCTGGTGACCAGCTACGTGCTGTGGGCCTTTTCCCTGCCGGTGGCGTTCAGCATTCTGACTATCCTGTTGCTGCGTATGGCGTTGCATAAATTGCCCCACGAAAACATGGCCGCCTCAAGCTGGCTGGCCCTTGGGCCGATTGGCACCGGTGCGCTGGGCATGTTGCTGTTGGGGGCCGACGCGCCAGCGATCTTTGCCGCCAACGGTTTACCGGGTATCGGCGAGATTGCCGCAGGGCTTGGCTTGGTGGCCGGCATCACGCTGTGGGGCTTCGGGCTCTGGTGGATGCTGATTGCGCTGTTGATCACCGTGCGTTACTTGCGCGCCGGTATCCCGTTCAACCTCGGCTGGTGGGGCTTCACTTTCCCGTTGGGCGTCTATTCTTTGGCGACGTTGAACCTGGCGAGCACGTTGCACCTGACGTTTTTCAGTGTCTTTGGCTGTGTACTGGTGGCGTTGCTGGCGGTGATGTGGCTGATTGTTGCCAAACGCACGGTGCAGGGCGCATGGCGAGGTGAGTTGTTTGTTTCGCCGTGCATTGCAGGATTAAACAAATAACCGGCAAAGATTGGGTAATCTGTGGCCTGGATCGACGTTCGACATTCCAATAACAATTGTCACGCCGCTTTTTTATCCAGCATCAGTTACCCAACATCAGCTACCCAACATCAGGGACACATGGAAGATGAGTCACCCCTCGCAGTTCACCTTGCTTCGCACTCGGCGCTTCCTGCCGTTTTTTGTCACGCAGTCGCTGGGGGCCTTCAACGACAACATTTTCAAGCAGTCGTTGATCCTCGCCATTTTGTACCGGCTGACCATCGAGGGTGACCGATCGATCTGGGTCAACCTGTGTGCGTTGCTGTTTATCTTGCCGTTTTTCCTGTTCTCGGCTCTGGCGGGGCAGTTCGGGGAAAAGTTTGCCAAGGACGCGCTGATCCGTCTGATCAAGCTCGGGGAAATCGTCATCATGGCGGTGGGTGCGGTCGGTTTCATGTTCGATCACCTGTCGCTGATGCTGGTGGCGCTGTTTGCCATGGGCACCCACTCGGCGCTGTTCGGGCCGGTGAAGTACTCGATCTTGCCGCAGGCCTTGCGCGAAGAAGAGCTGGTGGGCGGCAACGGCCTGGTGGAAATGGGCACTTTCCTGGCGATTCTCGCCGGGACCATTGGTGCCGGTATCATGATGTCGGCCAGCAACTACGCGCCGGTCGTGTCCACGGCAATCATCGGCATCGCCGTGCTCGGTTACCTGGCCAGCCGCAGCATTCCCCGGGCTGCCGCGGCATCGCCGGAAATGCGTTTGAACTGGAACATTTTCAGCCAGTCCTGGGCTACCTTGAAGTTGGGCCTGGGGCAAACTCCGGCAGTATCGCGTTCGATCGTCGGCAACTCATGGTTCTGGTTTGTCGGGGCGATTTATCTGACGCAGATCCCGGCGTATGCCAAGGAATGGATGCACGGCGACGAGACGGTGGTGACGCTGATTCTTACAGTGTTTTCGGTCGGTATCGCACTGGGTTCGATGCTCTGCGAGAAACTCTCCGGGCGCAAAGTCGAGATCGGTCTGGTGCCGTTTGGCTCATTCGGTCTGACGGTGTTTGGCCTGTTGCTGTGGTGGCATTCCGGCGCGATTCCAGACAGCGTTGCCGGTCATGGCTGGATCGAAGTCCTTGGGTTCGGTCACGCCTGGCTGGTGTTGATCGACATCCTCGGGCTTGGGGTCTTCGGCGGTTTCTACATCGTGCCACTGTATGCGCTGATCCAGTCACGTACTGTCGAGAACGAACGGGCGCGAGTGATCGCTGCCAACAACATTCTTAACGCCCTGTTCATGGTGGTGTCGGCGATTGTGTCGATCGTCTTGCTGAGCATCGCCAAGCTGTCGATTCCGCAGCTATTCCTGGTGGTGTCGCTGCTGAACATTGGCGTCAATGCTTACATCTTCAAAATCGTCCCCGAGTTCAGCATGCGCTTCATGATCTGGCTGCTTGGCCATTCCATGTACCGCGTTGAGCATCGCAATCTGGAGCTGATTCCCGATGAAGGCGCGGCATTGCTGGTTTGCAACCATGTGTCGTTCGTCGATGCGTTGCTGATTGGCGGCGCAGTACGTCGGCCGATTCGCTTTGTGATGTATTACAAAATCTACAATCTGCCGGTGCTGAACTTCATCTTCCGTACGGCGGGGACGATTCCGATTGCCGGACGTCAGGAAGACATTCAGATCTACGAAAAAGCCTTCACCCGCATCGCCCGGTATCTGAAGGACGGCGAACTGGTGTGCATTTTCCCTGAAGGCAAGTTGACCGCCGATGGCGAGATCAACGAGTTCAAGGGCGGGCTGACACGGATTCTCGAAGAAACGCCGGTGCCGGTGATTCCGCTGGCATTGCAGGGGTTGTGGGGGAGTTTCTTCAGTCGCGATCCGAACAAGGGGATGTTTCGTCGGTTGTGGTCGCGGGTGACATTGGTGGCGGGGCCGGCGGTGGCCGTTGAAGTGGCTGAACCGGCGACACTGCAAGGGTTGGTAGGGGAATTGCGTGGGGCCGTCAGGTAGTCGTTGATCGGGCGGGCCTCTTCGCGGGCAAGCCCGGCTCCCACAGGGATTGATGGTGTGTCCACAATAGGTGACACAACACAGAACCTGTGGGAGCCGGGCTTGCCCGCGATGGCGTCAGTGGCCTAAGCGCTAACCTTGAGCCCAACCAACCCGGCAATAATCAACGCCACACTCGCCAGCCGAAACAACGCCATGGATTCACCAAACAAAATGATCCCGGCGATCACCGTGCCCACCGCACCCACGCCAGTCCAGATCGCATAGGCCGTGCCCAGCGGCAATTCCTTCATGGCAAGGCCCAGCAGGCCAAGGCTGATCGCCATGGCCGCGATGGTCAGTGCGGTAGGAAGAGGGCGGCTGAAACCGTCGGTGTATTTCAGGCCGACGGCCCAACCGACTTCGAACAGACCGGCAAGAAACAGAATGATCCAGGACATCAGAGACCTCCATCGATGGATGGGGTCGTCCCCAGATTAATGATTCGATCGAGCCGCAGGGTCGTCCCCGCGTTGCGCAATAAGAGTGCCCATCATTAACCCGAGGATCAAGTTATCAGCTTAATCCGCCGCCTGCTGAGCAGCGATTTGCCGGTCTTCCTTCTCGCTCATACGACGGAAATACGTCGAGAGCAGTGCTCCGGAAATGTTGTGCCAGACGCTGAACAACGCGCTTGGCACCGCTGCCAGCGGCGAGAAGTGCGCGCTGGCCAGGGCCGCGCCCAGGCCGGAGTTCTGCATGCCGACTTCCAGTGCCAGGGATTTGCGCTGGGCCAGTGGCAGGTTGAACAGGCGCCCGGTGAAGTAACCCAGCAAGTAGCCGAAGCTGTTGTGCAACATCACCACGGCCATGATCAGCAGGCCGGATTCGGCAATCTTCGCCTGGCTGGCAGCTACCACGGCAGTGACGATGATCACGATGCTCACCACCGACACCAGTGGCAACACGTCTACCGCGTGACGAACCCGATCACCGAGTACGCGCTGGGCAACCACGCCGAGCACGATCGGCAGCAGCACGACTTGCAGGATCGACCAGAACAGCTCCATGAACGACACCGGCAACCAGGCCGAAGCCAGTAGCCAGATCAGCGCTGGCGTCAGCAGCGGAGCGAGGAGGGTAGTGACGGCGGCAATGGCCACCGACAACGCCAGATCGCCACGCGCCAGCCAGGTCATCACGTTCGAGGAGGTGCCGCTTGGGCAGCAGCCGACCAGAATCACCCCGACGGCGATCTCTGGCGGCAGGTGGAAAACCTGGCAGAGTAACCACGCCACACCGGGCATGATCACGAAATGGGCGACTACGCCCAGCGCCACGCGCCACGGATGGCGAGCGACTTCGGCGAAGTCTTCAAGCTTGAGGGTCAGGCCCATGCCGAACATCACCAGACCCAGCAGCGGTACGATGGCGCCTTTCAAGCCGATGAACCAGGTCGGTTGCACAAACGCCACCACGGCGAAAATCAGTACCCAGTAAGCGAAGGTGTTGCCGACAAAACGACTCAATGCAGCCAGTGCGCGCATGGCCTGATCCTTGTTATATAAGTGGGATTCCCAGTTTGGAAGTCCAATCAATGTGGGAGCTGGGGTGGGGGGGGGGGGGGGGGGGGGGGGGGGGGGGGGGGGGGGGGGGGGGGGGGGGGGGGG
>NZ_JBXAOA010000069.1:0-16707 GCF_058802325.1 Pseudomonas sp. GW822-FHT02E03 | reverse complement strand
CCCCCCCCCCCCCCCCCCCCCCCCCCCCCCCCCCCCCCCCCCCCCCCCCCCCCCCCCCCGCTCCCACAGGATTTTCGTCGCTCAAATTTCTTAACTCACCAGCATTAGCCTCAGGGCTGCCTTTTTAGTTTTCAGTACTCACCACTGATCGTTCCCACGCTCTGCGTGGGAATGCCTCACCGGACGCTCTGCGTCCGCTCTTTTGGGACGCGGAGCGCCCCTGGCTGCATTCCCACGCGGAGCGTGGGAACGATCGGATCGCAGCCGTAACGGACCCATCGCATAAGAATATTTATTCCACCATTTGCATATTAGGAATTTTTATTCCATAAATAGCCCTCCTGAAAATAAAAATCCAAAGGACCCCGGCTATGCGCGAACTCGGTATCGGACTCATTGGCACAGGTTTCATGGGCCGCGCCCACGCCTTGGCCTTTCGCAACGTCAGCGCCGTTTTTGAATTGCCGCTGAAGCTCAAACTGGCTGCCCTCGCCGACGCCGATCCGCAGCGAGCCCGGCACTGCGCCGACGCGTGGGGCTTTGATGCCGCTCACAGTGACTGGCAACAGCTGATCAACGATCCCAAGGTCAATCTGATCGCCATCACAACCCCCAATCATCTGCACTACCCCATGGCCATGGCCGCTCTCGCCGCCGGCAAGCCGGTGTACTGCGAAAAACCGCTGGCGGTGAACCTCGAACAGGCCAGCGCCATGCGTCTGGCCGCTAAAGCTGCGGGCGTGGTGACGCGGGTCGGCTATAACTACCAGCACAATCCGATCATCGGCCTCGCTCGGGATTTGATTCAAAGCGGAGCGTTGGGACAGATCATCAGTTTCCAGGGCGAATTCAGCGAAGACTTCATGGCCGATCCCGTTTCACCCTGGTCCTGGCGCTGTGACGCCGATTACGCCGGCGGTGCCTTGGCGGACCTGGGCAGTCACTTGCTGGCCATGGCCCGTCATCTGCTTGGCGATATTCAGGCGGTGTGCGCAGATACCCAGACCGTGCATGCGCAACGCCCCGTTACGTTAGGTGGCCAGGAACGACGCGAGGTCGCGGTGGACGATCAGGTCCACGCGTTGCTGCGGTTCGCCAACGGCGCGCGCGGGACGTTCAGCAGCAGTTGGCTCAAACACGGTTACAAGAATCACCTGAGTTTTGAAATCAGCGGCACCCGGGGCACCCTGGCGTTCGATCAGGAACGCTTGAATGAACTGCGGATGTATCGCGCAGGGCAAGGCGGTTTTCAACGGCTATTGGCAGGGCCGGATTTACCGGGTTATGCCGCTTTCAGCCCGGCACCGGGGCATCAGTTGGGTTACAACGAACTCAAGACTCTGGAAGTGCATGAGTTGGTGATGGCGCTGGCCGGCCTCGGTCAGGACGGGACAGATTTCGAGCAGGCATGGGAAGTCGAACGCCTGGCGACAGCGATTCGTTTGGCGGCACACGAGTCGCGTTGGGTCAGGATCGAGGAAGTCTGAATCGCCGCTCGGGCGACACCCGCCAGTCGCAGAGGGCCACTGGCGGTAAACGCCATTAACCGGAGCAAACTTACTGAGTGACGCAACGGGTCAGGGTCGTGGTCCGCGTCACCTGCCCTTCTGCCCTCATATCACCCTGCACATCGGTGTTTTCGGAGGTCTGGCAGGTACGAACCGGTGGCGGTGGCGGCGCAGCGGGTGGTGGAGGTGGCGGACTGGCGCATCCACCCAGAATCGCCGCGCAGAGTACGAGCGACAGTGGCGAAAAAATATGTATCCCAAGGCTGTTCATAGGCTGACCCGCGGTGAGTAATCGACATTTTCCGCGACACAAAAACCACACCGCCTACCCGCGGCCCCGTCACAGAAAAGAAATACCTCGCATTCCTTATAGCCCAGCCACCCGCCAATGCCAGAAAAACGCCTAATAGACTGTGCTGGCGAAACCATAAGCAGCGGGAAACAAGTCAGCGCCTACAACGCACTGGACCGATGCAGACCAATGCTCTCAAGCTCGTACCGCAACTCTTCAATCAACGCCGTCAACGCCTCCGGCGTCCTGAGATTCACCATGCTCAACCCGCTGACCACCAGATCCACCTGCCCCGTCGCCGGATGATAAAGCTTCACCGTCAACGAGTTATCCCCGGTGAGCGCGCACTCACAGGCCAACGGCGAAAAACTCCGCTCCAGTTGCATACGCAATTGCGCCAGATGATTCATCCCGATTCACCTTGGCGACGACCTGAAATCGACTCCACGCTTGAACTGTTCGCACCCATGTGGCTGTTCCTTTAGCTGCTTCGAAGAGGACGCGATACCGGCTCGAAGCCACGTATCGCACCCTCACAGCCTAGAAAAACCAGCCCCTGAGCAGAACATCAAATTGCACCATCCCAACTAGTGCATTTGCATCTTAACGTTGCCCCTTGGGCCGCCTCTCGCTGGAGAACAGACCCCGTTCGCGAGCCCATACAATCGCCTCGCTGCGGCTGTGCACGTCGAGTTTGGAATACACCGTCGAAACATGATTACGCACCGTATTAGGCGCCAGTTTCAGGCGTGCGGCGATTTCCTTGTCGGCCAGGCCTTCACAGATCAAGCCGAGCACATCGCGCTCTCGCGCGGTCAGTTCGGTGAACGACACAGTGGGCAACTGCGGTGAATTGACGTTCTTCACGTTGGCGAGTTTTTCGATCAGCGTGCGGCTGAACCAGGAGGCATCTTTCATCACCTCTTCAATGGCTGACACCAGTTCCAGCTCGGTGCGTTTGCGCTCCGTAATGTCCATCAATACCAGCAGGTAGCAAGTGCCACCCTGAATGTTCACGGTGTCCGCCGAGACGGCGCAATCGATCAGCCCGGCATCCTTGCGGCGCACCCTGACATCGACGCGATCCACACTCCCGGTTTTCTCCAGGGCTGCAAACAGCCGCGTGCGAGCGCCTGCGTCATCGATGAAACCGAGTTGCGCCACGGTCTTGCCGAGCACCTCTTCACTCGGGCATGCGAGGGTATCGAGAAACGCTTCGTTGACGTCCATCACCACTTGATCGTCGGCGCTGCACACCAGGATCGGTATCGGGGTGAGACGAAAGGCTTTGGCGAACCGTTCCTCGCTCTGGCGCAGGGCAATTTCGGCCTTGTGCCTGAGCTCCATATCGACGAAGGAAAACAGAATGCAAGCTTCGTCATTGAGCTCAAGTGGTTGCCCGGCAACGATCACCTGTTTGCTGCCACCGTCGGGTAATTGCAGTTCGGCCTGCATCTGCGGAATGGTTGCCCCGTCACGCAAACGCTGCTTGGCCAGGTCCTTGTTTTCAGCGCGCTCCAGCACATCCAGCTCATAGGTCGAAGTGCCGATCACCTGATCGCGGGCATAACCGGTCATTTCCAGGAAGCCCTGGTTGACTTTGATGTAGCGCAAATCGCTGAGGCGACAGATCACCGCCGGGGCCGGGTTGGCATTGAAGGTCTTTTCGAAACGCTGCTCGGCGCTGGCCCATTCGGTGACATCGTTCATGATCAGCACCAACGACTCCGGCTCGCCGGCGCGATCCGCCAGCACCATGCTGCGCACGCTGTGGACCCAGGTGCGTTCGTCGTTTTCGACTGGCGTCAATTCAACCAGTACATCGTTGAACATCTCGCCGCGGGCAACACGGCTGATCGGATAATTCTCCGTCGCCACCGGGTGATTGTTGCGATAACGCAAGGCAAACCGCTTCGCGTATTCCTTGGCATTGGCCCCCAGCTCACCGATCCGACTGACGCCGTGCATGGTCAGCGCGGCGTCATTGGCCCAGAGGATCGTCTGGTCGAGTTCCAACAGAATCACCCCGTCGGACAGACCGGCGATGATCTGCTGCAACTGGCGGCGATTGGTTTCGGTGGTCAGGACGTCCTGGCTCATTGGATCTCCACGCGTACGGCGGCGTATTCATGCGCCGCCCTGTGAAGATTACGACCGCGGGGGATTGGGATAGTGCTGAGGACTCATCCGCCGGGCTGATCGTTCCCACGCTCCGCGTGGGAATGCCTCTAGGGACGCTCCGCGTTCCAGCTCTCGAAAGGGACGCGGAGCGTCCCGGGCTGCATTCCCACGCAGAGCGTGGGAACGATCAACTATTGCACTTGCAACGATGCATCCAGCCCCGCCAGCTTATCCGGATTGCGCATGATAAAAATCCGGCTCACCCGCCCCGCTTCATCAAAACCAAACGTCATCGACGCAGTAATGACCCCGTCCGCCTTGATGATCACGCCTTGTGCCCCATTGATTTCGCTGGGCAGCCATTCGCAAGTATGCCAATAGACATGCAACGACTGACCAATGAAATCCAGCACGCTGGTAATGCCAGACAAGGTTTCGCGGATGGCCGAGGCCTTGCCGCCGCCATCGGCGCAGAGTTCGACGTCTTCGGCCAGCAGCGCGGTCAGGGATGCGGTTGAGCCGCTGGCGATGGCGCTGTGGAAGGCGCTCAGCAATTGGTCCTGACGCGCCGGCTCCGGCTGATAGCGGATTTGCCCGCTGCCCAGACCGGCCTTGGCCCGGGATACCAATTTGCGACAAGCCGCTTCCTGGACCCCGATCGCCTCGGCAACTTGCGCGTAATCCATGTCGAAAATTTCGTAGAGCAGGTACGCGGCGCGTTCCTTGGGAGTCAGCCGTTCCAGCAAGAGCAGGAACGCGGTGGACAATGACGAGGCCAGTTCATGCATGTGTTCGGGTGAATGCTGATGGGTGGTGTGAATCGGCTCCGGCAGCCAGGTACCGACGTAATCAACCCGCGACGTATGAGCCGAGCGCAGCAAATCGATGCAGTGCCGAGTGCAGGCCGTGGTGAGCCAGGCGGCCGGCGTGGCGATGGAGGCCCGGTCGGCCTCCAGCCATTTGATGAACAGCTCTTGCACCACATCCTCGGCTTCGGTGCGCGAGCCGAGAATGCGATACGCCAGACCGAGCAAAAAGGGCCGGCGCTGCTCGAATACAGCGGCGGCGTTTTCAGCGGAGTTCATCGATCAGTGCCTCGACACCTGCAAACGGTTCCACAGGTTGATCATGCCGATCTCGGCCGTCAAGGCACCGATCTGCGCGTCGTTGAAATGTTCACGTAAGTCGCCGCGCAGGCTGGCGTAATCGGTCTTTTCATCGAGTACGGTCAAGGCTTCGGTCCAGGCCAGGGCTGCGCGTTCAGCAGCGCTGAAATCGCTGACGTGACGCCAGACGATCAGGCGATCCAGGCGCTCGTTGGTTTCATTGGCTTCGCGCGCCTCGCGAGTGTGCATCTTCACGCAGAAACCGCATTGGTTGATCTGCGAGGCACGCAGGTGCAGCAGGTGTTTGAGGGTCGGGTCCAGGTCATGGCTGTCGAGGGTGACATGAACCTGGGTCAGGCTTTCGAAAACCTGAGGGATGGATTGCAGCAAGTTGACCGGTTGGGTGTTGGACGACATCGTGTTGCTCCGCTATTTGAGGGGTTCAACAGGATGACGATTGAGGATTCGGGTTTGTGACGTGGGTACCCAAAAGCAGCCCTATGCTCAAACAAAAAAGAGTGGTTTAGTGCCGTTCTTTGCCCGTCTGGAGAGTTGCCATGATGCTTGATTCGCTTCACTTCACCCCGTGGTCCGCTTTGGCCGGAGGTGTACTGATCGGTCTGGCTGCCAGCGTCATGGTAGTGGCCAACGGACGCGTTGCCGGGATCAGCGGGCTGCTAGGCAGCCTGCTTGAGCGTAATGATTCGGGACGGGGCGAAAAAGCCCTGTTCCTGCTCGGACTATTGGCGGCGCCGTTGTTGTGGGCTTTGTTTTATGTATGGCCGGCCATCGAATTCAAAACCGGTACCGTGGGTCTGATCATTGCCGGATTGTGCGTCGGCGTCGGCACTCGTTATGGCTCCGGATGCACCAGTGGCCACGGCGTGTGCGGTATCTCGCGCCTGTCACCACGCTCCATTGCCGCCACCTTAAGCTTCATGTTCGCCGGCTTCGTGACGGTGTTCGTCCTGCGTCATCTGCTGGGGTATTGAACATGCGCAAACTGACCGCTTTCCTCGCCGGCCTGCTGTTTGGCATTGGCCTGTTGCTGGCCGGCATGGCAAACCCGGCCAAAGTGCTGGGTTTCCTCGACATTGCCGGCGTGTGGGATCCCTCCCTGGCGCTAGTCATGATCGGGGCCATTGCCGTGGCCTGGGGGCCGTTTCATTGGGCCATGAAACAGCCGACGTCCTTGCTGGGGGCGCCTATTCAGTTGCCGATCAGCCGAGAACTGGATCGACGCCTGATCGGTGGCAGCCTGCTTTTCGGAGTCGGTTGGGGCATTGCCGGCATCTGCCCCGGCCCGGCGCTGGTGTTACTGCCCACGGGTCACTGGCAGGCCTGGGTGTTCGTCATCGCCATGCTGGCGGGGATGCTGATGTTCAAAGCGTTGCAAACCCGCCGTTGAGCATCCCGCCAACACAATGAGGCTATCGAACAGCGATGCCTCAAGCCGCTTGCTTGCCTCTGGCAATCGCATCCGAAGCCGCCAGCATTGCCCGCAACAACACCGCACACCCGGCGGCGAGGTCATCCGGCGCGGCGTTTTCGATTTCGTTGTGGCTGATGCCGCCTTCGCAAGGCACGAAGATCATCCCCGCTGGGCCGAGTTCGGCGAGGAAGATCGCGTCATGCCCTGCCCCGCTGACGATGTCCATGTGCGATAAACCCAACCCTTGCGCCGCGCCGCGTACCGCTTCGACGCAGCCCTTGTCGAAGTACAGCGGCGGGAAGTCGGCGGTGGGGGTCAGTTCGAAGGTCAGGCCGTGTTCCTCGCAGGTGGTTTCGATGACCTCACGGACTTCGGCGATCATTGAATCGAGTCGCGCCGGTTCCAGATGACGGAAGTCCAGGGTCATGCGCACTTCGCCAGGAATCACGTTGCGCGAGCCGGGGTAGGCTTGCAGGCAGCCGACGGTGCCGCACGCATGGGGCTGATGGCCGAGGGCGGCGCGATTGACCGCGCCGACGATCACCGAGGCACCGACCAGAGCGTCCTTGCGCAGGTGCATCGGTGTCGGGCCGGCGTGGGCTTCGACGCCGCGCAGTTTCAGGTCGAACCATTTTTGCCCGAGGGCGCCCATTACCACGCCGATGGTTTTGTGTTCGTCTTCAAGAATCGGGCCTTGCTCGATGTGCGCCTCGAAATACGCGCCGACGGCATGGCCGCTGACCTTGCGCGGCCCGGCATAGCCGATGGCGTTCAAGGCTTCGCCGACGGTCACGCCCTCGGCATCGACCTTGGCCAGGGTTTCTTCCAGGGTGAATTTTTCCGCGAACACGCCGGAGCCCATCATGCAGGGAGCGAAGCGCGAGCCTTCTTCGTTGGTCCAGACCACCACTTCCAGCGGCGCTTCGGTTTCCACCTTCAGGTCATTGAGGGTGCGCAAGACTTCGACCCCGGCGAGCACGCCGAAGCAGCCATCGAACTTGCCGCCGGTGGGTTGAGTGTCGATGTGGCTGCCGGTCATCACCGGCGGCAGGTTCGGGTTGCGCCCCGGACGGCGGGCGAAGATGTTGCCGACAGCGTCGATGCTGACGGTGCAGCCGGCTTCCTCGCACCAATTCACGAAGATGTCCCGGGCCTGGCGGTCTAGGTCGGTCAGGGCCAGCCGGCAGACGCCGCCCTTGACCGTGGCACCGAGTTTGGCCAGGTCCATGAGCGACTGCCACAGACGGTCGCGGTTGATGTGCTGATGGGTGGACTGCAGAACGTCTATGGCAGCGTTCATGGTGATCTCCTCAGTTCTTCTTCTGATAGTTCCCACGCTCTGCGTGGGAATTCATCCATGGACGCTCTGCGTCCGCTTCTGGGACGCGGAGCGTCCCGGGCTGCATTCCCACGCAGAGCGTGGGAACGATCAAACCGTGGACTTCGCGATTGATGGGCTGGGGCGCATCGAGCACAACCCGTAATAAATCAGCCCACCCAGCACCGAGCCGGTGAACCAGCCATAGTCGTAGAACCAGCTGAATGCATCGCTGCCCAGCGACAACAGCGTCAGCGCTACCGGCACGCCGAACGCGATAAAGCCGAACCAGTTCCACGCCGGATAAACGTCATCGCGGTAGAGCCCCGCCAAGTCCAGTTGCTGTTTCTTGATCAGGAAATAGTCCACCACCATGATCCCGGCGATCGGGCCCAGCAGGCTCGAATAGCCCAGCAACCAGTTTGAATACACCGTCTCCAGGCTTAAATCCGAAACGATCAGTCCAAGCTTTTTCAGCAACTCATGGGCCATCAGCGCCAACCCGACCAGCCCCGTGAGCATCACCGCTGTGGTGCGGTTGATGTACTTGGGCGCGACGTTCTGGAAATCGTTGGTCGGCGACACGATGTTGGCCGCAGTGTTGGTGGACAACGTAGCGATGATGATCAGCGCCATGGCCAGGGCGACCCAGACCGGGCTCTGGATATGGCCGATCAGAGTGACCGGATCAGAGACAGTGACGCCCACCAGTTTTACCGAGGCGGCCGTCATCACCACGCCGAGGGAGGCGAACAGGAACATGGTCAAGGGCAAGCCGATGATCTGCCCGACGATCTGATCCTTCTGGCTTTTCGCGTAGCGGCTGAAGTCCGGAATGTTCAGCGACAAAGTGGCCCAGAACCCAACCATGGCGGTCAGCCCGGCGGCAAAATAACTGACCACGCTGGCCCCTTCCGGACGCTTGGCCGGGATCGCCAGCAACTCGGTCATCGACACGTTTGGCATCGCCCACACCAGCAACCCCACGCCCACCAGCACCAACAACGGCGCCGAAAGGGTTTCCAGCCATTTGATCGAGTCCGCGCCGCGAATCACCACCCACAGGTTCAAGGCCCAGAACACCATGAAGCCGATCACCTCACCGGTACCGCCGAGGGCTTTCCAGTCATCGAACACCGAACCGAGAAACAGGTGAATGGCCAGCCCGCCGAACATGGTCTGGATGCCGAACCAGCCACACGCCACCAGGGCACGAATCAGGCACGGTATGTTGGAACCGAGGATGCCGAAGGATGAGCGCAGCAACACCGGAAACGGAATGCCGTACTTGGTGCCGGGGAAGGCGTTCAGGGTCAGCGGGATCAGCACGATGATGTTGGCGAACAGAATCGCCAGCAGCGCTTCACCGACGGTCAGGCCGAAATAGGCGGTGAGCACGCCGCCGAGGGTGTAGGTCGGCACGCAGATCGCCATGCCGACCCACAGCGCAGTGATGTGCCATTTGTTCCAGGTTCGTTCGCGCACCTTGGTCGGTGCCATGTCGTGGTTGTAACGGGGACTGTCGAGGACGTCGCTGCCGGCTTCGAGCTCAAACAAGCCGTCGCGCTCGGTCACTTGCGATCTGATCTGTTGCATGGCCGCTCCACTGTTCTTTTGATTATTTTTGCTCATCAGGGGCTGGCGCGAGGGGCGCGAGCCGGACGATGGCCGGAGAAACTGACAACTTTCATGGACCGGCCAAGGTGTCAGCGGCGGCATCAATAAACGTGCCGGGTGCCCCGCTAGCGCATCGGGCAGTGCCATGAAATTTCGCTAACCAACTGATATTAATCAGCTTTATTTATCCAACTATTGAATCCGCGGTGAGTTGCCATGCCACTCAGGCCGAATGTCAGGCAAGTTGTCCGAATAGTCAGGACTCAATCTGGTGCGTCGATCTTTTTTGAAAGATTGCGCATCAACCATAGACCATCCTCAAGCGGCTGATTTCACATAGAAAATCTCGTCTATTTTTGGAACCTGTCAAGTGCGTCAAAATGGTGAGAGGCCTCACCATTTTGGTGATTTTCAGTTTTTATCGTTATTTATCAATCAGTTAAATAAGTAATAAGCTTATAAAAAATATTCTTGCTCAATCGACAAACTGCAGCTAGCGTCTATTCTTGACAGCGCTGACAGGAATACACCGATTGGCGTCTGCTTCATATAAAACATTTAGAACCGGCATCAGTCGGTCAATGCCTGCGAGGAACTCGGAATGTCTCTGTTGATCCGTGGCGCCACCGTTATTACCCATGATGAAAGTTATCGCGCCGACGTCTATTGCGCCGACGGCGTGATCAAAGCCATCGGTGAAAACCTCGATGTTCCCACCGATGCCGAGGTGCTCGATGGCAGCGGCCAATACCTGATGCCCGGCGGCATCGACCCGCACACTCATATGCAGCTGCCCTTCATGGGCACGGTGGCCAGCGAGGACTTCTTCAGCGGCACCGCGGCAGGGCTTGCCGGCGGCACCACCTCGATCATCGACTTCGTGATTCCCAACCCGCAGCAATCGTTGATGGAGGCGTTTCATCAATGGCGCGGCTGGGCCGAGAAGTCTGCGTCGGATTACGGTTTCCACGTCGCCATCACCTGGTGGAGCGAGCAGGTCCGCGAGGAAATGGCCGAGCTGGTCAGCCAGCATGGGGTCAACAGCTTCAAGCATTTCATGGCCTACAAGAACGCGATCATGGCCGCCGACGACACATTGGTGGCGAGCTTCGAGCGCTGCCTGGAATTGGGCGCGGTGCCGACCGTGCATGCGGAAAACGGCGAGCTGGTCTATCACCTGCAACGCAAATTGATGGCCCAGGGCATGACCGGGCCGGAAGCACACCCGCTGTCGCGGCCTTCGCAGGTGGAAGGTGAAGCCGCGAGCCGGGCGATCCGCATCGCCGAAACCCTCGGCACGCCGCTGTACCTGGTCCACGTCTCGACCAAGGAAGCCCTCGACGAAATCACCTACGCCCGCAGCAAAGGTCAACAGGTCTACGGCGAAGTGCTGGCCGGGCATCTGCTGCTGGACGACAGCGTTTACCAACACCCGGACTGGCAGACCGCCGCCGGTTACGTGATGAGCCCGCCCTTCCGTCCTCGCGGCCATCAGGAAGCCCTTTGGCATGGCCTGCAAGCGGGCAACCTGCACACCACCGCCACTGACCATTGCTGCTTCTGCGCCGAGCAAAAAGCTGCCGGCCGTGACGACTTCAGCAAAATCCCGAACGGCACCGCCGGTATCGAAGACCGCATGGCGGTGCTCTGGGATGAAGGGGTGAATACCGGACGTTTGTCGATGCAGCACTTCGTTGCCCTCACCTCTACCAACACCGCGAAAATCTTCAACCTCTACCCGCGCAAGGGTGCGATTCGAGTGGGCGCCGATGCGGATCTGGTGCTCTGGGATCCGCAAGGTACGCGGACGATTTCAGCCAAGACTCATCACCAGCAAGTCGACTTCAACATCTTTGAAGGCAAGACCGTGCGCGGCGTGCCGAGCCACACCGTCAGCCAGGGCCGAGTGGTGTGGGCCGATGGTGATTTGCGGGCCGAGCGTGGTGCCGGTCGGTATGTCGAACGGCCGGCGTATCCGGCGGTGTTTGATTTGCTGAGCAAGCGGGCTGAGATGAATAAGCCGACGGCAGTGAAACGCTGAGCCGTACCCACGATCGTTCCCACGCTCTGCGTGGTAATGCAGCCCGGGACGCTCTGCGTCCCATTGGAACGCGGAGCGTCCCTTGAGGCATTCCCACGCAGAGCATGGGAACGATCAGCCCACCAGAGGCAATACCTCAAATAACCGTGAGGCCAACACCGTGATCAAGACCCTGAACCACCTCCCGCATCCCCATGAGGACGCGGCCACCCTCGCCGGCCATTTCACCGATCTGGCGCCACCGCTCAACGACCGTCAGGCCCATCTGGAAGCCTCCCGCTGCCTGTATTGCTACGACGCGCCCTGCGTGAATGCCTGCCCGAGCGACATCGATATTCCGTCGTTCATCCGCAATATCCATCAGGAGAACGTTCAGGGCGCCGCGCAGAAAATCCTCTCGGCGAATATCCTCGGCGGCAGTTGCGCCCGGGTCTGCCCGACGGAGATTCTTTGCCAGCAGGCCTGCGTGCGCAACAACGCCCAGGAATGCGCGCCGGTGCTGATCGGCCTGTTGCAACGCTATGCTGTGGACAACGCCCATTTCAGCGAGCACCCGTTCCAGCGCGCCGCCCCGACCGGCAAGCGCATCGCCGTGGTCGGTGCCGGCCCGGCCGGTTTGTCGTGTGCGCACCGCAGCGCCATGCACGGCCATGACGTGGTGATTTTCGAGGCGCGGGAAAAGGCTGGCGGCCTCAACGAATACGGAATTGCCAAGTACAAGCTGGTGGACGATTACGCGCAAAAGGAGCTCGAGTTCCTGATGGGGATCGGCGGGATCGAAATCCGCCACGGCCAGAAACTCGGCGACAACCTGACCCTCAGCGAACTGCATCAGCAATTCGACGCGGTGTTCCTTGGCCTCGGTCTGGCCGCCAGCAAACAGCTGGGGCTAGCCCATGAGGATGCCCCCGGCCTGCTCGCCGCCACTGACTACATCCGCGAATTGCGCCAGGCCGATGACCTGACGCAACTGCCACTGGCCGAGCACTGCATTGTCCTTGGTGCCGGTAACACCGCCATCGACATGGCCGTGCAAATGGCTCGCCTCGGCGCTCGCGACGTGAATCTGGTGTACCGCCGCGGCGCCCCGGACATGGGCGCCACCGACCACGAACAAGACATAGCCAAGGCCAATCAGGTACGGCTACTGACGTGGGCACAACCCGACGAAGTCCTGCTTGATGAGAACGGCCAGGTGCGCGGCATGCGCTTCGCCCGCACCCGGTTGGTGGAAGGTCGTCTGCAAACCACCGGCGAAACCTTCGAACTGGCCGCCGACGCGATCTTCAAAGCCATCGGCCAGGCTTTCGACGGCAGCGCCCTCGCCGATCCGCTGGCCCGTGAACTCAAGCGTCAAGGCGACCGCATCCTCGTCGACGAACAGCTGCGCACCAGCATTCCCGGCGTGTATGCCGGCGGCGATTGCACCAGCCTCGATCAGGACCTCACCGTGCAGGCCGTGCAACACGGCAAGCTGGCCGCCGAGGCCATCAACGCTCAACTCATGCTCAACGTGGAGGCTGCGTAAATGGCCGATCTCTCGATTGTCTTCGCCGGCATCAAAGCCCCCAATCCATTCTGGCTGGCCTCCGCGCCGCCGACCGACAAAGCCTACAACGTGGTTCGCGCATTCGAGGCCGGCTGGGGCGGCGTGGTCTGGAAAACCCTGGGTGAAGACCCGGCGGCGGTCAACGTGTCATCACGCTACTCGGCGCACTTCGGGGCTAATCGGGAGGTACTTGGTTTTAACAACATCGAGCTGATCACCGACCGTTCGCTGGACATCAACCTGCGGGAAATCACCCAAGTCAAAAAGGACTGGCCGGACCGCGCGCTGATCGTGTCGCTGATGGTGCCCTGTGTCGAAGAATCGTGGAAAAACATCCTGCCGCTGGTGGAAGCCACCGGGGCCGATGGCATCGAACTGAATTTCGGTTGCCCCCACGGCATGCCGGAACGGGGCATGGGCGCGGCGGTCGGCCAGGTGCCGGAATACGTCGAGCAGGTCACCCGCTGGTGCAAGACGTATTGCTCGCTGCCGGTGATCGTCAAGCTCACACCGAACATCACCGACATCCGTGTCGCTGCCCGTGCCGCTTACCGTGGCGGGGCCGATGCGGTGTCGTTGATCAACACGATCAACTCGATCACCAGCGTCAACCTGGAACGCATGGTCGCTAACCCCGCCGTCGGCAGCCAAAGCACCCATGGTGGTTATTGCGGCTCGGCGGTGAAGCCGATCGCGCTGAACATGGTCGCCGAGATCGCCCGCGATCCTCAGACCCAAGGTCTGCCGATCTCTGGCATTGGCGGCATCGGCAGTTGGCGCGATGCGGCAGAATTCATTGCCCTGGGCAGCGGTTCGGTGCAGGTATGCACGGCGGCGATGCTGCATGGTTTCCGGATTGTCGAGGAGATGAAGGACGGTTTGTCGCGCTGGATGGACAGTCAGGGCTACGCAAGCGTGTCAGAATTTTCCGGGCGTGCGGTGGGCAATACCACGGACTGGAAGTACCTGGACATCAACTACCAGGTGATTGCGAAGATTGATCAGGAGGCGTGTATCGGCTGCGGTCGCTGCCACATCGCTTGCGAAGATACCTCGCACCAGGCGATTGCCAGCCTTAAGCAGGCGGACGGGACGCATAAATATGAAGTGATCGATGATGAGTGTGTGGGGTGCAATCTGTGTCAGATCACGTGTCCGGTGCAGGATTGCATCGAGATGGTGCCGATGGATACGGGCAAGCCGTTTCTGGACTGGAATCATGATCCGCGCAATCCCTATCACACCACCGTCTAACCGATCGTTCCCATGCTCCGCGTGGGAATGCAGCCCGGGACGCTCCGCGTCCCAAGAGCGGACGCAGAGCGTCCATTGAGGCATTCCCACGCAGAGCGTGGGAACGATCTGGTTACGGCTCCAACCCGATCCCGCGCAAGATCACGCTGGTCACCGTCTGCACCGCCCGCTCGAACTGCATGTCCGACAGCGGCTGGTGATCATTAAGAATATTCACCTGGTGATCGAAGTCGGCGTAATGCTGGGTCGAGGCCCAGATCATGTATAGCAGGCTGGAAGGCTCCACCGGCAGGATGCGTTTGTCCTCCACCCACTGGCGAATTTTCGCTTCTTTCATCTTGGCCCAGTCGTACAGGCTGGCGTCCAGTTTCTCGCCCAGTGTCGGCGCACCGTGGATGATTTCGTTGGCCCAGACTTTCGAGCCGTACGGCCGGCTGCGGGAATGGTTCATCTTGGCGCGGATGTAGCTGCTGAGCACCACTCGCGGGTCATCGAACATCTCGAAGCACAAGGCGTCCTGCTTCCAGACCTCCAGTAAACCCAGGAGCACCGCGCTGTACAACTCGCTCTTGGTGCTGAAGTAATAATGCAGATTGGAACGCGGCAGTTGCACTTCGGCGGCGATGTCGGCCATGGCGGTGCTGCCGAAACCTTTTTCGGCGAAGACTTTTTCGGCCCCCAGCAGAATTTTCTCGACGTTACTGCGACGAATCTCGATCTTGTGATTGCCCATGAGGGCTCCCTGACAACAGCGTTGGTCAAGACTAGCATCCGCTCTGGATCGGGGCGACAGGGGAAAACGAAACTTCGTACGGTGGTCTTGCGGCTCGGTGACAGTCAACATTGATGTCGGCTGACAGACCGCCATCGCGAGCAGTCTTGCTCCCACAGAGGTCTGCGTTTACCCATCCCCAGCCATAACCGGTCGCTTCCCATTGAAGGTGGTCTTCGACAAGTCATCGTATAACTTGTGATTGACATCCCCTTAAAGCCTCGCAAATAATCGCCGCCAATGTTGTACGACGACGTATAACAAAATAAAAATAACAAAAACCAAGGGAACGTTATCGTGAGCAGACTCGCCCGCCATTCCTTCGCCGACACCCCTCGCTCCACCTTCGTCCGTCGCCATACCCTCAGCCTGATCGGTTGCAGCAGCCTGGCCCTTGCCCTGCCCATGATCAGCCAGGCCGAAGGTTTCGTCGATGACGCCAAGGCCACGCTGAACCTGCGTAACGCCTATATCAATCGCAACTTCACCAACCCGAACAATGCCCAGGGCAAGGCTGAAGAGTGGACGCAAAACTTCATCCTCGACGCCAAGTCCGGGTTCACCCAGGGCACCGTCGGTTTCGGCGTGGATGTGCTCGGTATGTACTCGCAGAAACTCGACGGCGGTAAGGGCACGGGCGGCACGCAATTGCTGCCGATCCATGATGACGGCCGCCCCGCCGACAACTTCGGCCGTCTGGGTGTGGCGCTGAAAGCCAAGGTGTCGAAAACCGAATTGAAGGTCGGGGAATGGATGCCGGTGCTGCCGATCCTGCGCTCCGATGATGGTCGCTCGCTGCCGCAAACCTTTCGCGGCGGCCAGGTCACCTCCACCGAACTCAGCGGCCTGACGCTCTACGGCGGCCAGTTCCGCGGCAACAGCCCGCGCAATGACGCGAGCATGGAAGACATGTCGATGAACGGCAGAGGCGCGTTCACCTCCGACCGCTTCAACTTTGGCGGCGGCGAGTATGCGTTCAATGAAAAGCGCACTCAGGTCGGCGTCTGGTACGCGGAACTCAGCGACATTTACCAGCAGCAGTATTTCAACCTGAGCCATAGCCAGCCCATGGGCGACTGGACCCTGGGTGCCAACCTCGGTTACTTCATCGGCAAGGAAGACGGCAACGCCCTGGCCGGCGACCTCGATAACAAAACCGCGTTCGCCCTGCTCTCGGCCAAATATGGCGGCAACACCTTCTATGTCGGCCTGCAAAAACTCAGCGGCGACAGCGCCTGGATGCGCGTCAACGGCACCAGCGGCGGCACGCTGGCCAACGACAGCTACAACGCCAGCTATGACAACGCCAAGGAACGCTCCTGGCAGGTGCGTCACGACTACAACTTCGTCGCCCTCGGCATCCCCGGCCTGACGCTGATGAACCGCTACATCAGCGGCGATAACGTGCACACCGGGGCGATCACCGATGGCAAGGAATGGGGCCGCGAATCGGAACTGGCCTACACCGTGCAAAGCGGCGCGCTGAAGAGCCTCAACGTCAAATGGCGCAACGCGACCATCCGCCGCGATTTCAGCACCAATGAATTCGATGAGAACAGGATCTTTATCAGTTACCCGATTTCGTTGTTGTGAGGCGCGGCACTTTTGCAGGTTGGCATAAATCCCATGTGGGAGCGGGGGGGGGGGGGGGGGGGGGGGGGGGGGGGGGGGGGGGGGGGGGGGGGGGGGGGGGGGGG
>NZ_JBXAOA010000068.1:0-16839 GCF_058802325.1 Pseudomonas sp. GW822-FHT02E03 | reverse complement strand
CGGTAGTTCAGTCGGTTAGAATACCGGCCTGTCACGCCGGGGGTCGCGGGTTCGAGTCCCGTCCGCTGCGCCATATTCGGTATCTGGAACGCTGAACGCCAGATCACCACAGAAAGCCCGCTTAATGCGGGCTTTTTGCTGCCTGGGATTTGGCTTTGTAGCGAATCCACTGAAAAAGCGACCTGTTCGGGTAACGCCAGCAATTTTCCGTCATGCCACACTCCTTGTAGCAGCTGCCGAAGGCTGCGTTCGGCTGCGTAGCGTTCGTAAAACCAGAAACTTCGGTGTGTCAGGCAGACTGCGTCAGTCGATTTAACGACTGCTTCGCAGCCGAACGCAGGCTTCGCCAGCTGCTACAGATCTCATTCCGGCTTAAGTGTCTTGTTCATTGTTCAGCATTACGGCTGTGCCGGTAGTCGCTGACGGCCTCATACACCGCTTTGCGCAACCGGTTGATCCCGCCAATCGGCCTATGGGCTTCAAGCCCGAACCATGGGTTGAACGACAGGTTGTCGCATTGCAGGTTCAGCGCCGGGGTGTCGAAATCCTGGGCAGGCAGTTTGATCCGGGCCACGGTTTCGAAGGGCGCGTCGCTTTCGTTCCACTCGATACTGGTGTCTTCGATCGGCATGTACTTGCCCGCATCCTGACGCTGGATCTGTAAAACGAAACAGGCCGGCACCCGATCGGTCGACAGCTGCTGGTTCAGCGCGCTGCGCAGGAAATTCGGCAGGTTTTGATTTTGCGTGGGCAGCGCGTAGACCGGGCAGCTATCAGGGTCCGGCATCACGCGGAATTTAGCGTTAGCTTTACCGAACTTGTACGGCGAAACCGAAAAGTAAGTGGTCTGCGTCGGGCTTACCGGGGCAGGGGAGAGCGTCGCCAGCGCAATAAACAGATGGCGAACTTGCCACGTGCGCGGGTCCCAGCCCGGGAAGAACGCCATCGCCTTTTTGCCATCAGCCTGAGCAGCCACATTCTGACGATACTCTGCGACATCGCTGACAAAGAAGTTCGGATGGTTGAACATCACGAAGTCCTGTTCGCTGTGCCCTTGTCGGTCACTCAGCAACTGTTTACCAGGCACATCGAATAGTTTGATGGCCATGCCCCGGGCATCGCGGATGCTATCGAACTGCGGATACGCATTGCCGTTGGACAGCCGTATCGTCGCTTGCCAGGTTTTGCCCGGTTCGCTGAACACGCCCTGACGTAACTCCGCCGTCAGACCCGGCAGCACCTGAACCTCGGCCTTCACGCAGCCATGGGCCTTGGCATGGGCATCGCGCAGGTAGCGGGTGCTTTCCCGGTGTTGATCGACGATACGTACGGCCGTCTGGATGATGTCCTGGGTCATTGCCGCTTCGCCGTCCGGAATCAGTTCTTCAGCCGATACCGGGCCGCGATGCTGCCAGGCGGACCAGGCCATGATCAGCGCCCAGCCGAGCAGGCCCAGACCCAACAACCACAGCAGGGTTTTGCCGAGGAAGGCGCCCAGGCGCAACCAGAGAGTGATCAGCATGGGTCAATCCTTTTGACTGAGGCGGCGGTCTGGCAATTGCGACTCCATCGGGCCGCCCAACACTTTCAGGTATTCCAGCAGCGCCCAGCGTTCCTCCGGTTGCAGCAGACGACCAATGACGCCGTTACCGCGTTCACCTGCGCGGAACTCGTGACCGCTGTTGTGATTACCGGTAATGCGCGTGTCGAACACAAAACCGTTGATGAAGGCTTCGGTGCGATAGCCCAAGTGTTTAGGGTCATATTCGAAGGTGCCTTTGTAGAACGTGGTCGCGCGTTCACTTTGTGGCGAGAGCAATTGATAAAGGCTCGGTACCGAACCGTTGTGCAGAAACGGCGGCGTGGCCCAGACGCCCGCCAAAGGTCGGGCCTTGTAGCTACGCAACTCCTGAACGCCGATCGGCAGGCCGAATCCGTCCAGGTTCGGGCGCTCTGCGGGTGTCACTTTGGCTTCGCGGTAGGCCTGGTTGCCCACGAAAGCAGTGACGTAGGCCAGTCCCTTGGCCACGGACAATTGGCTCATATCCAAGGGTTCTGTGGGTTTGGGATGCAGTTGTACGTCCAGTTGCGCAAGCTCCGCCGGATCCCACTGTAAAGCCGTCAGATCGAAGCGATGATCGGCAATGTTGTTGGCGGCGCCGGGGTCTGTGCCAATGACCTCCACAGGCAGCAATTTCAGATGTTGCACCGGTCTGCCGTCGCTTTGGGTGACGCGGGGGACATGACACCCGGCGCAATTTTCAGCGAACAGTTCGCGGCCTTTTGCGGCCAGGGGCTTGTCGATGTTGCCCAGCAGGGCTTCCGGCCAGGCAGGCGGTTTGAGTCGTTGCAGGGTTTCTTCGATCCGATGCAGATCGCGCACCCGGACGCTGGACGGGTAGCGGTCGTCGCCCTTGAGCGGCTGCCCGCTGCTGTCGAAGAAATTCAGCGTGGCGCCCACACCCAAGGCTTCTCCGATATTACGGGCCATCGGTTGCTGCGCCGAACCGTTCCACTGCACCCAGTCGAAGGTCCACATGTCCCACAGTTGCGGGTAGTCCACCGGAGCGTTGGCCACGCGGTAGTTGGCGGGTGAAATCGCGTCGCCGAAGCTGGCGTTGGCAATGCGCCCGAAGGCGTCGGTGCGGCCGGGGCCTTCTTCGGTGGGGTAGAGGCCGCGATGGGTGTCGTTCCAGGCTACTTTCAAGAAGGTATCGAGTGAGACTTTAAAATCCTGGCGTAGTTGTTGATGCCGTGCGTCGTAGTCCTGACCCAGAACGTTGCGGGCGAAACGTTCGAATTTCCAGGGGTTGTAGTAAGTCGAAGCGAGGCTGGCCACCAGTGCCTGGCCGAAGCTGCCGCCACGCAGGGTAGGGACGCTGGACGGCAACACATGCTGGGCCGAGCCGCCGTCGATGCGCACGGCTTGGCCATTGAAGCGTATTTCGCCGGTATGGCAGGCAGCGCAAGTGATGTCCAGATACTCGTCCTGGCTGCCGGGGTTTTGATGACGGGCAAAACCGACGGGCAAGTTACCAGGATTGTTCGGTGTGGCTTTCTGGCTCGGGTCGATCAGAAAACCAAAGCGTGCAAGGTATTCAGGAGCGGCGAATCGTTTTTGCGAAAAGGGCAATTCAAGGGCACTGAACCAGTCATAGCGCAAGCCTTTGACCTGGGTACCCTGAGGGGTGAAGTAGTAAGCCTGTCGGTCGGCGGCGCTCCATTGCTCCAGGTAATTTACCTGTTGCGCCGGTGACCAGGCCGGCAATTTCGGGTTGGCGACGTAATACAGCACTACGGCGAGGCTCAGCCCCAGCAATACTGCGATCAGGATCAGCAAGCGGAATATGAGGCGCACGATAAACGTCCTTGTCAGTTTGTAACTCTCTTATGCCTCAGCTCACGAAGTGCGGCAAGAGGCCATTACGCCAGAGTCTGTGGGAACCGGCCCTCAAGTCCGTAAGAGCGAAATGACAGAAGCTTCATCCTTCTATAGCCAAAATGCGTTTAAACACCTGAACTTATCAGACGTTTCCTGCTCTCATGCCGGTAGCCATTGGTCGTGGCGGCCTGATAAGCTCGCGGCTTTACTCGATTGCCCTTTAGGCGCATGAACAAGGAAATAGCATGAAACAGCATCGGTTGGCGGCGGCGGTGGCCCTGGTTGGCCTGGTACTTGCGGGTTGTGATTCGCAGACCAGCGTAGAGCTGAAAACCCCGGCGCAAAAAGCTTCCTACGGTATCGGCCTGAACATGGGCAAAAGCCTGGCTCAGGAAGGCATGGATGATCTGGATTCCAAAGCGGTAGCCCAGGGCATCGAAGATGCCGTCGGCAAGAAAGAACAGAAGCTGAAAGATGAAGAGCTGGTTGAAGCCTTCGCTGCATTGCAAAAGCGTGCTGAAGAGCGTTTGGCCAAGATGAGCGAAGAGTCGGCAGCCGCTGGCAAGAAATTCCTCGAAGAGAACGGCAAGAAAGCGGGTGTCACCACCACGGCTTCCGGCCTGCAATACGAAGTGGTCAAGAAAGCCGACGGCGCTCAGCCTAAGCCGACCGACGTAGTGACTGTTCACTACACCGGTAAATTGACCAATGGCACCGTTTTCGACAGTTCCGTCGAGCGCGGCAGCCCGATCGATCTGCCGGTCAGCGGTGTGATTCCGGGTTGGGTCGAAGGCCTGCAACTGATGCACGTTGGCGAGAAGTACAAGCTGTACATCCCTAGTGAACTGGCTTACGGCGCCCAAAGCCCAAGCCCGGCGATTCCAGCCAACTCGGTACTGGTATTCGACCTGGAGCTGTTGGCCATCAAGGATCCAGCAAAACAAGACGCCCCCAAGTAATTCGCGTCTGCTTTAAAAACAACGCCTCGCTTATGCGGGGCGTTGTTGCATCTGGCGTTCAGTGGGGGTAAACAAAGCGAACGGATGCGGTACGCTGAAGTCATAGCCAGTGAGGGCGCTCGAGCTAGACGGGCCAGAACGCCAAGTCAATGAAATCTTGGGTTTTTTTATGTGAGTAAAAAACGCCCGATCTGAGTCAGGCCCTTATGAAACGGGGCTTTCAGCGGTGAAATGCAGCTCTGTTCACAAGGTTATCCACAATTTGTGTGGATAACATTTCAGTGGGAGTAATAAATGAAAACGCCCTGGAATTTTGCTCGTTTCCTGCCTCTGGCTGGACGCCTGCTCGCCCGTGGTCGTTTGCCGACCCTGTTGTTCGCGGTTGCCAGCAAAGGCGCGAGCCAGGGCAATCGTCTGGGCAAGCTCAAAGATGATCTGCGTTTGTTACAGGCACTCTGCCTGGCCTACTGGCGTGGTGAGTACCGGGCCATCAGCCCCAAAGCATTGGTTTCGGTGGTGGCCGGCCTGATGTATTTCCTGAGCCCGGTGGATGCGATCCCGGATTTCATCCCGGTATTCGGCATGCTCGACGACATTGCCGTACTGGCCTGGTTGATGAAAGTTCTCGATGACGAACTCAACGCCTTCCGCGCTTGGCGCAAGCGTCAGCTGCCGGAGAAGCTTGCGGTAGTCGAACGCTTGCCTGATACCCCCGAACAACTGCAGCTTCAGGGGCCGAAAAAAAACTGAGCCAATTCAAAATCCTCCATATATTCATACCCCCCCGCGACCTTGGCCGCTGTTAGGATTACACTTCTAAGGAAAAGCGCCGACTCGCTAAGTGTCGTTGTCCTACGGGGTAGTCATGGATATTCAGATAATTACACGCGAAGGCGAGCCCGAATATGCGGTTCTGCCATGGGCTCAGTATCAGGCTCTACTGAAAGCAGCAGGCATCAAGCAACAACCACCGCGTGACGCCACAGCGCCTCCCGCGGCGGCACCAGACCAGATTCTTCCGGGTCTGGATCAACTACGCAATTTGCGCGAAGGGAAGGGCATCGCCATTGAGGCGCTCGCCCGCACGGTAGGCATCAGCCCGTCATATCTCGCCTTGATCGAAAGCGGTGAGCGTCAACCCGACGCTGCTATTCGCCGCAGCCTCGCCTGGGAATTGACGGTGCCAGGATGGAGGGATGAATCGTGAGCGTACGCATAAGTCGTCAACATTGGGACGGATTGCTGGGGGAGCTGGATCAGGCGCGTCGTCAGCGCCATCTTTTGACTTATCGGGCGTTGCTGGAGCGTTTGCAACTACCCACGCCGGCCATGCAAACCTTGACCGCAGCCCTTGAGCACCTGGCCGCACTGGATGCCAGAGCCGAGCAGCCGTTGCGCAGCTCGTTGGTGATCAGCCAGGGGGCCAGCCGCTTGCCGCGCACCGGCTTCTTTGAATGTGTCGAGCGACTCGGGCGCTTTTCCGGCCCGTCCGATGGCGTGGCTGCCGCGTCCTGGCATGCCTCGGAAGTGGTGCGGGTGTTCGAATACGAATACCCCGAATCGGCGGAAGCCTGAGTGTTTTTACGACTCAAGGCGCGGGCCAGTTACTGGCTGGCCCGCCGGTTGTTCCACTGGTCGTGGTTTGTGCGTCAGCCGCGAGGCTGGAGTTGGCTCGAGGGCCAGTTTGCGCGTATGGCGAACCTGGGTGATGTCGGCGCCCAGAGCTTCTACGGCCACATTCTGACCTTTCGCGGCGTCGGTCTTGGGGCACGCGAGGAGGGCGTTCGATTGCTGCGTCTGGCGGCGTTGGCGGGGGATGGTAAGGCGGCGTATCAGGTTGGCGTGATCTGCCTTGCGGGGACGCCGAGCAGGGCGCCGGATCCGGTGGAAGCGGCTCGCTGGTGGGAAATGGCGGCGAAAGCCGGGCATCCGCTGGCTGAACTTAAATTGAAAGAATTGGCGTCCCGCGGTTCTACGGATTAAATAATTGTGTGTCTGACAAATTAACGTGGCGTGAGGGAAACCTACCGCCACGTTTTGTTTCTGGTTGCTTTAGTAATGAGTTGATCGCTTTTAGCGAATTGCCCTACAACAACATCATCCTTTCCCGACTTCTTTCCTGATTGATCCCCCGCAAAGTCTCGCGCGTTTATTGCCGTGTAGATCCATCGGAGATTTCCTTCAAGTTGTAGCGGATTGCATGAACTGGTGCGAGATGAGTTCACCCGATAGCCTTTGATGGTCACTGAAAATTCAGTGGTGGGGTGTAGGAACCCTGTATTTGCATCGGTAATGCGTAATCGTCGAAACCTGGTTTGCGGTCGTCAATGGGCGTCCGTAAGATCCGTTACGGCGGCTGTGCGCGGGCACGCTTCGGCGTGGTCGAGTTTCCGATGCTCGGTATTCCTACCCCGCGCATAGCTGCCACCCAAGCCTGTAGGAAGGCTGTTGGCAGCTCCCATTTTCATCGGAAGGTCTCAAATGCCAACACTTCATCCTGATCCACCCTACGAAAAACCAATTCTCCACCCCAAAAGCCGCTTCATGGCGCTCACCAGCAACTGCAACGACATGCCCACGCTGTTCGTCGATACCCACGCGCCGCTCGATATTTTGACCGAGGCCGCCAGCTACCGGATTCGTGCTGTAACGCAGGTGCTCGAAAACCTGTCCATGCGCGGTTCCGTCGAGTGTGATTCGACGATACTCAGCGACTTTGCCTTGCTCTGCGCCATCCCACTACGCGATGGGTGTGATGTGCTGGATGTAATTGGGCGGCGGTTGCGGGCAATGCCGTCGGAATAGCGTCGAGCACTGTTTTGTGGCGAGGGAGCTTGCTCCCGCTGGGTCGCGAAGCGGCCCCAAAAGGGGACTGCTGCGCAGTCCAGCTGGAGCAAGCTCCCTCGCCACAATCACCGATGCCCGGCAACCAACGCTTCCTCGACTGTTGGCACCGCCAGGCTATCAATCACATGCATGCTATACCCCGGCACATTCTTCGCGTGATGCTTGGCCTGTGATGCCATCTCTGCCAACTGGCTCGCATCGAGTTGTCCGCAGGCCTGTGGATGCAAATGCACCACGCCGATGGACAGGGACAGCAGCGGAAATTCCTGTCTTACGCCTTGGCGATTCGGCGCGATGAAGCAGCCGGCTTCCAGGTGTTCGCTGCGGTAAAAGCGTCGGCATTGGCTGTGGAAGTCGTCCAGCAATTGGTTCAGGCGTTTGCGCCAGTCTTCCGGGCCGAGCACCAGCAGGAAGTCGTCGCCGCCGATATGGCCGACGAAATCGCGAGATGGGTCGATGCGGTCGTTCAGGCATTGCGCCAGACACAGTAGGACTTCATCGCCGCGACCGTAGCCGTAGATGTCGTTGAAGGGTTTGAAACTGTCGATGTCCACGTAGCAGATCACCGATTCCCGTTCCTGTTGCAGCAGCCGTGTCAGGCATTGCTGGATCGGTACATTGCCCGGCAGCAGGGTCAGCGGGTTGGCGTAGCGGGCTTGCTGGATTTTCAGTTCGGTAATCAGTTTGAGCACGTCGATCACTCGGCCCAGCCCCAAATAGCTGCCATTGAGGGTGATGATGAAGTCTTCTTCGATGCGCTGGCGGGCGCGGCTGGTGATCAAGCGACTGACCTGTTGCAGCGACTGGCTCAACTCCACAGCGAGGAAGTCGTCGCTCATCAAGCGACTGATCGGCTTGCGGGCAAACAGGTCAGTGGCAAAGGGCTTGAGCAAGGCGTCCGAGAGCGAATGGCGGTGGACGATGCCGCAGGGCTGGCCCTGTTTGTCGAGCACCGCCAGGGAGTTCAGGTTGGCCTGGCGGCGGAAGGCTTCCAGCACGGTGGCGGTCGGGGTGTCGCTGGTCACCGCCGGCTGGTCGTTGAGCAGGGCGCTGAGGTCACTGACTTCCTCGTTCAGTATCGCGGCGATGCTGTTTGGTTTGGGCATCAAGGTTCGGGCATCGCGAGGCGGATGCTCCTGGGGCCGGCAGAGCAGATAACCTTGCAGCAGATCAACGCCCATTTCGGTCAACACCGCCAGTTCTTCCGGCAATTCGATGCCTTCTGCGATCACTTTTGCCCGGGAAGCCTTGGCGATCTGCAGGATCGAGCCAACGAATTCACGCTTGAGCGCGTCCTGGTGAATGCCGTCGATAAAGTGCCGATCGATCTTGACGTAATCCGGGCGCAATTCAGACCAGAGGCGCAAGCTTGAATACCCCGCACCCAGATCATCCAGTGCAATGGAAAAGCCCATTGCCCGATAGTGATGCAGGGCGTTTTGCAGCAACTGGAAGTCGTCGGTCGGGGTCTGTTCGGTGAGTTCAATGACCACCTGGCTCGGTGGGATGCCGAAATCCTGCAACAGTTGCAAAGTGCGTCCGGGTTGGTGGGCGGCTTCGAGCAGGGATTCCGGGGATACGTTAAGGAAGAGTTTGCCGGGCAGTTGCTGTTCATTGAAGCGTCGGCAAGCACTTTGACGGCAAGCGATCTCCAGTTCGCTGAGGCGACCGGCCTGGCGAGCTACCGCGAACAGGGCAACAGGGGAGTGGAGCGGACTGTTGGAGGGGCCGCGGCTGAGGGCTTCATAGCCAACGATACGTCGTTCAGAGAGGGAAATGATCGGCTGGAACAGGCTGTGCAAACCGCTTTGAGTCAATATTGAGCTCAAGGCACTCAGCTGTTCGGTCGTGGTCATGGCGTTCTCTGGCGATAAAAAAAGGACCGGGTGCAAGGTGCACCCAGTCCTTTATTTCACGACAGAATGATGTCTGTTTGATGACGCTCCGGGGAGCGTCAGCATTAAATTGCCATCATCTTGGTTGTAGCCTCTTAGTGCTTGGCAACCGCGGTGTTGAGTTTCAAGTAGTCCAGCAGAATCCGCCCCGTCTCGCTCAGATAAGCATCGTCTTCTGGCTTGGTCTTGTCCGGCTCGCCCGCGAGGGCATCTTCGTCTTCTTTCTTCAGCTCTTTGAGTGGTTCTTCGCCCTTGGCCTTGCGACGCAGGTTTTCCATGGCCAGTTGCTTGGCTTCGATATCGGCATGTTGTGCACGACGTTCGGCTTCATTGAGGCTGACGGTTTTTTCGCTCATCAACTTCTGCGCCAGGGCCAGTTTGTCGCGGATGAACACGAACTCCGCGTCTTTGGCCGTGCGCACGTCATGCTCGGACTTGAGCTGCGTGATGTACGGTTTGAACGGGTCAAGCGCAGGCTTGATGGCCGCACGAATGGTGTCCCACGGCATGGCTTCCGGCAGGGCGCTTTCGCCGATTTCCTTGGTGTCGATGATCGATGGGTAATCGATGTCCGGCAGCACGCCCTGATGCTGGGTGCTCTGGCCGGAAACCCGGTAGAACTTGGCCAGGGTCAGTTTCAGTTCGCCATGGTTCAGCGGCTGAATGGTCTGCACGGTGCCTTTGCCGAAGGTCTGGCCGCCGATGATTAGCGCGCGGTGGTAGTCCTGCATGGCGCCGGCGAAAATCTCCGAAGCCGAGGCGGACAAACGGTTGACCAGCAACACCATCGGGCCTTTGTAGAACGCGCCCGGGTTTTCATCTTCCAGCACATCGACCCGGCCGTCGGCGTTACGCACCAGTACGGTCGGACCTTTGTCGATGAACAGACTGGTCAGCTCGGTGGCTTCCTGCAAGGAACCGCCGCCGTTGTTGCGCAGGTCGATGACCACGCCGTCGACCTTGTCTTTCTGCAGCTCGGTCAGCAGCTTCTTGACGTCGCGGGTGGTGCTCTTGTAGTCCGGATCACCGGCACGGAAGGCTTTGAAGTCCAGGTAGAAGGCCGGGATCTCGATGACGCCGAGTTTGTAGTCCTTGCCATCCTGCTTGAGGTTGAGGACCGACTTCTTCACCGCCTGATCTTCGAGCTTCACCGCTTCGCGGGTAATCGGCACGATTTTGGTGGTCTGGTCGTTCGGCGCGTTGCTGGCCGGAATCACTTCCAGGCGCACCACGGTGCCTTTGGGGCCACGAATCAGTTTGACCACTTCGTCCAGGCGCCAGCCGACCACGTCGACCATCTCTTTGTTGCCCTGGGCCACGCCGATGATCTTGTCGGCCGGTGCAACCTGCTTGGTCTTGTCGGCCGGGCCGGCAGGCACCAGGCGCACGACTTTCACTTGATCGTTATCGCTCTGCAACACGGCGCCGATGCCCTCCAGGGACAGGCTCATGTTGATGTCGAAGTTTTCCGCGTTATCCGGCGACAGATAGTTGGTGTGCGGGTCGTAGGACATGGCGAAGGTATTGATGTACGCCTGGAAGATGTCTTCCGCACGGGTCTGGTCCAGACGCGACAGCTGATTCTTGTAACGCTTGGTCAGGGTTTCCTGAATCTGCTTCGACTCTTTGCCGGAGATCTTCATCCGCAGCACTTCGTCCTTGACGCGTTTGCGCCACAGGTCGTCCAGCTCGGCGGTGGTCTTGAGCCAAGGGGCATCCTTGCGATCGACCAGCAAGGTTTCCTTGGCGGTGAAGTCGATCTTGTCGACGCCCTTGTTCAGCTCGGCAAGGGCAAAGTCCAGACGCGCCTTGACGCGGTCCAGGTAGCGCTTGTAGATGGTGAACCCGGCGTTCAGGTCGCCGCTTTTGAGGAAGTCGTCAAACTGGGTTTTCCATTTGTCGAATTCGGCAATATCGCTGGCCATGAAATAGCTACGCGATGGATCCAGCAGCTTGATATAGCTGTCGTAGATGATCACGGAGCGTGCATCGTCGAGCGGTGGTTTGCTGTAATGGTGACGCTTGAGCAATTCGACGACGTTCAGACTGGCGATTACTTCGTCACGATCGGGCTGAAGCTTGTCCCAGCTGTTGGCTGCGAACGAATTGCTCGACATCGGCAAAAGACCGAGACCAATGACAAGAGCGAGGGCGGTGCTGGGGAGCAGATGCTTCATGCTGATTCGACGCAGGGACAATTGATAACGCATATTAGGCCGTCTTTGAAGTCGCCGGATCCACAAGGACCGGTCGCATAATGCAAAAAGCCCGGCGCTACAGCTTCGGGCTCAGTCCAGACTCACTATGGAGGCACTGTGAAAGCATTGCAAGGCGTTGAGGGGCGAGTGGAGTGGGTTGAAGAGCCGAGTCCTACGTGCGATGTAGGACAAGTTCGCATCCGGGTGGCGGCAGCAGGACTCAATCGCGCTGATTTGTTACAGAAAGCAGGACTTTATCCGCCACCGCCGGGGGCCAGTCAAGTACTGGGTCTTGAGTGTTCGGGGGTGATCAGCGAGGTCGGTCCGGGCTCTTCCTGGCAGGTCGGTGATCGGGTTTGCGCCTTGCTGGCCGGGGGTGGGATGGCCGAAGAGGTAGTTGTCGACGGACGGCATGTGTTGCCGGTTCCCGAAGGTTTGTCCCTGGCCGAGGCGGCGGCATTGCCGGAAGTGTATGCGACTGTTTGGCTGAATTTGTTTCAACTGGCTGCGCTCAAACCGGGTGAGAAAGTTCTCCTGCATGCCGGCGCCAGTGGAATCGGTTCAGCTGCCATTCAGCTGTGCAAGGCGTTTGGTAACGCGTGCTGGGTCAGCGTCGGTTCCGCCGAGCGTCTGGCCTACTGTGAAGCGTTGGGCGCGCAGGGAGGCGTGGTGCGCAACGGCGATCTGGACAGCTTGAATGATCTTGCCCCGTTCGACGTGATCCTCGACCCGGTGGGTGGCAACTACGCGGCGTTGAACCTCAAGCTGCTGGCTCGCGATGGTCGTTGGGTGCTGATCGGATTGATGGGCGGTCGCGAGGCGCAGCTGGATCTGGCGCAGGTACTGGCCAAACGTGTGCAACTGCTGGGTTCAACCTTGCGCAACCGCGATGAGCAGTTCAAGGCCGATTTGTTCAGCGATCTCGGCCAGCATGTCTGGCCGCTGTTTGCCGAAGGGCGTTTGAGCCCGCAACTGGCCAGGAC
The DNA here is from genome assembly GCF_058802325.1 of Pseudomonas sp. GW822-FHT02E03. Classification (NCBI taxonomy): domain Bacteria; kingdom Pseudomonadati; phylum Pseudomonadota; class Gammaproteobacteria; order Pseudomonadales; family Pseudomonadaceae; genus Pseudomonas; species Pseudomonas sp. GW822-FHT02E03. The sequence goes on along the minus strand of NZ_JBXAOA010000068.1, from coordinate 4,575 downwards.
ATTTGCAATCAAGGATGCCGAAGCGGCGTTTGCGGAACTGGCGACGAATAAGGTGTCGGGGAAGTTGGTGTTGGTGATCGACGAAAGCCTGGTTTAGGGATGATCGTTCCCACGCTCCGCGTGGGAACGTCTCAATGGACGCTCTGCGTCCGCTTCTGGGACGCGGAGCGTCCCGGGCTGCATTCCCTCGCGGAGCGTGGGAACGATCATAAAGACACACCGCGTCGCCTGAATCGCGGGCAAGCCCGCTCCCACAGGATCTGGATTACTTCCAGATATGGATTGGCCAGCCGGCCTTTTCGGCGTGTTCGAGTAGCACCGGATCCGGATTCACCACATGCGGAAAGTCCACTTTCAGCAGCAGCGGCAAGTCATTGCGTGAATCTGAATAGAAACTCGCGCCTTCCAGGTTTTCCTCCTCCGCATCCAGCCATTCCAGCAACCGGGTGATCTTGCCTTCACGGTAGGTCAACGTGCCAACGGTATTGCCGCTGTACACCCCGTGTGCCACTTCCAGCTCGATGCCGAGAATCTCGTCGATGCCCAAGCGGTCGGCAATCGGCTTGACCAGATGCGTGCCCGAGGCCGAGATCACCAGGATCCGGTCGCCAGCCTTGCGGTGGGCGGCGATGGCTTTGGTGGCGTCGCTGAAGATGATCGGCTCGATGAAGTCTTCCACCCAAGGCCCGACCAGATGGTCGACTTCTTCCGGTGTGCGCCCGATCATCGGTTCCAGACTGAAGGTCATGTACTCCTCCATGCGCAACTTGCCGTGGCTGTAAGCGTCCATCAGTTCGTTGTTCTGACGCATGAACGACTCGGGATCGACCCAGCCCAGGCGCCCCATTTGTTCGCTCCAGAGGGTGGCGCAGTCGCCGTGGATCAGGGTTTCGTCCAGATCAAAAATTGCCAGGGCCATCGGGTTCTCTCTGAGAACAGCTGCAAGCTTCAAGCTTCAAGCTGCAAGAAGTGGATTTTGGTGATCAGCAGTCTACAACTTGAAGCTTATGGCTTGTAGCTTGCCGCTGCTTTCAAGCGACCTCACACAGGGCCGTCGGATCGATGGAAAGTGCCAGGCGCTGACCATCGGGATGCAGGTCGGCCGCCGAACGGTTCAGCACATCCACCACCAATTCCACGCCCCGGGCTTCGACCCGATAGCGAATCACGTTGCCCAACAGGCTGTGGCTGCGGATCTGCGCGTCGAGTTCGCCGTTCAGGCTCAGTTCAATGGCTTCCGGGCGAATGGCGAGGCGATGGGTGATCGGTCGTTGCAGCAGTTTGCTGGCGCTGTCGGCATCCAGCAGGTTGTAGTTGCCGATGAAGCCTGCGGCAAACACATCGACTGGCGCGGTGTAGAGGGTTTCGGCATCGCCGCTTTGTACGATCTTTCCCTGATTCATCAGGAAGATTCGGTCAGACATGGTCAGGGCTTCTTCCTGATCGTGAGTGACGAAGATCGTGGTCAGACCCAGTTCGCGCTGGATCTGACGGATCTGTTCGCGCAGGTGCTTGCGAATCCGCGCGTCTAGCGCCGACAGCGGCTCATCCAGCAACAGCAACCGAGGCCGGGTCACCAGCGAGCGAGCCAGGGCGACACGCTGACACTGGCCGCCGGACAGTTGATGCGGGTAGCGGGCGGCAAAATCATTGAGTTCCACCAGTTGCAACACTTCGGCGACGCGTTTTTGGCTGTCGTCGGCGTTGACCTTCTGCATGCGCAAGCCAAAGGCGACGTTTTGCTCCACGGTCATGTTCGGGAACAGTGCGTAACTCTGGAACACCATGCCGATCCCGCGTTTTTGCGGGCTCAGCGGGACGAGGTCCTGACCTTCCAGCAGGATCTTGCCGCCGTCCACCGAGGTCAGGCCGGCGATGCAACGCAGCAGGGTGGACTTGCCGCAACCGGACGGGCCGAGAAGCGTGACGAATTCGCCTTTCTTGATTTCGCAGTTGATGTCGCTGAATACGGTAGTTCCAGAATAATTTTTCTGAAGGTGTTGGACGCTGACATAGCTCATTCGCTTTTGTCCTTGTTCAAGATATTGGCCGCCCAGGTCAGAACCAGCACAAAGAAGAAGTAGGAGATCACCAGCGCACTGGTGAAGTGGCCGCTGCTGTTACGCATGTTATTGAGGTAGACCTGCAGGGTTTCATAACGGGTGCCGACGAGAATATTGGCGAACACGAACTCACCGAACAGGAACGAGAACGACAGCAGCAACGCCACCATCAAACCCTTGCGCAGGTTCGGTAGCACCACCAGGAATGCCGCTTGCCAAGTGCTGGCGCCGAGCAGTTGCGCGGAGTCCATCAGGTCGCGCAGGTTGATCGCTTGCAGGTTGTTGGTGATCGCCCGGTACATGAACGGCAGCGCCACGGTGAAGTAGCAACCAATCAGAATCCACGGCGTGCCGACCATCGCGAACGGCCCCGAGCCATAGAGCTGCAACAACCCCACCGACGACACCACCGGCGGCACCGCGAAGGGCAGCAGGATCAGGATATTCATCAAAGCGTCGAGTTTCGGGAAGTGATAATGCACCACGAACAGCAGCGGCAGAATCAGCACCACCGACAGAATCAGCGAGCCGACGCAGACCAGCAAGGACTGACCGAACGCGTCGAGAAAGCGCGGATCGCTCCACAGCTGGAGGTACCACTTGAAGGTAAAACCGCTAGGCATGATCGTCGCGGACCAACTGCTGGAGATCGAGTAGATCAATGTTCCAAGCAGCGGCAACAGCAGAATGGCAAACAACAAATACACCACCACCCGGTGGTAGATACCGACGGGGCCCAGTTCAGCGCGAGACATGGTAGCTCCTCTTCAACAGCAGCTGATGCACGATAGTCACCAAGGTCATCAACGCCACCAGCACCACGGCCAAGGCGCTGGCCAGGTTCGGGTCCAGGGAAATGTCGCCGGAGACCATTGCTGCGATGCGGATCGGCAGCACGTTGAAGTTGCCGGTGGTCAGGGCGTAGACCGTGGCATACGCGCCGAGGGCGTTGGCCAGCAGGATTACGAATGTGCCCAGCAGCGCCGGGGTCAGTACCGGTAAACCGATGTGTCGCCAGAATTGCCAGCCGTTGGCACCGAGCAAGGCTGCGGACTCACGCCAGTCTTCGCGCAAGGCGTCGAAAGCCGGGTAGAGCAGCAACACGCCCAGGGGGATCTGGAAGTAGGTGTAGAGGATGATCAGACCGGTTTTCGAGTACAGGTTGAAGTCCTGAATGATCCCGGCCTGTTTGAGCATGATGGTGATGCTACCGTTGAACCCCAGCAAAATGATGAACGCGAAGGCCAGGGGCACGCCGGCGAAGTTGCTGGTCATGTTGGCGAAGGCGTTGACGAAGTTGCGCAGTTTCGAGTCGACCCGGCGCAAGGAGTAGGCGCCGAGTACGGCGATGATGATGCCGAACACGCTGGACCAGAAACTGATCTCGAGGCTGTACTGGATCGCCTGCAGATAGAACTTCGAATTGAAGATTTTGCTGAAGTTGGCCAGGCCCCAGCCGAACTCTTCCGATTCCAGGCTGTTGATCATTACCCAGAGCAGCGGGGCGATCTGGAACACAAAGAAGAAAATCGCGAAGGGCACCAGGCACAAAGCGGCCAGCCATTTACCGCGGGTCATGGCGTTCACTTGAGCAGCTCCCGGCACACAGGTTTGTCGTGGGGCACGCCCAGCAGTTCGCAGACGGTGCCGCAGATTTCGGTCTGTTTCGGCGCGGCGTTTTGGTTGAAGCTGAAGGCATCGCCGAGGACGAACAACGGCACTTCGCGTTCTTCGGGCAACAGGCCGTTGTGTGAGCGGTCGTTGTTCATGCCGTGGTCAGCCGTCACCAGCACCTGGTAACCGGCGTCGAGCCAGCCTTGCAGGTAATCGGCGAGGATGATGTCGGCTGAGCGAGCGCTGTTGCGGTACTGCGGGGTGTCGAGGCCGTGCTTGTGCCCGGCGTCGTCGATGTTCATGGGGTGGACCAATAAAAAGTTCGGCGCGTGGCGCAGGCGCAGGTGTTCCGCGTCGGCGAACAGGTGCGAGTCGGGGTAGTGGTCGTTCCAGTAGAAGTGACCGTGCTGGATCGGCAGTTTGGGGTCATCGGTATGACGATCCCGGGCGGCCATGAACGGAGAACGGTTATACAACTCGCTGACCCAGTGATAGGCCGCGGCTGCGGTTTTCAGGCCGGCGTCGGTGGCGTAATGGTAGATGCTGCGCTGGTTGGACAGGCGCGAGACGTTGTTGTGAACGATGCCGCTGTCGATCGGCGTAACGCCGGTCAGGATGCATTCATAAAGGGGTCGGGACAGGGCCGGCAGTTCGCACTCCAGCTTGTAGAGTGCCGCGCGTCCTGCGCCAACGTAAGCCTGCAGATGCCCCATGGCGTGGCGCGCGACTTCGTAATTGAGGCCGTCGAGCACGACAAGGATGACGTTGTGCTTCATAGGGGCTGGGACTCCGCAAAACAGATGATTCAAATACGCAACCAATCCCCTGTGGGAGCGGGGGGGGGGGGGGGGGGGGGGGGGGGGGGGGGGGGGGGGGGGGGGGGGGGGGGGGGGGGGGG